>NZ_JAMYSC010000011.1:0-167471 GCF_040321755.1 Mesorhizobium sp. M0276 | reverse complement strand
GCAAACTTCTTCGTCGCCAGCGGCGAGCCGCCCTCGTTCGTGAGGCGTATATAGTCGCCACCAACGAGAACTGTCAACAGCGATCTCAAAGTTTTTGAACTTTTTGCGACAGAAATCTCGGGCCCGGTCTGTTGGTAGCCGACTGCCCCAAGGGAACGTGGACCGTACGGGTTGGACACCGACGAAAGAGCCCTATTGCCGCCGCATTGCCGTTCGACACCAAACCCGACGAAAGCGGCGCCGCGCGATGGAGCGGCGCCTCTTTTGAGGGCCTCATAGAGGAGCGCGCGGCGAGCCTTGCAGGGAAGGTACACCGCCCCTTCCGATAGAGCGCTCTATAAGAGAAGTGCTTGGGGGGAATTCGGTCGGAGCCTGGCGCTTCGTTGACTTCACCTGCCATGACAGGCAAATGTCACGGCCACAACAAAAGCGACAAGCCGTTCCGCCCGGGGAAGAAGCAGCCTTTCTGGATGCCAGACACGGAAGATGTCATAGCCGAACTCGGCAATGAGCCGCCGCTTATCGCGGACGGCCGCAGCGGCCCGCCCGACCGGCGCGAGGTTTCTGCGCGCTGGCTTTCAGGAACCTTCCTCACCGGCGTGACCTCGAGCGTACTGATGGGCGTCGCGCTGTTCGCCGCCCTTGACGGCCGCCAGCAGCTGGCCACCCCACCCGAGATCGCCGAGTTGATCAATCTTGCCGGCAACGGCGATTCCGGCGAAATCGCCAAGACCACAAGGCTGGTGGCGCCGCGTCAGATCGCCAAGGCCAAGGACCGTCGCCGCATGGAAGTGTCGATGGTGACCAAGGTCGGCGACCGTGACGTCATCCACACCATGCCTTTCGTGCAGATCAAGATGGCGCTTGGCGCGGGCCACACCACCAGCCGCGCCTACCCGCCCTTCGATCCGATGCAGGTGTTCGGCGACGACAGCGACGACAGTGCTCAGCCCGCGACAGCCTCGGCCGCCTCTGGTCAGATCTACGGCGCCAAGGTCGAAAGCGAGATGAGCCTGAAGACCGTCGATTTCCCGATCGAGACGGCTTCCTTTGACGAAAAGAGCGACCTGTCCGCCGACGAGGTGGAAAAAGTGGTGCGCGAAGCCGGCACCGACCTCAGCGATGGCGCCGTGCAGGTTGCTTCACTCCACTATGTCGACCCGCAGCGGTTCGGCGAAGCCTTTGCCGAGAGCATGGCAGGCTCCTATGACGTCAAGATCGTGCCGGAGAACGTCTCGGTGGCACCGCGCGCCGCCGCCGACGACCAGGCGCCGGCTTTCGCCGAGGAGATCATCCCCTTCACCAAGGATCTCGACGTCACTGAGGCTTTTGCTGATTCGGGCTACACGGGCGAAGACGCCACCGGCATGGCCGAAGCCATCGCCAAGCTGTTGAACGCGACAGCGCTCAAGGCCGGAACCGTGCTGCGTGTCGGGCTTGAGGTTCGCGGCGATGCCGCCAAGGTCGTGCGCACCAGCGTCTACGACAGGACACAGCACATCGTCACCATCGCGCTCGACGATCGCGGCCAGTATGTGCCCGCGCAGGAACCCGATCCGAATCCGGAATTGCTGACTGCCTTCGATGATTCGTCGGCTCCGGTGGTGGTGCGCGGCAACTTGCCCAACATTTATGACGGCATCTACCGCACCGCCTATTCCTACGGCATGTCCAAGGCGATGACCAAGCAGCTGATCAAGCTGCTGGCGTCTGGCGTCGACTTCCAGTCCCGGCTCAACCCCGCCGACCGCATCGAAGTGCTGTTTTCGCAGCCCGATGGCGACGACCAGACCTCGGACAGCTCCGAGCTTCTCTACGTCTCGGCGACGTTCGGCGGCCAGACGCGCAACTTCTACCGTTTCCAGATGCAGGACGGCAGCACCGACTATTTCGACGAGAACGGCTCGAGCGCCGAGCAGTTCCTGCTGCGCAACCCGCTGCCCAATGGTAGATTTACCTCCGGATTTGGTGCCCGCAAACATCCGATCCTCGGCTATGTCCGCATGCACACCGGCACAGATTGGGCCGCTCCCATCGGATCGCCGATCATCGCCGCTGGCAATGGTGTCGTCGAGAAGGCGGGCTGGGCCGGCGGCTATGGCAAGCAGATCATCCTGCGCCATGCCAACGGCTACGAGACGTCATACAATCACCAGAGCGCCTTTGCCAAAGGCATCGAACCCGGCGTACGCGTGCGCCAGGGCCAGATCATTGGTTATCTCGGCCAGACCGGTCTCTCCACCGGTCCGCACCTCCACTACGAGCTGATCGTCAACGGCACCAAAGTCGATTCGATGCGCGTCCGGCTGCCGGTCGGCAAGGTGTTGAAGGGCGACGACCTCGTCGCCTTCAAGCGCGAGCGCGAGCGCATCGACGATCTGCTGAAGCAGGAAGACAGTGATTCGCTGAAGGTTGCGAGTGCCAAGATCGACGGTTGATCCGTCGGTCCAACCTTGCTGAATTTCTCAGCCTTGCGGATTTTCTGCACCCCGTGGCCATGGCAGCGGTTGCCCGGAAATGGTCGTCCAGGCGATGACGGCCGAAAGCAGGCAAAGCAGCGCCGTCACCGCAGAGACGGCGGCAAACGCGGCGTCGCTCGCGGCGAGCCTTGCCGCATCGACGGCGGGCGCAAGGCCAACCGTCGCCGGCTCGCCAAAGCCAGGCACGCCGGGCGTTGCATTGCCATCCAGCGCGTGCGCGTAGACCCAAGCGGCAAGCGAGCCCATCGCCGCCACCGCGATCAGACCGCCGATTCGCGAGACGGCATTGTTGATGCCGGAGGCCGCACCCGTATCCTTGTCTTCAACCGCCGTCATGATCGCGGTCGACAAAGGCGATACGACCAGCGCCATGCCGAGCCCCATCAGCGCCATCAGCGGAAATGTCCCCGTCCAGAAATTGTGGATGCCGGCATGGGCGAGCAAGGCAAGTCCGGCGAAGGCGAAAGCCACGACGAGGCTGCCGCAGGCGATCGGAAAACGCGGGCCGATCCGGTCCGACAGCTGGCCGACCGGTCCCGACAGGAGTGCGATCAATGCCGACAGCGGCAAGAAGATGAAGCCGACCTCGGCCGTACTCAGCCCCCAGCCGGCTATCAGCAACATCGGCAGATAGAAAAGATTGGCCGACAGCGCGAAATAGAGGAAAAACGTCGCGACATTGGCGCCGGCGAAAGCGCCGACGCGAAACAGGCTGAGGTCGATCATCGGCTCGCGCTGCCGAAGTTCGAAGACGATGAAGACAGCCAGCAATACGACGCCGGCGGCAATGCTCGGCCCGGCCATGTGGCCCTCACCGCTGGCGCTCATCGAGGTCAGCCCGTAGGCGAGCGCACCGAAGGCCAATGTCGCGAGTGCGGCACCGCCGAGGTCCAGGCTGCGTTTTTCCGTGGCCGCATCGGCTGGAACCTTGGCCAGCAGGAGATAGATCGAGATAAGGCCGAGCGGCAGGTTGATGGCGAAGATCGCCCGCCAGATGCCGTCGCCGAAAGCCGACAGTACGAAGCCGCCGAACACCGGGCCAAGTGCCGTGGTCAGCGCCGAAGCCGCCGCCCAGATGCCGATGGCGCGGCCGCGTTCCTTTTTCGGGTAGGCCTTGGCAATGATGGCTAGGCTACCCGGCACCATGATGGCCGCACCAATGCCCTGCACGGCGCGAAATGCGATCAGCACAATTGCATTCGGCGCCAGCGCACAGGCAAGCGAAGCGGCAATGAACAGCGCAATGCCCGCCACGAAGGCGCGGCGCAGCCCGAATCGGTCACCGGCGGCACCCCCGGCAAGGATCAGCGCCGACAGCGTCAACGCATAGGCATTGGAAATCCACTGCGCTTGCGCCAGGCTGGCGCCGAGGTTGACGCGGATCGCCGGCATGGCGATGGCAAGGATCGAACCGTCGATGAAGCCGAGCGCCGAGGCCAGGATTGCCGCGATCAGCACAAATCGCCGCTGCGCTTGCGGGCAGAAGGTTCCATTCGTGACCGGACTGGTCAGGGGGACGGCGGCGGCGGCACTTGGTGAATGCATGGAACCTTGCTTAGACTTCGGGTGTAATGGCAACAACCGGCCAGCGGCTTGCTGTCGTTGAACCCAGCCACATTGCCGGGATTGCGCCTGCTCTGATGCAAACGGCGGCAGCCATGTTAGGTTTCCTGCAAATTGCAACGGGGAGAAATCGATGAAGCGGCCACTTGAAGCATCGGCGGAGGGACGTGGCCGTATCGTCGGCATCACCGACGGGGTGTTCGCCATCGCACTCACCTTGATTGTCCTCGAAATCAGGGTGCCGGCGCACGAGGCGATCCATTCAGAAGGCGAACTGCTTGCCGCGATGGTAGCACTGGCGCCACGCTTCCTGACCTACGCCTTGAGTTTCCTGACGCTGACCATCTTCTGGTTCGGCCAGCAGGCACAGCATGGCCTGATCGCCAGATCCGACCGACGGCTTGCGACGTTGAACCTCTGCTTTCTCGCCTTCATCGCCTTGTTGCCGTTCTCGACCGACCTTCTGGCTGACTTCCTCGAGTTCAGAACCGCCGTGCTGGTCTACTGGCTCAATCTGCTGATGCTCGGCGTCACCCTGTTCGCCAGCTGGCGCTATGCGGAGAAAAACGGCTTCCTGGCAGAGGGTGTCGACGCGGAAACGAAACGCACGGTCTATCTGCGCATCGTCAAGGCGCAAATCCTGTGGGCGATCGGCGCCGCATTGTCGTTCGTCAATGCATTGCTCGGCATCGGCTTCATCCTGGTCGTGCAGCTGATCTATGCCGCCGCACTTCGGAGTTCACTGCTGCGCAAAATCATCGGCTGAAGGCCCGCCGACAAACTCAACCGTCACACCCGGCGAAACCAGTTTGGCCAGCTCACGCGCATCCCAGTTGGTCAGGCGCACGCAGCCATGGCTTTCAGTCTTGCCGATCTTCGAGGGGTCGGGTGTACCATGAATGCCGTAGGTCGGCTTGTCCAGCGCGATCCAAACCGAGCCGACAGGACCGTTCGGGCCTGGCGGAATGGTCAGGATCTTGTTGTTTTGACCCTGCTTGAAATTGATGCTGGGGTTGTAGGTGTAGTTCGGATCGAGCGCGACGCGCGATACCGCATGCGTGCCGGACGGTGACGGCGTATCCGACGAGCCGATGGTGGCGGGATAGGCTGCCACCAGCTTGCCGCCGGCATCATAGGCGAAAACCTCTTTCTTGTCCTTGTCGGCGACGATGCGGGCCACCGGCGTCGAGACCAGCCTGCCGAAATTGGCGACTTTGATGATCGTGCCGGGGCGATTGAAGTTGACGTCCGGATTGAGCGCCTTGAGATAATTCTCGTCCATGTGGAAGCGCTCCGCCAGCGCTTCGGTCACAGACGTATAGCCCATGCGATCGAGCTGCGCCTTTTGGCTGTAGTCTTCCGGGATCGAGGCGACATACGGGCCGGCCGCATCCTCCGGCGTGATCGTGTAGTTGGCGAAAGCGTCGCCGCCGGATTGCGCCAGTGCTGACTGGATGCCGACAGCATCGGTCGATCGCAGATTGCTTCCGGTGATCTGGTTGTAGGCGGCGAGTGCCTTGTCGACATTCGAACCGAATCGCCCGTCGATGACGCCAGGCGAAGCGCCACCCCGGTCGAGCAGCACCTGCAGCGCTGCGACGTCCTCGCGCGCTCCCAGCGAAAGCGACGGCTCGATGGTCTTGCCGCCGATCTTCGGCGGCAGTGCCGCCTGATCCTCGGGCATGGTCTGTTCGGTCGGTGCCGCAGGCTGACCAGGGTCTATCGAGGCCTCGTCCAGCGGCTGACGCGTTATGATTTGCGGCTCTGCCGGCTGGGGTGCATCGGGAAAATTGTTGTCGTAGCTGCCATCGTCCTGCGGCGCCGGCGGATAGACTTCCACGGAATTGTCACCGTTAGGATCGTATTCGTCGGCCGGCGGCGGGATGACCCGGCCTTCCTCTTCCAGTTGCTTGCGGCGGAACCGCGCCATATCTTCCGGATTGTCGAGATAATAGCGATCATTGTCATCGGGGACGCGGCCCAGTTCGCGCAACCGTGTCTCGCGACGCAGCGCGCGGCGATCGAGTCGCGACTTCGGCGGCTGAATGGCGATGACCTTGCCGGTTTCGGCGTCGACAATGACGCGGTTGCCCCTGGCGTCGTAGTAGATGTCCAGATTGCCGTCCTGTGCGAGCAGGATGGCACCGTCGTTGATGGCGCGGACAATCGGTGGTGCGCTGTCCTGCGTCGGGGCAGCGACGGCATTGGCAGACAAAAACCCGCCGGCAAGTGCCGAGAGGGTGAAGATCGTGCGCAGCATGGTGGCGAAGCTCTCCGGTCCGTAATTGCCGCCGCCCGGCAGTGTCCCTGTAAGGCGAACCCCTTCGCCAGCAAACCAGTCAATCACCATATGGTTCCAATATGAACCGGGCATGAAGATGGCGGTTTCCGGCGCATCGGCGAATATTATCTAGCTTGCGGCAAGACCCAATTCCTTGCGCGCCTGCTTGGTCAGCTTCAGGGCGACAAGACGATGGCTCTCGCGCAGATAGTCCTTCAGCGCACTATCATCCATGCTCTGGCTTGTCTGACGCTGGATCCATGTCATGCCGCGCGACGCAAGATAGGGCGCGGGCCGCAGACCCGGCCGCTCCTTGAGCACATCATAGGCGATATCGGAGCATTTGAAGGTCACGAAGAGTTGGCCACCCTGGCCCCAGCCGCCGATCGCAAAGACCTTGGCGCCGACCTTCCAGACATGGGCACCGCCCCACTGGACGACATGGGTCGCCGACGGCAAGGAAGCGCAGAAGTCGTTATAGTCGTCCAGCGTCATCCCCGCCCCCGTTTATATGAAAAAAGCCGCGCGTCCAGGATGAACGCGCGGCGTTGGATCAGGCTGCCGCTTCCGCCGCGACGATCGTCGGCTTCGAGCGGAAGTTCAGCCGGTCTGAACCGGCTGTCACCTTGACGGTCGAGCCGTCGAGAATGTCGCCAAGCAGGACCTTCTCCGCCAGAGGATCCTGCAACTCCTTCTGCATCACTCGCTTCAGCGGCCGCGCGCCATAGGCCGGGTCGTAACCCTTGGCTGCCAGCCAGTCGATCGCCTCCTGATCCAGCGACAGCGTGATCTTGCGGTCGACAAGCAGGCTCTCCAACCGCTTGAGCTGGATCTCGACGATGCGGCCCATATCCTGCCGGCGCAGCCGGTGGAACAGGATCACCTCGTCGACGCGGTTGAGGAACTCCGGCCGGAACGATGCCCTGACGACATTCATCACCTCGTCGCGAACCACATCGACATCCTGGTCCTCGCCGAGATTGACGAGATATTCAGCACCGAGGTTCGAGGTCATGATGATCAGCGTGTTGCGGAAGTCGACGGTGCGGCCCTGGCCATCGGTCAGGCGGCCGTCGTCGAGCACCTGCAACAGCACGTTGAAGACATCGGGATGTGCCTTTTCGATCTCGTCGAACAGCACGACCTGATAAGGCCGCCGCCGCACCGCTTCGGTCAGCGCGCCGCCTTCCTCATAGCCGACATAGCCGGGAGGCGCGCCGATCAGCCGGGCAACCGAGTGCTTCTCCATGAACTCCGACATGTCGATGCGCACCATCGCGCTTTCGTCGTCGAACAGGAAGTTCGCCAGCGCCTTGGTCAGTTCGGTCTTGCCGACACCCGTCGGTCCGAGGAACATGAACGAGCCGATCGGCCGGTTCGGATCCTGCAAGCCGGCACGCGCCCGACGCACGGCCTTCGAGACGGACTGAACCGCTTCGCCCTGGCCGACGACGCGCTTGCCGATCTCGTCTTCCATGCGCAGCAGCTTGTCGCGCTCGCCCTGCAGCATCTTGTCGACCGGAATGCCGGTCCAGCGCGAGACGATATGGGCGACGTGGTCGGGGGTGACCACCTCTTCGACCATGCCGACCTTGCCGTCCTGGGCCTCGGCCTGCTTCAGCTTCTTTTCCAGTTCCGGGATCTTGCCATAAGCCAGCTCGCCGGCGCGCTGGAACTCACCCTTGCGCTGGGCAATGGCAAGGTCGTTGCGCGCCTCGTCGAGCTGCTTCTTGAGGTCCGCGGCGAGCCCGAGCTTCTGCTTCTCGGCCTGCCACTTGGCGGTGATCTCGGTCGATTCCTCTTCGAGGCCGACGAGTTCCTTTTCCAGGCGGGCGAGCCGGTCCTTCGAGGCATCGTCCGTCTCGACCTTCAGCGCTTCGCGCTCGATCTTGAGCTGCATGATGCGGCGATCGATCTCGTCCAGTGCTTCGGGCTTGGAATCGACCTGCATGCGCAGCCGCGATGCGGCTTCGTCGACGAGGTCGATCGCCTTGTCCGGCAGGAAGCGGTCGGCGATGTAGCGGTTGGACAGCGTCGCCGCCGCCACCAGCGCCGAATCCGAGATACGCACCTTGTGGTGCTGCTCGTATTTTTCCTTCAGGCCGCGCAGGATTGAAACGGTGTCTTCCACCGTCGGCTCATCGACGAACACCGGCTGGAAGCGGCGGGCAAGGGCTGCATCTTTCTCGACATGCTTGCGGTACTCGTCGAGCGTGGTGGCGCCGACACAGTGCAGTTCACCGCGCGCAAGCGCGGGCTTCAACAAGTTCGACGCATCCATGGCGCCATCCGCCTTTCCGGCGCCGACCAGCGTATGCATCTCGTCGATGAACAGGATGATGTTGCCGCTGGCCGAGGTGACTTCGGAGAGCACGGCCTTCAGCCGCTCCTCGAACTCGCCGCGGTATTTGGCGCCGGCAATCAGCGCGCCCATGTCGAGCGCCATCAATTGCTTGTCCTTCAGCGATTCCGGCACGTCGCCATTGACGATGCGCAGCGCCAGGCCTTCGGCGATCGCTGTCTTGCCGACGCCCGGTTCACCGATCAGCACCGGATTGTTCTTGGTGCGGCGCGACAGCACCTGGATGGTGCGTCGGATCTCGTCGTCACGGCCAATCACGGGATCGAGCTTGCCGGCACGCCCATCAGCGGTCAGGTCGCGCGCATATTTCTTCAGCGCGTCGTAGCCCTGTTCGGCACTCGCTGAATCGGCGGTGCGGCCCTTGCGGACGTCGTTGATGACCTGGTTGAGCGCCTGCGCGGTGACGCTGGCCTTGGCCAGGATGTCGGCGGTCTTGGCCGATTTCTCCATGGCGAGCGCCTGCAGCAGCCGCTCGACGGTGACAAAACTGTCGCCGGCCTTCTTGGCCAGTTCCTCGGCGGTCGAGAACACTTTTGCCAGCGGCTGCGCCAGATAGAGCTGACCGTTGCCGCCCTCAACCTTGGGCATCGCCTCGAGCGCCGTCTCGACGCCAAGCTTGACGTCGCGGACGTTGCCGCCGGCGCGCTCGATCAGCGATGCGACCAGGCCCTCGTCATCGTCGACGAGCACCTTCAGGATGTGTTCAGGCGTGAACTGCTGGTGGTTGCGGGAGAGCGCCATGGTCTGCGCGGACTGGATGAAGCCGCGCACGCGCTCGGAGTATTTCTCAAGGTTCATATCTGTCTCCTTCCATCACCGGCCCGCTTTGCGGCACCGGATCAGATTGCGGTGACGAATCCGCCCATTCGAGCCGGATCCTGTTCAGCCGAGATATGGTGCGTAGGCCATGCTGTCTCAAGACGCCTTGATGTCGGTCAACGCATAATATGCCATCGCGGCACAAAACAAAAACGGCGGAGATTTCTCCCCGCCGCCCAATGTGTTGAAATGTCGTTCGATTAGTTGTCGATGTCGACAATGGCCGGTTCGGCGTTGCCGCTGTCGGCCGGGGCCGCAGTCACCTCGCCGCCTTCGGCACTGTCGCCACCGCCTTCGACCTGATTGGCGTTGACGCGCGGACGGCGCGGACGCCTCGGGCGACGGGCAGCACCGCTTTCGGCAGCCGCCTCATTGAGCTCGGCCCGGGCGGCAAGACCCGCCGGCGAAAGGTTCTCGAACAACGGAGCAGGTTCGGCCGCCGCAATGGACTCGGTCGGCGAAGCGGTTTCGGCCTGAACCGGAGCCTCGTTGCTCCGGGGCTGACCACCTTGCTCGGCGGACGATGAATAATCCCGCTGACCGTAACCGCCATTGGGGCGACGATCGCGATGGCGTGCGCCACTGTTGTCGCGGCCACCACTGTTGCGCCCGCTATTGTCACGCCCGCTATTATCACGCCCGCTATTGTCACGCCCGCTATTGTCACGATTGTCGCGGCTACCTTCCCGGTTGAGTGCAACCTCGGCCGGCATGCCTTCGATGACCGGCTGCGGGCCGGCGCCATGGTTGATCACCGGCACCTGGGCATCGGAAACGGTATTGCTGTTGTTGCTGGCATTGTCGAAATCGTCGCGATCCTCGTCGCCGTCATCGTCGAAATCATCGCGATTCTGCTGCGTGTTCTGGATCGGCATCTGCGCCTGCGCGGCCGCGATGATGCGATTGTAATGTTCGGCGTGCTGGAGATAATTCTCCGCCATGACCCGATCGCCGGAGCTTTGCGCGTCGCGGGCAAGGGTGGCGTATTTTTCGGCGATCTGCTGAGCCGAACCGCGGATCTTGACGTCCGGGCCATTGCTCTCGTAGTTGCGCGTCAGGGGGTTCGGCCCCTTGCGGTTGTTGTTGTTATTGTTGTTATTGTTGCTGCCGCCGCCATTGTTGTTGCGACCGCGCATGCGCCTGTTCTGCTGTTGTGGCCTCATCAAACTCTCTTCATCTTGAAATTTTCGAAAACTCTTCACGAACGGAGGCGCTCATGCAGCCAGCCGCTTCGTCTCTTCACCGGCGTTCGCCCGCATCAATTGCGTTGGCGCCACGTGCCATCCTGTTCCGGTTACATCACTTGCCGGACGATTCCCGCACGAAGCTTGGGCATCGTTTGCGCAAGAAGGCAGCTATTTCCAAGGAAAACCGAATCGCTAAGAGCACTGCCTGCTTCGTCTCATCCGGTTAAGGCGACCCTAGCCGCATTCCCCGGCATTGCCAAGCGCTTTTTTGCACTGCATCAAGGCTTTATCCTTTCAAAGACAAGAACCCTGTCGTTTCCGCCAAGATCCCGAAAAGCACCACCCGGCACGTAGCCGGCAACTGTGAATGTCTTCGAGACTTGATCGTGCTGCGTGTGGCCGATCTCGACCGCAATCCTGCCTTCAGTTTCCAAAAACCTCGCCGCCTCCGCGGCGATGATCCTATAGGGGTTCAGACCATCCGCGCCGCCATCCAAGGCCAAGCGCGGGTCGAAATTGCGGACTTCGTCCTGCAGATTTCCTATGTCTTCAGAGGGTATATAGGGAGGGTTTGCGGCAATTACATGGTACCGGCCCGAAACTTTTTCAAACCAGTCCGACTGGAGCGCTGTGAACCGCCTTGCAAGGCCCAACTGCCCGGCATTGCGGGTCGCCGTCGCCAGCGCGCCCGCGGACAGATCGACACCGGTGGCCGTAGCTGTCGGCACGGCGCTGAGCAGCGCCAGCGCAATGGCGCCGGTGCCGGTGCCAAGATCGAGGATCCGGCATACGCCCTCCCGCGCCGCGATTGCCTTGACGAAGGGCAACACCGCCTCGACCAGCGTTTCGGTATCCGGCCGCGGCTCCAGCGTTTCCGGCGACAGCGACAGGCGCAAACCGTAGAATTCACGATAGCCAAGGATGCGGTGCACCGGCTCACCGCCGGCGCGGCGCCGCAAGGCGGCGTCGATTTCGACAACAATATCAGCGTCGACCTTGCGTTCGGGGTCCGCGATGGCTTGCGTACGCGTGGTGCCGGAAAAATGCTCGACGATCAGCCGCGCATCGAGCGCCGGATCATTGGTAGCGGCAGCGGCAAGCCGAGCCTGCGCTTCCCGCAGCAGCGGCCCGAGCGTCTCGGGCAGTTGATCAGCCATCGATGCCGATGTCGGCAAGCAGCTTCGACTGGTGATCGGCGATCAGCGCGTTGATGATCTCGTCGAGCTCGCCCATCATCACCCGGTCGAGCTTGTAGAGCGTCAGGTTGATGCGATGGTCGGTGACTCGGCCTTGCGGGAAATTATAGGTGCGGATGCGTTCCGAGCGGTCGCCCGAACCGACCTGCGACTTGCGCGATTCGGAACGCTCCTCGTCAGCCTTGCCGCGCCCCAGGTCATAGAGCCGGGCGCGCAGGATCTGCATGGCCTTCGCCCGATTCTGATGCTGCGACTTCTCCGCCTGCACCACCATGATGCCGGTCGGCAAATGAGTGATGCGAACGGCCGAATCGGTGGTGTTGACGTGCTGGCCGCCTGAACCCGAGGCGCGCATCGTGTCGATGCGGATGTCTTCGGCCCTGATGTCGATGTCGACCTCTTCGGCTTCCGGCAGCACTGCGACGGTTGCCGCCGACGTGTGGATGCGCCCGCTCGCCTCGGTCGCCGGCACGCGCTGCACGCGGTGCACGCCGGATTCGAATTTCAGATGCGCAAAGACGCCCTTGCCCGACACCGTGGCGATGATTTCCTTGTAGCCGCCGGCATCGCCTTCACTGGCCGAAGCCGTCTCGAAACGCCAGCCACGTTCGGCAGCGTAGCGCTCATACATGCGAAACAGATCGCCGGCGAAAAGGGCGGCCTCATCGCCGCCGGTTCCGGCACGAATTTCGAGAATGGCGTTCTTGTCGTCGGCGGCATCCTTGGGCAACAGCAGGATCTGGATGTCCCTCTGCAGCGCCTCGATGCGTTCCTCGACCTCCGGCAGGTCGGCCTCGGCAAGCGCCCGCATCTCGGCATCGGTGCCCTTGTCGGCAAGCATGGCTTTGAGGTCGGCCTGCTCATGCTCGGCCAAGCGCAGTGCCCTGACCTTGGCCACCATGTTCTGGATGTCGGCATATTCGGACGCCATCCGTACATAGGCATCCGGCGCCGGGCCAGCCGACATCTGCGCTTCGAGCATCTCGAAACGCTTGACGACTTGATCCATACGATCGCGGGGCAGGTTGACCATGATGAGGCTGCTACAATGGAATCGAACGGTCGTCGGCAAAGGCCTGCAGCAGCGCCCGCATCGGCAACCCCTGCGCCGGCGCCATCAGATTGTCGTCGAAGAACGCCTCCAGCTCATCCAGCGGCAGTTCCGTCAGCATCGCCTTGACCGGGCCGATCGAGGCCGGCGACATCGAGATGGAGCGGAAGCCGAGGCCGATCAACGCCATCGCCGAGATAGGTTTTCCGGCGAGTTCGCCGCACAGGGTCACCGGCGTGTGGTTGCGGACGCCGGCATCGGCGATCTGCTTGAGCACCCGCAGGAACGGCGCCGACAGCGTGTCGAAACGGTTGGCCAATTGCGTGTTGCCGCGGTCGACGGCCATGACGAACTGGAACAGGTCGTTCGAACCGACCGAGACGAAATCGACGGCCTTCATCAATTCGTCGAGCTGGAACAAAAGCGACGGCACTTCCAGCATGGCGCCCAGCTTGAGGCTGGTCGGCAAATGATGGGCAAAACGCGACAGATGCCGCACCTCGCGATCGATGATCTCGCGCGCCTGGGCGATCTCGCCGAGTTCGGTCACCATCGGCAGCATCAGCTTCAATTCGCGCCCGCCGCTGGCCTTGAGCAAGGCGCGGATCTGGGTGCGCAGCAAGCCCGGCCGATCCAGCGTCAGGCGGATCGCCCGCCAGCCGAGCGCCGGATTCTCCTCCTGGATAGAGCCCTTGAAGTAGGGCAGCACCTTGTCGCCGCCAATATCGATGGTGCGGAAGGTAACCGGCTTGCCGCGCGCTGCCTCAAGCACGTCGCGGTAAAGCTTTTCCTGGGCCTCGGCCCGGGGAAATGTCGAGGCGACCATGAATTGCAATTCGGTGCGAAACAGGCCGATACCGGCCGCACCCGCCTCGGCGAGCTGCGGCAGGTCGACCGCAAGACCGGCGTTCATCAGCAGGTCGACCTGGACGCCGTCCTTGGTCGTCGACGGCTTCTTGCGCAGCTCGCGATAGACCTCTTGCCGGCGCGCCCGGAAACGCACCTTTTCGGCATAGGCGGCTTCGAGATCGGCCTGCGGCCGCAAATGGATCACGCCCTCTTCGCCATCGACTATGATGGCGTCGCCGTTTTCCGCCATGGAAACGGCGCCCTTCATCTGGCCGGCGACAGGGATGCCCATGGCACGCGCGACGATGACGACGTGACTGGTCGCGGCACCGTCCTCGAGCACCAGCCCGCGCATCTTGTCCCGGGGATAATCGAGCAGTTCGGCGGCCCCCATCGAACGGGCAACGATGATGGCGTCCTTCGGCAGCGATGCGGCGACATCCTCCGGCCCACGTCCCATCAGCTGGCGCAGCAGCCGGTTGGCGAGGTCGTCGAAGTCGCTCATCCGTTCGCGCAGATACGGATCGGTCATGTGCAGCATGCGGGCGCGCATGTCGCTCTGCACCTTTTCCACGGCAGCCTCGGCCGTCAGGCCGTTGCGGATCGCCTCCTCAAGCCGCCGCACCCAGCCGCGGTCGTTGGCGAACATGCGATAGGCTTCCAGAACCTGGCGATGCTCGCCCTCGAAGGCAACATCGCGGCGCTCCAGCATGTCGTCGATGGACAGCCTGAGCGAGCCGAGCGAGGTTTCGAGCCGGCGGACCTCTTCCTCGCTGTCCTCGTTGAACAGATTGGTGACGACGATGCGCGGCTCGTGCAGCACGACATGGCCAAGCCCGACGCCGTCATTGAAGGACAGGCCGGTGAAGCTGACCGGGCGGCGCAGATCGAGTTCGAGACCGGGCCTGGTCAGCCGCGCCAGATCGCCGGTGGCGATCATCTCGGCGATCACCATGGCGGTGGTTTCCAGCGCCTCGACCTCATCGTCGCGATAGTGACGCATGGTCTTGTTCTGCACCACAAGCACGCCCAATGTGCGCCCTGCCCGCAGCACCGGCACGCCGAGGAAGGAATTGTAGATCTCCTCCCCGGTCTCCGGCAGATAGGCGAAGGCCGGGTGTTCCTGCGCATTCGAGAGATTAAGCGGCCGCGCGCTGGCCGCGATCGTGCCGACCAGGCCCTGTCCCAATCGCAACTGCGCCAGATGGACGGCGTTCGGGTTCAAGCCCTCGGTGGCGTAGAGTTCGAGCACCGAATCGGAGCGCAGCACATAGAGCGAGCAGACTTCGGCGACCATATTGGAGGCGATGTCGCGCACGATCCGGTCAAGCCGCTCCTGCGGCTCCAGCGGCTCCTGCATGAGCTCGCGGAGCCGTTTCAGCAAAACGCGCGGGCCACTGGCCTGATCACGCATCGCGGCTTGTTCTCCAATGGGCATTCTGCCCGCCACAGTTTCCACTGCGACCGGCGCACACGCAACAACTCAAATCGTTCTCGCTACTGCTTATCCAGACCGTAGACGGAATGCAAAGTGCGAACCGCAAGTTCGGTGTACGGACCGTCGATCAGGATCGAAATCTTGATCTCCGAAGTCGTGATGGCACGGATGTTGATCGACTTGTCGGCCAGCGCCTTGAAAGCGGTGGCGGCGACGCCGGCATGGCTCCTCATGCCTATGCCGATGACCGAAACTTTCGACATGCCGGCTTCCGACTGCACGACATCGTAGCCTATCGACGCCTTGAGGCGCTCCAGCACGGCCAGCGCCTTGTCGACATCGCCCGACGGCACGGTGAATGTCATGTCGGTAGACTTTCCGTCCTCGGATATGTTCTGGACGATCATGTCGACATTGATGTTGGCCTCGGCCAGCGGCCCGAAGATGCCGGCGGCAACGCCCGGCCGGTCGCCGACCCGGCGCAGCGAAATCTGCGCCTCGTCCTTGGCATAGGCAATTCCGGTGACGACCTGTTGTTCCACGATCTCTTCCTCGTCGCAAATGAGCGTTCCGGGCGGATTGAGCAAATCCCCCATTCCGGGCGCATTGGGATCGTCGAAGGACGACCGCACGAAGGTACGCACCCTGTGCACCATGGCAAGCTCGACCGAACGCACCTGCAGAACCTTGGCACCGAGCGAGGCCATTTCAAGCATTTCCTCGAACGATATCTTGGCCAGACGCCGCGCCTTGGGCTCGATGCGCGGGTCGGTGGTGTAGACCCCGTCGACATCGGTGTAGATGTCGCAACGATCGGCCTTGACCGCCGCCGCAATGGCGACCGCGCTGGTGTCGGAGCCGCCGCGGCCAAGCGTGGAGATGCGATTGTCTGGACCGATGCCCTGGAATCCGGCGATCACCGCCACCTGGCCCTCGCCGAAGCGTTTGATCAGGAACGCACCATCGATGTCGAGGATGCGCGCCGCGCCATGCGCATTATCGGTCTTGATCGGGATCTGCCAGCCCTGCCAGGAGCGTGCATGCACGCCCATGTTCTGCAAGGTGATTGCCAGAAGGCCGGCAGTGACCTGTTCGCCGGAAGCGACGACCGCGTCATATTCGCGTGCGTCGTGCATCGGCGAGGCCTCGCGCGTCCAGCCGACCAGTTCGTTGGTCTTGCCGGACATCGCCGAAACGACCACCGCCACCTCATGTCCGGCGTCGACCTCGCGTTTGACATGACGCGCCACGTTGCGGATGCGGGCGATGTCGGCGACGGAGGTTCCGCCGAATTTCATCACGATGCGCGCCATGGAAGCGAAATGCCTTTGACTGAAGCCGGATCCAGCCAAAAAAAGCGGGAATCCCGAAAAGTGGAAGGCCGGCTGACGCCGGCCGCTGAATGCGCGGCCTCCTTAGCCAAATGATGAAGGTTTCGCAAGGCTGGCGGCGGATTGCCGCCTTCAAGAAGACGACATATTGCGTTCCGCCCCGCTGCCGCTTACGAAATACCGCCCAGGGGGAACTCCTTTTGGTTCAGCATTGCAGATGATTACTCGTCTTCGGCGTGCCATGCGGTGGCAATCGCTCCCGCTCATCATCGGCTTCGCGGTGTTGGCGCTGATCGTCGGTAGCCGTGCCATGCTGGTCGAGGGCCAGAGGGCTAATCGCGCAGCCGCGCGCGAAGCAATCGAGTATCAGGAATTGCTTTCGGAGCTGCTTTCGCTGGCGCAAGACGCGGAGGGCGGTCAGCGCGGCTACCTTCTGACCGGCGAGAAATCCTATCTCGAACCCTATCGGCAAGCCGTCGGCGCAATTCCCGAGCAACTTGCGCATATCGAAGGCATGACCGCCCCCGACGACCAGGTCGTCCAGCAAATCAACCACATCAAGGAGGCGCTTTCGCAAAAGCAGGCCGAAATGGCCGAGACGATTGCGCTGTATGACCAAGGCAATGCGACAAAGGCGCTGGATCTGGTCCGCAGCGGCCAGGGCAAGGCCGCCATGGACGAAATCCGGACAAGCATGGATGCGATCCGACGCATCAGCGCCGCCGCCCTCGCTGCGCGCGACAGCCATACCGACCAGGTCGAGGCCTGGCTGCGCATCGGTTCGCTGGCGGCGCTGCTGGCGATCTTCCTGCTTGCCGCCTACACGATCAGGCAATCGCGTCGCCGCTTTCACGACGTGGTCATCGTCCAAGAGGAACTGATGCGCAAGAACATCGCGCTCGGCCATGAGATCCAGACGCGCGAAAAGGCCGAATCCCAGATACGCCAGATGCAGAAGATGGAGGCAGTCGGCCAACTGACGGGCGGTATCGCCCACGATTTCAACAACATGCTGGCTGTGATCATCAGTGCCATGAACCTCGCCCAGCGCAAGCTGGCGCGCGGCGAACACGACATCGAAAAATTCATCGAAGCGGCGGTCGACGCAGCGACCCGTGCCGCCAATCTGACGGCCCGGCTGCTCGCCTTCTCGCGTCAGCAGCCACTGGCGCCGCAGATCGTCGACGCCAACCGGCTGCTGACCGGAATGTCGGACCTGATCCGGCGGGCACTCGGCGAAGCCATCCGCATCGAAACCGTGCTGGCGGGCGGCTTGTGGAGGATCCATGCCGACCCGAGCCAGATCGAGAACGCCATTCTCAACCTCGCCGTCAATGCACGCGACGCCATGGGAGATGGCGGCAAGCTGACCATCGAAACCGCCAACAGCCATCTCGACGACAACTACGCCGCCGCACATGCCGATGTCGAGGCCGGCCAGTATGTGATGATCGCCGTCAGCGACACCGGTTCGGGCATGGCCCCCGAAATCATAGCCAGGGCCTTCGAGCCCTTTTTCACCACCAAGCCGGTCAACAAGGGCACCGGCCTGGGATTGAGCCAGGTATTCGGTTTCGTCAAACAGTCTGGTGGCCACGTCAAGATCTATTCCGAACCCGGCGAAGGCACGACGGTCAAGGTATACTTGCCGCGATTCTTCGACCCGCAGGGACCTGTCGTGCCGGGCGGGCGCGGAGAGAATCCCGCCGCACCGGTCACCGAAACGATCCTTGTCGTCGAGGACGATGCCGGCGTGCGCGCCTCCACCACGGATGCCTTGCGCGAACTCGGCTACGCCGTCATCGACGCCGCGAGTGGCCAGGAAGCGTTGCAGAAGCTGGCGGAAAACCCCGGCATCGCACTTCTGTTCACCGATATCGTCATGCCCGTGATGAACGGCCGCAAGCTGGCGCAAGAGGCGGTCGCGCGCATGCCGCGGCTGAAGGTGATCTTCACCACCGGCTTCACCAGGAATGCCGTGGTCCACAATGGCGTGCTCGACCATGACGTGCATTTCCTGGCCAAGCCCTTCACCATCGAGCAGTTGGCGACGAAACTGCGCGACGTGCTGGACACGAAATAGGCCGCATCGGAACGACCTTGATCGCTTCAGCCTGATGCAGCCGAGCTTGCCCACAGGCCGGGATAATCGACTACGAACCCGCACGGCGAAACCTGAAGGACCCCGTCATAGCCGAACATGGGCGCGACGTAGGCGTAGCGAGCCTCATCGAGACGGCGGTAACTCTGTTCGAGGCGCGCCAGCTTGAGCTCCGGAAAGGTCAGGTAGGCGGCGGGGGCGGGCGTCGCCTCGCCGATGCCGAGATCGAACTGGCGGATCGCCAACAGGTTCGATGCCGGCGTGAACCCGAGGTCGACGTCGGCGAGGCCGGCGACATCGCGCTGGACTTCGCCGTTCAGCGTCCAGCGGCCATCCGAACCGCGTTCGATCGCATAATGCAGCTCGCGCGTGCCCAGAAAGCCGTCGACCTGCGCCGCCCGTGTCCTCCAGCCGGCATCGCAATCCAGCTTGTAGGCAAGGCAGCACGGCTGGCCGTCCTGGATGAAGATGGCCTGCCCCTCGAGGCTGTGCCCGCCGTCGTTCGGCGAAAGCAGGCAGGCGTCGTGGCCCTCCAGGTCCAGCCGGCGCCAGAGGATCGAAGCCGTTTCCTCTTTCATCGTCATCTCCTCGAACTTCAACCCTGTCCTCTTTTCGCCCGACGGGCCAATTGTGTTTCGATGAGGTGCCCGACAGGTGACAGAACCTGTCGCTTCGACTGCATCGAAAAATGCTGCCTTGACATTCGCGGTCTCACGCCCGACTTCCTAGCGTTCGAGGAGACCAATCTATGCCAGAGCCCCGACGATCGACGATCGATGCCGGAGAGGTGGAACGCTTTTCCGCCCTTGCCGCCGAATGGTGGAACCCGAACGGCAAGTTCCGTCCGCTGCACAAATTCAATCCGGTCCGGCTGTCCTATATCCGTGACCAGATAGCGACGCGCTTTGGCCGTGATCCACGCGCTGCGAGGCCTTTCGAGGGTCTGCGCATCCTCGACATCGGCTGCGGCGGCGGCCTGTTATGCGAGCCGATGGCGCGGCTTGGCGCCGAAGTCGTTGGCGCAGATGCCTCCGAAACAAACATCGAAGTGGCGAAGCTGCACGCGGCCGAGGTCAATGTCAGCGTCGACTATCGCGCCACGACGGCCGAAGACCTTGCCGGCGCCGGTGAGAAATTCGACGTCATCCTCAACATGGAAGTGGTCGAGCATGTCGCCGACATCGACCTGTTTGTCGCCAAATGCGGCGAGATGGTCCGGCCGGGCGGCATCATGTTCGTGGCCACTATCAACCGCACGCTGAAGGCGCTCGGTCTGGCCATCATCGGCGCCGAATACGTGCTGCGCTGGTTGCCGCGCGGCACCCACCAATTCGGCAAGCTGGTGCGCCCGGAAGAGCTTGAGAAGGCACTTGGCAGCGCTGGCCTCACCGTCATCGACCGCACCGGAGTCAGCTACAATCCGCTCGCCGACCGTTGGGCGCGCTCGAAGGACATGGACGTCAACTACATGGTGCTGGCGGAAAAAAGCTCGGTCTGACCCTATTCGGAATCGAGCCGCCGAGCCGCCGCGCCAATAGATCGCCTTGGGCGGCTCGGCCGACACGTGATGGCGAAGACAGCGAAACCGGCTGAGGCGCGAAGGCGCTCACGCCGCCTGGCTTTGCGCCTTCGTGCTGAACTGATTTTGTGCACTGGTGGTGATGAAAACGCCGGCCGTGATGATGACCGCGCCCGCCCAGGTCAGCAGCTGATACTGTTCGCCGAGGAAGATCGTGCCGGCAAACAAGCCGACCGCCGCCGCCACGTAGCCGATCTGGCTGAGGTAGACCGGACCGCCGACCGCCTGCAGCCGGAAAAAGAAGGCGAACATCGCCGACGCCGACGCAGCCTGCGCGATGACCACCATCGGCACGCCGCTCAGGGGAGCGAAGGCCTTGACGCCGAACAGAGCCAGAATGCCGACAAGCAGTATCGTCGCCGATGCTAGGTGGCTGCCGACGGCAAGCTCGATGGGGCCGGTGCCCTGGGGCCAGTCGGCCGTGCGGTAGATGTTGCCGGCGGCAAGGCTGAACGGGATGAGCAGCCCCATCACCACCCAGAACAAATCGGCCGGCTCGCCGGCCTCGCCGCGCGTCACCGCCACCATGACGGCGCCGACAAAGCCGACGGCAATGCCGACGATGCCCAGCATGTTCGGGCGCCGGACACGCAGCAGGATCGAGAACACCAGCGTGATGACCGGCGACAGGGTGAACATGATGCCGGTATAGCCTGCACCAAGATGCGGAATGGCCGAGAACATCAGGAGATTGGGCACGGCATAGGACACCGCCGCGGTGACGAAGAAATAGCGCAGTTTGTGCGCCGTGAGCCGGACGCGCTGGCCGCGTAGCAGCAAGGAGCACAACAGCACGCCGCCGGCGCCAAACGAGATGACGAAAGCCCAGACCATGGCCGGCACGCCGGCAGCCGTGGCGAGCTTGCCGAACGGCAGCGTCAGGCCGAGCAAACCGCCGGTGACGACCAGCAGTCCGAGCGCCGAATCCCAGAGAAATTTCATCATCGAACCCTGTTGCGAGCGGCCCTTGGCCGGCATTGCATCTTGCGATAAGATAATGGAAAGATTCTTAACGTCAAGATACATGATGGTGAGACAGTTGGACAGGGCGGCTAGGGCAATCGAGCAATGGAAGCGTGAGCGTCCCGACCTGGATGTCTCGCCGATGGCCGTGCTCGGGCGGCTGAACGAGGCCGCCTCGCTGATCGCCCGCGAGCACCTCGGTCCGTTGTTTGCCCGCTATGGATTGCAGTCCGGGGAATTCGACGTGCTGGCGACGCTGCGCCGCTCTGGCTCTCCTTACGCGCTGACGCCGACCGCCCTCTATGAAGCAACCATGGTGACGTCCGGCGCCATGACCAACAGGCTCGACCGGCTCGAAACGTCCGGATTGATCCTGCGCGCGCCGCATCCCAACGATCGGCGCGGCATCGTCGTGCGGTTGACTGAAAAGGGTCTCGCTTTGATCGACGAAGCAGTTACCGCCCACGTTGCCAACGAGCACAAGATTCTGGCGAGCCTGACGCAGGCAGAAAAGGAAACGCTCTCTCGGCTGCTTGAAAAGCTGATCGGCAGCGTCAGCTAGCCGCTCAGTTGCGGTCGTCCGGGAATACCGGGATCGGCATGAACTCGACGCCGTCCTCGGCCAGGCTCTTGGCCTCGTCCAGCGTCGCCTCGCCGTAGATGCCGCGCGGGTCGCTTTCGCCGAAATGGATTTTTCGGGCTTCCTCGGCGAATTTGTCGCCGACATAGTCGGCATTCTCGCGCACCTTCTCGGCCATCGCCTTCAGCTGCGCCAAAGCCTGCTTCTGCGCCTCGCCCATGGCGAGCGCGATCGTTTCCTGCTTGCGCGCCGTGGAGACGGCCGGCGCCATCAGCGCCTTCTGCACCTTGTGCGAGCCGCAGCTCGGGCAATCGACAAAGCCGCGCTTCTTCTGGGTGTCGAAATCTTCGTTGCTGCGAAACCAGCCTTCGAATTCGTGCTCATGCTCGCAGATCAGGGAAAAACGGATCAAGAGGCTGCACCCCTGAGACGCGGCGCCTCGCCCGAGCCGTTGACGGCAAAATCCCGCGCATTTTTCAAATTGGGGATCTTCTTGCGCGCGGCAAGCGACTGCGCCGGGTCGATTTCGGCGACGATCACTGCCGGATCATCATGTGCGGCTTCCGCGATGATACGGCCCCACGGATCGACGATCAGCGAATGGCCATAGGTCTCACGGCCGTCTTCATGCAAGCCGCCTTGTGCAGCGGCGACGACATAGGCGCCGTTCTCGATGGCGCGCGCCCTGAGCAGCACGTGCCAGTGCGCCTCACCGGTCTGGCGGGTGAAGGCGGCAGGTACGGAAAGCAGGTCGGCGCCGGCCAGTGCCTCGGCGCGGAACAATTGCGGAAAGCGCAAATCGTAGCAGACCGCGAAACCCAGTTTCGCGCCCTCGATCTCGGCTACGACAGCCTCGGTCCCCGGCTCATAGGCAGAGGATTCGCGCCAGCTCTCGCCATTGTCGAGATCGACGTCGAACATGTGGATCTTGTCGTAGGTGGCGAGCGTGGCGCCATCCGGGCCAAACAGCAGCGCCCGGTTGGCGAGCTTGCCGTCGGCGCGCGCGATGGCGGTCGAGCCGATATGCAGGAAGACGCCGAGCTCCTTGGCAAGTCTGCGCGCGGTCGAGACGACGACATCCTTGTCCTCGGACGTGAAGGACGCGGCGCGGGCTTGCCTGTCGCGGATCAGCGCGCCGGTCATCTCCGGCGTCTGGATGTAAGTCGCACCTTGGCCAGCAGCCTCACGCACCAGCCGCTCGAGATCGACGGCGTTGCGCTCGGGGCTTTCGCCTGAACGCATCTGGATTGCAGCCGCCTTGAAAACACCCATCGCCATCTTCCTCAATTCGTCGCGCCGTTGGCGAGCAGTTTGTCCAGCCGGCCTTCGGCTTCCAGCTCGTGGAGGTCGTCGCAACCGCCGACATGCGTGTCGCCGACGAAAATCTGCGGAAAGGTCGAGCGGCCACGGGCGCGGGAGATCATCTCCTGGCGCAGTTCCGGCGAGAACGAGGCATCATGCTCGGTGAAGGCGACGCCTTTGCGCTCCAGCAGCCGCTTGGCTGCCGTGCAATAGCCGCACATCATGCGGGTGTAGATGGTGACTTCGGCCATGACGAATTTCCGCTGTTCGTTGCCGACTTATATAGTCACGGACTCGTCCGCCCGGAAGTCCCCCGGCAACACACGCGCGAAGGTCAGCACGTCGACGGCGGCCGCACCTCCCCTTTTGAGCGCCTTGGTGGCGGAACGCACGGTGGCGCCGGTGGTGTAGACATCGTCGATCAAAAGCACTCGGCGGCCGGCGATTTCGATTTCCGCCTCGGCGGGCACGCGAAAGGCGGCCCGCACATTCTCCTCGCGCTCGCTGCGCTCCAGCCCAACCTGCTGCCGGGTGAGTTTTACGCGCCGCACCGCCGAGGGCGCGAACGGCAATTGACTGAGCACCGAAACCGCCCTTGCCAATTCCGCCGACTGATTGAACCTTCGCCTGAAAAAGCGCCGCCAGTGCAGCGGTACCGGCACCACCACATCCGCCTGCGCGATGAGATCGGCACCGGCGCGCACCATCCAACGTGCCATCCATGGCGCGAGATCGGTGCGATCCTGGTATTTCAGCCCCTGCACCATCTGGCGGGCGACGCCGGAATAGGCGACCGCTGCCCGCGCCCGCTCGAAAGGCGGCGGATCGGCAATGGCCTCGGCGGACAGAAAGCCCTCGCCCATATGGTGGGTGAACGGCGTGCCCATCACCGGGCACCATGGCCGCTCCAGCAGCCTGAGCTTCGGCCAGCAGGCGCCGCACAGCACGCCGGGCTGCGAGACATGCCGCCGGCAACCGGCGCAGACCGGCGGAAACAGGATGCGCGCCGGCCAGCCGAGAGCCGATCGGGCGAAGCTGCGGATCTCGACGGACTTGATCTTGGGCATCGGATCGGCCACGTGGTTGGTCCTGCGATCACTATATCAACGATCTATAGGCCTGGACAAACAAGGATCTGCCCGTTGCAGCCGATAATCGATACCTCTCTGTGGCTGGCGCACAAGCGGCGCGCGCTTGCCCATCCGGTTGACGGCGCGGACTTCCTCATGCGCCGCACGGCCGAGGACCTTGCCGACCGTCTTGGTGCCGTCGAGCGCCGGTTCGGCAAGGCGGCCGTGCTGTTTTGCCAGACACCGGCTGCAGCCGAAATGCTCGCCCAAAGCGGCAAGGTCGCCGACATTGTCCGCGTCGAGACGGATAGGACGTTCCTGAACGGTGGCGGCGCCGGCATGATCGCACCGCTCGAAACCGTGCCGTTCGAGGCGGAGAGCCTCGATCTGGCGGTCTCGCTTCTGTCGCTGCAGGCGATGAACGACATTCCCGGCATGCTGATCCAGATCCGCCGCGCATTGCGGCCGGACGGGCTTTTCCTCGGCGCCTTTGCCGGCGCCGGCACGCTTTTCGAGTTACGCGAAAGCCTGCTTGCGGCAGAGACCGAGCTTTATGGCGGCGCCAGCCCGCGTGTCATCCCGTTCACCGACGTGCGCGAGGCCGGTGCGCTTCTGCAGCGCGCCGGTCTCGCCCTGCCGGTCGCCGATGTCGAGACGGTGACGGTGCGCTATGCCAGCCTGTTCAACCTGATGGCGGATTTGCGGGCCATGGGCGAGACCAATGCGCTCACCGATCGCAGCCGGCGGCCGGGTTCGCGCGCGCTGTTTGCCCGCGCGGCGGAAATCTACGCCGAGCGGTTTTCCGACCCCGACGGCCGCGTGAGGGCTAGTTTCTCGATTGTCTGGATGTCCGGCTGGGCGCCCGACGCATCGCAGCAAAAACCGCTGAAGCCAGGTTCGGCCAAGGTTTCGCTGAAGGCGATCCTAGAGGCGCCAGACGGGCAATGATCCTGCCCGCAATCGCGGAAGAATTGGATCAGGGTGTGGGTGCGAAAGCGTTCGCAAGCCTGCTGCTGTTGTCGCTGAACAGCCAGATGATCCCGTCGCGGACCTGACCGATGCCGCCGACGATGGCCAGCGACAGCACCGCGATGATCACGCCATATTCGACGGCCGTGGCGCCCGTCTCGTCTTTCAGAAAACGCAGCAGCACTGCTTTCATGGCCTGAACCCCTCTCGTCCGGACCTTACCGCCGACCTGTTAAGAAAGGTTAACGGCAAAGGCTTAACAGGCGGTGAAACAGCCGCGTTCGCGAAAAGTCTTAACCATCTCAGCAATCGCCGCTGCTTCTGCCATTGGACCTGATGATGCAGACCGAACCGGGCTGCGGCTGCAGCACGCTGCGGCGCAGCGTATAGGTTTCGCGATGGCTCAGCGAGCCGGTGGCCGTCATGTCGAGCCCGGCAAGACCGTCGCGGGCAGACAGCGGGCGTGTCTGGTTGTCGAGGAAAGAGGTCGCGATCAGTGCCAGCGCCACCGCGGCCGAACCGAACAGCAGCGTGATGCGCAATATCCCCATGCCCGCGTCGGCGGCGCGAAAGCCGCGCTCGGGCCGGATCGAGTCCCAATCCCTGTCTAGGCTCATGCTATCGCTCCCCAGCAAATCGGCGGCGCGACCGTGAAACGGCCATGCTTCAATTTTTCACGATGAGATAAATCTTCCATTAACGCTGGCTGATACGAGGGCTCGACCGGCAATCGGACGGCAGCGCGCTCAAAGAAGATCGATGAGGAACGGGATCAGCGGCGCATCGGCCGGCGGCATCGGATAGTCGCGCATCTGCTTCGGCCGCACCCATTTCAGCGCCTGCCCTTCCCTCGGCTGGGCAATGCCGCGAAAGCGGCGGCAGATGAAAAGCGGCATCAACAGGTGGAAATCGTCGTAGGAATGGCTGGCGAAGGTGAGCGGCGCCAGGCACGGAATGTCGGTTTCGACGCCGATTTCCTCGTGCAGTTCGCGAATGATGCATTGTTCGGGCGTCTCGCCGGGCTCGACCTTGCCACCGGGAAATTCCCACAGCCCGGCAAGTTGCTTGCCCTCGGGCCGCTGCGCCAAAAGCACGCGCCCGTCGGCATCGACCAGCGCGCAGGCGGCGACCAGGAGCATGCGCTTGCCGGCGATCATCACGTCACTCATGGCCAACTTCACCCATGCCACCTTCACCCATAAACAGGCGGCCGGCGGTAGTGGTAGCGATAGACTTCGTCGAAGCCGAGCGAATGGTAGAGCGCCAGCGCCGGCACATTGCCAGCCTCGACCTGCAGCCAGGCTTCCCGCGCGCCACGCAACCGTGCCCACTTCAGCGCCGACAGGATCAGGTTGCGGCCGTGGCCCTTGTTGCGCGCCGACTTGTCGGTGGCGACCTCGAACAGGCCGGCCAGATCGCCGTCATGCACGCAGATAAGTGTTGCCAGCGGCTCGGTTCCATCTTCGAGCGCGAACAGGCCGGCCTCGGGCTGGATGGCACCGATGATCTCCGACAGCCCAGGCCGCAGCGAAACATCCGAACCGCTGACCTTGAGCGAGGCGCCGATGAAGCGGCTGATGTCCTTCAGCGGAATCTGGTCCATGGCAGCGTCGAGTTGCGCGTCGGCCAGCGGCAGCCGCATCACTAGCGACTCGTCGAACCGGCTCCAGCCTTGCTTATCGAGATGGCTGGCGAGATCGGGACCCGACAGCGGCGACATGCGAAACGTCAGCGGCCTGCCATAGGCATCGAAACGGCGGCTGGCCCGGCCGATGCGGTCGGCAATGTGCTGGGTGTCGCCGGGATCGAGCGGGTTGACCGAGTTCAGCCGCTTGGCCGGATGGCCGGCGGTCAGCCGCACCACCCAGGTGCCGTCATAGTGGACGGCCGCTGCAGGCCATGCGCGAAAGCCGGCCGCCTCGTAGCGGCGTACGATCGCGAGCATGCTTGCCGGATGCCTGGATCCCAAAACCATCAGCTCCGATAATCGCCATTGATGGCGACATATTCCTTGGTGAGATCGCAGGTCCACACCGTCGCCTTGCCGCGGCCGATGCCGATATCGGCGCGGATGCGGATATCGTCGCGCTTCATGTAGGCCGAAATCGCCTGCTCGGAATAGGAGGGATCGCGCTCGCCTTCATGCGCCAGCCTGTTGTCGCCGAACCAGATCGACAGCCGGTCGCGATCGGCGGGCTCGCCGGCCTTGCCGACGGCCATGACGACGCGGCCCCAATTGGCGTCCTCGCCGGCGACCGCCGTCTTGACCAGCGGCGAATTGGCGATCGACAGTGCGATGCGCTTGGCCGAGCGCGCCGATTTGGCGCCGGTGACGGTGACTTCGACTTGCTTGCGGGCGCCCTCGCCGTCGCGCACCACTTGCAGCGCCAGCGATTTCAGCACCTTGCCGAGCGCCCGGCGGAACGCTCCAAGGCGGGCATCCTTGGGATCGGTTATATCAGGCGCGCCGCGCTTGGCGGCCTTGCCGGTGGCGAAAATCAGCAGCGTATCGCTGGTCGAGGTGTCGCTGTCGACGGTGACCGCGTTGAAGGTCTTCGCCGTGCCGCGCGACAACAGGTCCTGCAAAACAGGGGCGGCGATCGGCGCGTCGGTGGCGACGAAGGAGAGCATCGTTGCCATGTCGGGCGCGATCATGCCGGCGCCCTTGGAGATGCCGTTGATGGTGACGCTGGTGTCGCCGAGCTTGACAGTCGCGGTCGCCACTTTCGGATAGGTATCCGTGGTCATGATCGCCTTGGCCGCTTCGGTCCACAGGTCGGGCTTGCCGTTGCTGACCAGCCCCGCGAGCAGATGGCTGAATTTGCTGGTGTCGAGCGGCTCGCCGATGACGCCTGTCGACGCCAGGAAAACCTCGCTTGCCTTGCAGCCCGCCGCCTTGGCCGCCGCCTCGCCTGTCAGTGCGGTCGATTCGCGGCCTTTCTTGCCGGTGAAGGCGTTGGCGTTGCCGGAATTGACGACCAGCACCCGCGCCTTGCCGGGTCCGAGGTTCTGCCGGCAGAAATCGACCGGCGCCGAGGGGCACTTCGATTTCGTGAACACGCCGGCGACCGCAGTGCCTTCATCGAAGACCATGGTCAAAAGGTCGGTGCGGTTCTTGTACTTTATCCCCGCCTCGGCGGTGGCGATGCGCACCCCCTCAATGGCCGGCATCTTGGGGTATTTCTTCGGCGCAAGCGGCGAAATCGTCGTGGACATGCAAACCTCGGGCGGCAAAAATCGCAAGGGAAGGCCGGTTTGCCCGATACGACGCGCGGGCGCAAGGGCGTTGTGTCTTCGCTTTGCAGGACGGGCCAACCCGGGATTAGACTTGCATTTCAAATCTGTTGGCGTCGCCGGGAGCTATGGCGTTATGAGGTCATCGCGGGCAATGAACCAGGCAAGCGCGAACTCGAACGCAGCATCGGCGAGTTCTCCCCATCATGCTGATAGGAATTTTTTCCTTGACCCGTGAGGGCAGCTATGCTACTTTTTCAACCATGGTGCTGATTGCGCCCGTGACCCGCCGCACAGGCGGGTTTTTGCTTTGGGGCTTCGCCGACCAACACGCTGGTAAAGGCTCCAAAGGAATACGTTAACGCGGGTTCATTGCCTACCGCGACCATCACCGCCGTCCAGAAGTTTGAAAACGCGGCGTTTCGTTTGAGCGCCGGGTCACCTATGCTGCCGGCAAACCTGGTGGCGAGGACGACAGAAATGGCCGAGGATGCCGATCCGGCGCGCAGATCGATCGGTGCGCGGCGCAACCCCGACAGCGCCGATGCCATTCTCGACGCTGCCGAGGCCGTGCTGGTCGAGGCCGGCTATGCCGGTTTCTCGATCGAGGCTGTGGCGCGGCGGGCCCGCGCCGGCAAACCCACCATCTACCGCTGGTGGCCGAGCAAGGCGGCATTGCTGCTCGAAGTCTACCAGCGCCAGAAGCGCGTCGATGTTCCCGATACCGGGCGGCTCGAGGAGGATCTCGTCGGCTTCGTGAACAACCTGTTCGCCCACTGGCGCGAGACATCGTCGGGCAGCGTGTTCAGGTCGCTGATCGCCGAGGCTCAGTCGGATGACATGGCGGCGGCGGCGCTCAACGACTATGCGCTGGGCCGACGGTCCCATACCGGCCAGATCGTCGAACGCGCCAAGGCAAGGGGCGAAATCCCGGCCGAAATCGATCCGGCTGTTGTCGCCGACCTGATCGCCTCCTTCGCCTGGAAGCATCTGTTGACCAACCGGCTCGACGAGGGCGAGGCGACCATACGCAAGGCAGTCGGTTACATCATGCGAGGCATAGCGGCGCCCGGAAGGTAAAATCGGCCGATGCTGGACGAAAAAGGGCGCGGCAACCCGTGGCTGCCGCGCCCCTCTTCAAAAACTCTCTGCAGGCTTACTTGGCGCTTTCCAGCGTATCGACCGCCTTCTTCAGGTTCGCGTCGGGGATTTCGACCTTGGCGCCGGCGCGCAGCGACTTGACCAGCGCGAAATACTTGTCGCGGATGACCGCCTGCTTGGCCTGGTCCTTGACGTCGTCGAAGGCCGGCGGCTGCTTGGTGCGCTTGTCCTCGAGCTTGATGACATGCCAGCCGAACTGCGACTGCACCGGCTGCTTGGTGTATTTGCCGACTTCGAGCGCGAAGGCCGCCTTGTCGAACTCCGGCACCATCTGGCCGGGTCCGAACCAGCCGAGATCGCCGCCGCTGGTCTTGCCTGAGGGATCGCTGGTGTGCTCGTTGGCGAGCTTCTGGAAATCGGCGCCGCCGTCGAGCTGCTTGATGATGGCCTCGGCCTCTTCCTTGGTCTTAACGAGGATGTGGCGGGCATGCACCTCGTTGGTGGGCGGCGTGTTGGCGATTTCCTGGTCGTAGCGGGCGCGAACCTCGGCGTCGGTGACCTTGTTGACAACGCCCTTCTCGACCATCTCGCCATGCAGCGCACGCTGCTGCAGGAAGGCCATGCGGCGCTGGAAGTCGGGATCCTTGTCGAGCCCTGTCGTGACCGCCTGGGCGGCCATGACGCGGATTTCGATGGCGGCCGAAAGAGCGGCGGCGCGGCGCTGCTCGGGCGGCAGCTGTGCAAACTGCTGCGACAGCTCGCCTTCGGCAAGCACCAGGTCGGCCTCGGTCAAGGGCTGGCCGTTGACCGTGGCGATAACCGTATTCGGATCGACCGGTGCCGCGGCCGGCGCATCCGCCGGAGCGGGAGCGGTTTGCTGCGCCATCAGCGGCGACAGCGAAAGGGCCGACAGGCCGAAGGCCAAGCCAAGGCTGGCAAGCGACGCACGGCGGAACAACAAGGACATAAGACGACTCCGGTGGGGATTGTAAGGACGGGTGGCTTCCAGATCAGCCAGATTGTGGCGGAATTTGGCGCGCCCGGCAGGCCCAGCGCGGCGTTGACATCAGTTGAGCCCCCTCTTATCTGTCCAACGACTTTGCGTCCAGAACCGTTTTCCGGGCGCTTTTTGCGTTTGTCCACGTTCACGTGGAGTTGATGGGGCCGGCCGGCGCTCATCTCATGTTTGAGAATTCTATCGAAAGGACCATTGGATGGTCAGTCTCGGCGGTCTCGCCCGTAAGGTTTTCGGTTCCTCCAACGACCGTCGGGTCAAATCGACCCGGCCCCGTGTCGAGGCGATCAACGCCATGGAAAACGAGATGCGGGCGCTCTCCGACGAGGAGCTGGTCGGCCGCACCGCGAAATTCCGCCAGGACATCGCCAACGGCGCCACGCTCGATGACCTTCTGGTGCCCGCCTTTGCCACTGCGCGCGAGGCGGCGCGCCGCGTGCTCGGCATGCGGCCCTTCGATGTCCAGCTGATCGGCGGCATGGTGCTGCACAATGGCGGCATTGCCGAGATGCGCACCGGCGAGGGCAAGACCCTGGTGGCGACGCTGCCGGTCTACCTCAACGCGCTCGCCGGCAATGGCGTCCATGTCGTCACCGTCAACGATTATCTCGCCACCCGCGACTCCGAATGGATGGGCCGCGTCTACAAATTCCTCGGCCTCTCGGTCGGCGTCATCGTGCACGGCCTGTCCGACGAGGAACGCCGCATCGCCTATGCGTCCGACGTCACCTACGCCACCAACAACGAGCTCGGCTTCGACTACCTGCGCGACAACATGAAGTACGAGCGCGCCCAGATGGTGCAGCGCGGTCACAATTACGCGATCGTCGACGAGGTCGATTCCATCCTGGTCGACGAGGCGCGCACGCCGCTGATCATTTCCGGTCCGCTCGAGGACCGTTCGGAAATGTACAACACCATCGACACCTTCATCATCCAGCTGCAGCCGCAGGATTATGAAATCGACGAGAAGCAGAAGACCTCCATCTTCACCGAGGAAGGCACCGAGAAGCTCGAGAACCTTTTGCGCGACGCCGACTTGCTCAAGGGCGAGTCGCTCTACGACGTCGAGAACGTCGCCATCGTCCACCACGTCAACAACGCGCTGAAGGCGCACCGGCTGTTCCAGAAGGACAAGGATTATATCGTGCGCAACGGCGAGATCGTCATCATCGACGAGTTCACCGGCCGCATGATGCCCGGCCGCCGCTATTCGGAGGGCCTGCACCAGGCGCTCGAAGCCAAGGAGCATGTGGCGATCCAGCCGGAGAACCAGACGCTCGCCTCCGTCACCTTCCAGAACTACTTCCGCCTCTACAAGAAGCTCTCCGGCATGACCGGCACGGCGCTGACCGAGGCCGAGGAATTCGGCAACATCTACAATCTCGACGTCACCGAGATCCCGACCAATTTGCCGGTCATCCGCATCGACGAGGACGACGAGGTCTACCGGACGGTCGAGGAGAAATACAAGGCGATCGTCAGGGAGATCCGCGAAGCCAGCGCGAAGGGCCAGCCGACGCTGGTCGGCACCACTTCCATTGAAAAGTCCGAGCAGCTGGCCGAGCGACTGCGCAAGGAAGGCTTCACCGGTTTCGAGGTGCTCAACGCCCGCCATCACGAGCGCGAGGCCGCCATCGTCGCCCAGGCCGGCAAGCCGGGCGCCATCACCATTGCCACCAACATGGCCGGCCGCGGCACCGACATCAAGCTTGGCGGCAACGCCGAGATGCGCATCGAAGAGGAACTCGGCGACATGCCGGCCGGTCCGGAGCGCGAAGCGCGCGAAAAGGAAATCCAGGCCGACGTCGAGCGCCTGAAGGAAAAGGCGCTGGCGGCCGGCGGCCTCTATGTGCTCGCCACCGAGCGCCACGAATCGCGCCGCATCGACAACCAGCTGCGCGGCCGCTCCGGTCGCCAGGGCGACCCCGGCCGCTCGAAATTCTTCCTGTCGCTGCAGGACGACCTGATGCGCATCTTCGGCTCCGAGCGCATGGACGGCATGCTGCAGAAGCTCGGCCTCAAGGAAGACGAGGCGATCATCCATCCGTGGATCAACAAGGCGCTGGAAAAGGCGCAGAAGAAGGTCGAGGCGCGCAACTTCGACATCCGCAAGAATCTGCTGAAATATGACGACGTTTCCAACGACCAGCGCAAGGTGGTGTTCGAGCAGCGCATCGAGCTGATGGACGGCGAAGGCCTGAGCGAGACCATCGCCGAGATGCGCGAGGGCGTCATCGACGAGATCGTCGCCAAGGCCATTCCCGAAAACGCCTATGCCGAGCAGTGGGATGTTGCCGGCCTGAAGGCCGAGGCCGCCGAATTCCTCAACCTCGACCTGCCGATCGAAGAGTGGGTCAAGGAAGAGGGCATCGCCGAGGACGATATCCGCGAGCGTATCGCGCAGGCCGCCGACGCCGCCGCCAGGGAGCGCGCCGAGCGCTTCGGCCCCGAGGTGATGAACTATGTCGAACGTTCGGTGGTGCTGCAGACGCTCGACCATCTGTGGCGCGAGCACATCGTCAATCTCGACCATCTGCGTTCGGTCGTCGGCTTCCGCGGCTACGCCCAGCGCGATCCGCTGCAGGAGTACAAGAGCGAGGCGTTCGAGCTGTTCCAGGCGATGCTGGGCAATCTGCGCCAGGCCGTCACCGCGCAGCTGATGCGCGTCGAACTGGTCCGCCAGGCCGCCGAAGCGCCGCCGCCCGAAGCCCCCGACATGTTCGGCACCCATATCGACGGCACCACCGGCGAGAACGACTTCGAAGGCGGCGAGACGGCGCTGCTGATCCGCCCGGAGACAACCGCCATCGTCGCCCCCGAAGACCGCGACCCCAACAACCCTGCCACCTGGGGCAAGGTCGGCCGCAACGAAGCCTGCCCCTGCGGCTCGGGGAAGAAGTATAAGCACTGCCACGGGGCGTTCGCCTAAGGGCGCGCTTTTCCCTTCTCCCCGTCACTATACGGGGAGAAGGTGCCCGAAGGGCGGATGAGGGGCGGCGCGGACGTCAGCGATTAGCCAATCTCCCCACCTGAGGGGGAGATGGCCGGCAGGCCAGAGGGGGGCGCTGTCCCGCTGGCTTGCCCGCTAAAATCCCGCGAAAGCGGCTTCGTCTACCGTCACTTCCTCGACCATCTTCACCCGCACGCCGATCTTCTGATCCTTGAGCAGGTCGCATAATCCGTCCCCATCGATCAAGTCGATGGCCGGAGCTCCGTCGCGCACAGCCTCGCGCCGCGCATCCGCGGTAAATGTACCGGTGGTGATGACAAGACCCTTGTCGGCTCGACCTACCATTGCGCCGCGAAAGTCGCGCACGACGCCTGACCCCACCGAGCCTTTCCAACGCTTACACTGGAACAGCACATGGAACGAAAGCAGGTTGACTCGCAATACGCCGGTTCCGTCGATGCCACCGTCACCGCTTCGCCCGGTCACCTCGACCTTGATAAAGCCGGCCTCACGGAGAATTCTCTGGCACAACCGCTCGAAGGCCGCCGGATCAAGCGCAAGGAGAACGTCGAGCAATTGCTCTCGCCAGTCCTTCAAAGCGATATCAGCTGCTTCCGCTTCAGCCTCAGCACGCTCAGGGGCAGCGACAGTTTTCGCCTTGCGCAATGCCGCGTCGGCTCGCCTGACAAGCCGTACGATTTCTTCCGGATCAAGTGACAGCGATGCACGGCCTTCCGCCGTGAGCGCCCACACGCCGCGCTCGCTGTTGTTCGTGAGGCCCGCATTCTTCAGCCAGCTCCGCGCCCAGGCGCAGCGATAATCGAATTTCGACCTTGGCCCATCGCCAACCAGCACGGCCCGCGCCGTATCGGAAATGTTCATCAACGCAGCCGTCTTGTCGTCGATCTCTTCGATCGAAGCGGAGCCGCCGAGCGCGTCCAGCGCCCTGAGAACAGGCACGAAAAACTCAGCGAAGGGTGGAACGGGCGCTTTCATTTGTCTGCCCTAGGCTGCCTTGCGCGAGGCGAATTTCCCGTCCGGAAGTGTCGTCACCCGACCATAGCGAGCCAGTGTGAGAAGCACCTGCGTCACGCGCTGCTCGATCTTTTTGCCGCCACCCTTGAACGAACGGGCGATAGTCGCGGCGTCGAGCGGGACAGCACTTGCCGAAAGCAACGCTTCCACGGCCAATGGCTGCTCATAGCGATCTTTCGGAAATACTGGCTTACTTTCGTCGATTGCCACCACCGTTTCGCTGAGATCCAACTCGCCGGTCTTGGCCGATGCTCCCTTAGCGAAGCGCGATATCTGATACTCGGGCCTGAGCCAGCGTGTATGGCCGGCCGCTTCTTCCCTCGCCTACGGTTGGCCGGTAGACCTTTCGGATGAGCAGATTCTCGAACGGCTGGCGCCGAGCGGGCGGGCTTCTGCCGTGAACCGGTCCGTCGTCTCGTGGAGTTCCTTCAGGATTAGTACTAATCCGCGCAGCCTGACGTCCTCGTCCTTGCCGGTCAGTTCGTCGCCGGCTTTCAACTTTTCCAAGACATTGTAGAGTGCGGTCAATGTCAGGTCGGAGTGCTCGGCCAACACCCTCTTTCGTTTTCGACCCGTTCCCCTTTCCCGATCTTTCGGAGGCACTACAGCTACAGCTCCGCGAGGTTGGCGAAGAACTCGACGCCTTGCGTTTTGACATACACAGGGTCGTTGCCAACCCCTAGCCAACCACCTGCACGATTAGCCCAAGTTACATGAATGCGAGACGAAAGCATTGCGAGAATCGAGGCATCGTCATCTGTTACTATTACGACTTTGTCGTCGCAAACTATCTCTGAATTGATGAATTGAAACACACGGTGTCGGGCCGTATCAATCGTCCCAATGTAACGCTTGAGGTTCGACAGGGCCGGCCGAAGCTCCGGCCGAGGCTTTCCAAAAAGCCACCAGTTTTCTAGATAGGTAAGCAAGTCCTTACTTGGTTCCCCGCCTTTGGCGCGTTTGTTATCTATGACGGCTTGACGCTCAGCCCTCACCGCCATCAAGTGCTGATATACCTCGGGATAGGCAGATCTTATGTCTTTCTCGTCCAGCCCCCACATATCAATGACCATCCTTTCCGGACGCGTCATTTTAAGGTCCATTCCGTTCTTGTAGGGGCGGATATGGCGCTCCAGTCCAGGCCTCACTCCAAGGCCCAAGTGGTGAGCTTGTTTCCTGTCTATGATGAAACCCCTCCCGTGGAGCTTCACCCCGTCGAAGCAGCATCCCGCGTTGGCGAGGAGGCTGCGCGACTTAGCAATGTCCACACCTGTGGTCAGATCTGGATTGATTAGCCCAACCTTCTTAGAAACTACTATCTCGGGCTGATCACTCGCCAGATCAGCTTCACGGATCACCGATAAAAGCCTGCCTGTTTGTCGAATGCTTTCCACTACGGTCATCGAAATTCGGACTTGGGCAGCACCCCCACTCCGGCGATACCAAGGATGGTCATCAATCGCCCAGATGATTGCCACAGGTCTTTTCGCGGAAAGATGATACGCGACGACGTCGCGACTATATCCCTGAGCTATCTTGTTCGTTGTGACGAACCCAAATCGTCGAATGGTCCGATCGGCCGCGATCTCGGTTGCCGCTTGATCCCACCAGAACATGACAAAATCGGCGCCACCTGAGATATGATCGTATACTCGCCAGATTGTCTGCGCATATTGATCACCCAATTCGCTGCGCATTTCGCTACCCTTGATAAAGGGGGGATTTCCAACGATAAATTCGGCTTTTGGCCAATCCGGGCGACGCGCATTGGGGTAAGTTTCAATACGTCTGCCGTCCTTTTCAACAACCTTGGGCACTGGGTAGCCGTCCCAAGTCAAAACAGCATCATAGCCTTCGCGATGGCCGAAATTGATGTTCTTGAACGCCTGCAAAATGGGTTCTGCCGGATGGCCTGTCCGGGTGCGGTAGTGCTGTTGCAGATAGCCGATCCACACTACCAATTCGGCGATCGCCGCAGCGCGCGGATTGAGTTCTAGCCCGAGGAACTGATGCGGATCGACGGTCTCGCGCTCCAGACCAAGGCTTTCGTTGAAGCCAAGCCGAGCCAGTGTTTCCAGTACCTCGCCTTCTAGCTTCTTCATCAATTCAAGGCTGACATAAAGGAAATTGCCGGTGCCGCAGGCAGGATCGAGCACGCGCGTCAGACAAAGCTGATGGTGGAAGCCGCGCACGATCTCGATCGCTTTGGCGTCGTCGTGCTCATCCTTCGCGGCTTCGGCCTTGGTGAGCGCCTTCTGCCAATCGCCACGTAACGGCTCCATCACCGTAACCTCGACGAGCCGCTGCACATAGGAGCGCGGCGTATAATGTGCACCTAGCTTCTTGCGCTCGCCCGGCTCCAGCGCCTGTTCCAGCAGTGTGCCGAAGATCGCAGGATCGACCTCCGTCCACTTCGCCTTTGCTGCCTGCAGCAGTTCTCCGATTTCTTCACGGCCAAGCGGGAAGGCGCGCGCATTCTTGAACAGATTGCCGTTGAAATAGCGAAGTTCGGCGCGGAACGCCGAGAAGAACCGCTTCTTCTGCTCCGGTTCGTCCATCTTTGCCCACAGTTCCTCGATCAGCGGCACAAATGCGGAAGGCGATTTGACGCAATCCTCCAGCAGTTCGGTGAACGAGCCCTTTGGCAGCAAATCCACATCTTCCGCGAACATCGTGAAGATGCAGCGCATAAGAAAATGCGCCACCTCTTCGGCTGGATGATTTTTCTCCAGCGCCTTGCTGACTTCTGCCAACCGCTTGGCAATCTCGCGCGTGACCCGCGCCGATTCCTTTGCCGGATCAAGACTCGCCGGATCGGTCCAGATACGCGCAAAAAACTCACGCGTTTCCTTGTTCCTCAAATCGTCCAGATAGACGCGAAAACCCTTGCGGTCAGGAAACTGGCTATAGGCGCGACCCGTGCCGGTGAAGTCAGCGAAAACCTCGAACGCGTTACCGACGTCGCAGGCGATGACGAAGGGTGGCGCGGGGTGGCTGGCATCGAGCAGATAGACGTACTCCTCTGCCTGCTTGCGGGCGTTCTGCATCATTACATCCCAGCCGCGCGCGACACTGCGCTTGCCGAGTTGTTCCGGTTCGTCAGCGAACAGTGCGCCCTGCCCCGGAATGGCGTTCTTCGCGCCCGGCAATCGCGACTGTTTGGCTTCGAGTATGAAGCAGCCTTTCTTATAAAGATCGATTCGCTTGGATGAGGCGATTTCGTCGCTTGCACGCCGCCGAACCGCCCGTTCGAACACGTAGTCATTGTGTTCGCGTTCCGCACCGGAGGGTTCAGGACGTGGAACACCGATGACGTCGCAGAATTCGGACAGGAACATCTGATAGTTGGCGCGCTCCGCGCCGCCTTCCCGCGCCGTCCATCTGTGAATAAAATCTTCGACTTGCACGTATTCCCCCAATGGTTGCGAAGAGAAACAGAATTCCTTTTCAACAGCAACCGCACTTTGACGCTATAGCTCTCGATAAGAATGCGTTTTTGTTTAGCCACAGCGCAAATCCCCGAAGCCTGCGCCGCCCCTCATCCGCCTGCCGGCACCTTCTCCCCGTATAGTGCCCAGGGCTATCGCATACGGAATTCCTGAGATGTCTGCCCGGCACGGACCCCCACCCCTAACCCCTCCCCACAAGGGAGGGAGACTTCCGTTGGCGCTGGCCCATGAGAATCGCTTGTCTTTTCGGCGCCAAGAAGAATTAAAGGCACGCGGCAGCGTTCCCTCCCCCTTGTGGGGAGGGTTAGGGTGGGGGTTCTTCTTCGCAAGAATCCATATGCGATAGCCCTGGTATAGGGACGGAGAAGGAAGCCCCTCACCCAACCGTTTCTTAATGTGTCTCCGCTACACCCAACCCTGAAAAAGAAGCGGAAAACGGAGAGAAATCGGGGTGCGCTTTTCCGCGGCCACGACTGCCGGGCGGTTCTTGCCGCAGCGTTGGGCGCTGCGCATGAGGCCGCTGCTTGGCCGCATCGATGCCGTGCTGTTCACCGCCGACGAGCGCGGCGAGGCCGGCCGCATGTCGGTCATCGCCTTCTCCATCCGCATCGTCAGCGCCGTCATCGCCTTCATCAGCCAGGTGCTGATGGCGCGCTGGATGGGCTCGTTCGAATACGGCATCTTCGTCCTCGTCTGGGTGACGATGGTGATCGTCGGCAACCTCGCCTGCCTCGGCTTCCACACCTCGGTCATCCGCTTCATTCCCGAATACCGCGAGCGCGGCCTGATGGACGAACTGCGCGGCATCGTTCTGGCCAGCCGCCTGTTCGTGCTGATCGCCTCCACGCTCATCGCCGGGCTCGGCGCGCTCGGCGTCTGGCTGGCGGCACCCTGGATCGAAAACTACTATGTGATCCCGTTCATCCTCGGCGTCATCTGCCTGCCGATGATCGCCATGTCGGACCTTCTGTCGGGACTGGCACGCGCCAACAGCTGGGCGCTGTTTGCGCTGTCGCCGACCTATCTGGTGCGACCCATCCTGATCCTGCTGTTCATGGCGCTGATGCTGCTGGCGGGCTACGCGCCCGACGCCAGGACGGCGATCTTCGCCTCGATCGCCGCCACCTACGCCACCACGCTCGGTCAGCTCATCGGCGTCACCCAGCGCATGGAAAGGCAGGTCCCGGCCGGGCCGATGAAGGTGCATTTCGCGCAATGGTTCGTCGTCTCGCTGCCGATCTTCCTGGTCGAAAGCTTCTTCTTCCTGCTCACCAATGCCGACGTGCTGATGGTCGGCGCCTATATGGATCCCAACGACGTCGCCGTCTATTTCGCCACGGTGAAGACGCTGGCGCTGGTGCATTTCGTCTATTTCGCCGTCAAGGCCGGCGTTGCCCAGCGCTATGCGCAGTTCACCCATGGCGACCCGCAAAGGCTCGCCGCCTTTGCCCGCGAGACGGTGTCGTGGACGTTCTGGCCATCGCTGCTGATGGCGCTGCTGGTGCTGGCGCTCGGCGAACCGATGCTGGTGCTGTTCGGCCCTGAATTCGGCAGTGGCTATCCCCTGCTGTTCCTGCTCGTCTTCGGCGTCGTGGCCCGCGCCGCCGTCGGCCCTTGCGAGAGCCTGCTGACGATGAGCGGCAACCAGAACATCTGCGCCGCCGTCTATGCCATGACGCTGGCCTTCAACATCGCCCTCAACGTGGTGCTGATCCCGATGTTCGGCCTGTGGGGCGCGGCCATGGCCACCGCCTTTGCCATGATCTTCGAAGCCAGCGCGCTGTCCTTCACGGTGTGGCGCAAGCTCGGCATCGTCATGCTCATCTTCGTGCCTGCGAAAGGAGCCGCGTGATGGCCGCCATCCCGTTGCTTGAGGAAACCAGCGGCGGCAGCGCCGGCGCCATGGTGTCCGGCCTCGCCGGACTGGCCCGCGACCCCGACCCTGCCCATATCGAGATCCTCGCCAACAACCGGCCCGAGCGCAAACTCGCCATCTACCCGGCATCGGCCGGCTTCGACCTGGTCGAGGAGCTGGATTATCTCTGCGCCCGCACGGTCGAGCCCAACGTCTTCTTCAACCCACGCTTCCTGGCGCCGGCCATGCCGCGGCTGGAGGATCGCGAGGTGCGGCTGGCGGTCATCCGCGACGGCGACGAATATCGCAACCGGCTGCGCCTCCTGGCGCCGTTCTCGGTGGAGCGGCCGGCCATGCCGCTCGGCGTGCCGGTCATGCGCACATGGTCGAGCCCGTTCGGTCCGCTCGGCACGCCGCTGGTCGACCGTGACGATCCGGTCGGCGTCGTCGAGGATTTCTTCTCGATGCTGTCGCGCCCGCACCTCAAACTGCCGAAAGTGTTCGTCCTGCCCGATATCCGGCTCGACGGCCCGGCGGCGAGCCTGATTGCCACCGTGGCCGAGACGCGCGGCCTGATGCTGGTCACCACCGGCCAGACGCAGCGCCCGGCGCTGGAGAGCGAAGCCGACGGCGACGACTATCTCAAGGCCTCGCTGCGCCCGCACCATTATCGCGAGTTCCGCCGGCTGAAGCGGCGGCTTGGCGACCTCGGCAGGCTGGAGCATGTCGTGGCGCGCGGGCCCGAAGACATCCGCCACGCCATCGAAAGCTTCCTGACGCTGGAAGCGGCCGGCTGGAAAGGCCGCGAACGCACCGCCATGGCGATCGACCGCTACCGCGCCGCCTTCGCCCGCGAGGCGGTGCACCGGCTGGCCGAGCAGGACATGTGCCGCATCCATTCGCTGACGCTCGACGGCCGCACCATCGCCTGCCTGATCGTCTTCGTCGAAACCGGCGTCGCCTACACCTGGAAAACGGCCTATGACGAGACGCTTGCCGCCTATTCGCCGGGCACGCTGCTGACGATCGAGGTGACCAGGCAGCATCTCGACGATCCCAACATCATGATGACCGATTCCTGCTCCGTGCCCGACCATCCGGTGATGAGCCGGCTGTGGGCCGAGCGCAAGCCGATGGGCACGCTGGTGATCGGGCTGACGCCGGACGCCGACCGCCTCACCCGCCAGGCCGCCTCGCAACTGCACCTCTACCGCGAAACCCGCAACATGGCCCGCCTGCTGCGCAACCGCATGAAGAGCCTGCTGGGACGGCGGTAAGGTGGCCAGGCTCGGTCCCGAGAGAACGGCATATTTCGCTGCAAGCGCTGGATAATTGATAGAGGTGGCCGAGGACTTACTTCGATTCCCAACAGTCGATGCTAATATTGACGTCTGTTCATAAAAAAACGAGATTTTTTCGACAGCACTTTTTCCGTGACAGCCGGCAAAATCTACTCGCAATCTTGTTGTTGATCCGCGATACTTCAGTGATTCGGTAGCGATGAGAGAAAAATGTCGCTGAATCATGAGGCCAACGGCGCCCGGCACATCAGTGCAGAGGCCAGTGCCGTTGTCCGAAGATGCGACGATGACGCGCTGGAAGAGCTGATCCGAAGCATTCAAGCCGGCACGGCTTCGCCTTTCTTCGAAGAGAAGCCCAACGGGTTGACCCAGTCGGACCCGCTGGCTGCTTCCCCCGCTTCAATTCAGACGGGACAGGGCAGGCACGTTTCCTCCCCCTTGTCCCGCCATCAGTCGATTCTGCATTCCGGTGACGATTTGGCCGCCCATTTGAAAGGCGTGGCGCAAGGGCTGGAATTGTCGCGTCAAGCATGGTCCTCCCTGCAAGACTATCTGGTCAGGCTCGATGCGCGGACGCGCCATGCCGACGCGCTCGATACCGAGACATGGGAGTTGCAAGGGGCGACGGCCAGGCTCGAACACCTGCATGATCGCGCATCGAAAGAACTTGAGCGGAAATCGCACGAGCTGTCGATCGCGAGCGCGACCATCGCCGACCTGAAGGTCGAACTCGACAGTACCGGTCAGGCCATTGCGGAGGCCGACAGGCACGCCAACCAGCGCGAAGCGCGGTTCCTCAAGGCGAATGTCGAGGTCGAGCGCCTGGGACGCAATCTGGCGCGGATCTCGGAGCAGCTTGCCGATGAGATCATGGCCAGGCAAGCCGCCGAGCGGGCGCGTGAGGACGTTGCATCGCGGCTTGCCGGCCTGGAACAGGCGGCCATGCTGCTTCATGCCAAGGTCGCGGATTACCAGCTTCTCAACGAGCAACTGACCGGCAAACTGTCGCGGCAGATGGCGGTGCAGCAAGACCTGCAAGCGCGGCTGTCCACGGCCGAGCATGAGCGCGGCGTGCTCAACGATTGCGCCGCCGCCGCGCAAGAGCGGGCCGCGGGGCTCGAGAGAGAATTGCGCTCGCTCCAGCGCCGGACCACGACTCTGCTCGTCGATCACGCCGTGGTGCGCGCACCGGCGAGCCATGTCGGGGACGGTGCCGGGGAAGCCGAGCATTGGCGCCGCGCTTCGCAAGCCGAGATCGCGAAGTTACGCGAGGAGCGCGATGCGGCGCGCAAGGACTATGCCGCGGTGAGGGTTCAACTCGCGGACCTGCGCTTGCGCGGTATGACCGACGAGCTCGTCCATGCCCGTTGCCGCGATGAGAACCGCGACCTTCAACACAGGTTGGAAACGCTAACGCGCCAGGACCGGCACAGCGGACCGGCCGCGGATGTGAGTGCCGATCTCGAACGGGCATTCGACGAATTGGACCTGCTGGCGACCGGTGAGCTTAGCGCGGCCAACGACGGCGATCCCGCCGGAGCGCGCAAAGCGTCTTGATCGCTGAAGGTCAAATTTTTCGGATTGCAACGCCGGTTGTTCGAAAAGGCAGTGGTGCCCCTAGCCGGGGTACTGGGGCTGGATCGAACCAGCGCCTAGACCGAACAATCTCTCAGCGATAACAAGACCTTATGGGCATGCCGCCCCCGAAGTCCGATAGTCTCGATGTACCTCAGTGGGTATCAGGCGCTGTACCTCGGGTCAAGCCTCCTCAGCTCGCGCCATCTCTGGGTGCCATCGTAGCCGGTTTGTGCGCTTCGCCTTTGATCCAATCACTCCGAACGACCGAGTTCGCCCCATTTGCGAACTCTATCGTAACGGCTAAGGTGCACTACTTAGCGGAGGCAGCTCTTCAATGGATCAGCCGTTTGTGTCGCGGACATTCGAGATGGGTGAGCAGGAAATAGCCTGCATATTTCATCGACCGGTACGCGAAGATGATGACCGGTATCGCTGTAATTATGAAATTGCTTTTCCAACATGGAAGCGGGCATTCCGCGCCCTTGGCGTCGACGAGGTTCAGGCCCTTCTTCATGCCATGGGGATGGCGCATGCTGATATTCTTGCCTCTGATGAATATCAGGACCAAAGGCTAATGTGGCTTGAAAGCCGCGATCTTGGACTTCCACTGGCTGGTGGTTTGTCGCCTGAAGATTTTGGTAAATCATCACGAAAACCCCCAAAACCCTGAATTTCAAACTGACCCCCTACCCCGCCTCAACGAACCTGAGGGGTAACTTCGCGGCGATCTCCTCAGCCATCCCCGGCAAGAGCCGTTCGAGGGCCTGACGGGTCCGACAATAGGACTGAGGTCGCCACGAGGGCTGGCCGCTGCGTGTCAGCGCCTTGGCAATGTAGCCCACCGCCCGCTCTGCGCGCTGCTCATCCTTCCGGCGCTCCAGAGGCTTCGGATCGTTCAACGCGAAGCGGTCCTTGAGATAGAGCTTCTTGGCGTCTTCGATGGTCGGCGCGGGTGTCCTGGGGCGGGCAGTGTTGAGCATTCGCACAAGCCGCGTGTCTTCAGCGCTCACCCCCATAGGGTAATCGGTCTCGGGGTCGGTTGGGTACTTAGCTGCGATGCCCTCAACCACAGCGCTGTGCTCGATCCAGTCGCGCGTCTCTTGGTCGTCCTCCACGCCCTCCCTATCATCGTCAGTCGGCTGCCGGTACGGGTTGAGCCCCAGCGCCTTGATCCGTTCGACGGTCTCTTGGAACAACTCCCGCGCGGTCTTGGGGCGGTTGATGCCGCGCACCTCGTCCCATGCCGCTGCCAGCGTCTGCTCGACCTCGCGATGCACTTGCCGGTACTTCACCAGCGCGTCACCCTTGGCATTCCCCAACGGAATGGTGATCTCACCCTTGTCCAGTATAGGTCGCAGCTCTCGCTCGACGACGCGCCGGTAACGATAGCTGGAACTGCCCAGCTTCTTACTCTTGCGCTCCTGCCAGTAATCCACGGTCACGCTACCCATGATGTTTGGACCCCTCAATGTACCTCAACGATGTACCTCGGGGGACGTCTAAGCCCTTGAAAGCCTTGCAATTACTGGGCTTGCCGGTGGTCAGTGGTGCCCCTAGCCGGGATCGAACCAGCACTCCTTGCGGAACTCGATTTTGAGTCGAGCGCGTCTACCAATTCCGCCATAGGGGCTCAGGCCGGGCGGCCTGGATGGCGCGGGACTATACGGTTGGGGGCCCGTTCGTCAACTGGCCAATTCTCCGGCTGGCCAATTCTCCGGCATGAATTCTCCGGCATGCCGGATGCGACCAAACTGCGTCTTTCGATTTCGTGACGGCGCTGCCATTGTGCAGTGCGGCAAATCTTTCTAGACAAGCGGCGCATCAAAGCGCGGCTGCCGGAGAATATCGCTGCGCAATTTTGGGCGACATGCGTTAGGAGTGGCGATGCTTCGCGGACTTTACGACTGGACGTTGTCGCTGGCGGCCCGCAAATCCGCCGAATGGTGGCTGGCCTTCATCGCCTTCGTCGAAAGCTCGGTGTTCCTGGTGCCGGCCGACGTGCTCTATCTGCCGATGGCGCTGTCGCGGCCGGATCGTGCCTACCGCTATGCGCTGATCGCCACCGTGGCCTCGGTGCTGGGCGGCATCGCCGGCTGGTTTATCGGCCACTACGCCTATGACGCGGTGGCGCGGCCGATCCTCGAATTCTACGGCAAATATGACGAGTTCGAGACGCTGCGCGCGGGCGCGGGTGTCGGCTTCATCATCCTGATGCTGATCACTTCGGGCGCGGCCCATTTGCCGCCGATCAAGGTGGTGACGATCCTGTCGGGCGTCATCGGCGTCAATTTGCTGCTGTTCACCGTGCTGGCGATCGTGGCGCGCGGCGGTCGCTTCCTGCTGCTCGCCTGGCTCTTGCGCCGCTATGGCGAGCCGATCCGCGATTTCATCGAAAAGCGCCTCGGCCTGATTGCAGGCACCGCGGCGGCCGCCCTGATTTTGCTCTATATAACAGTCAAATACGCCCTCTGAAGACAGCCATTGCGAGCCGGACGGAGCCGATTGAAATGACAGCGACCATGAATGCCGACGCCGGGCGCCAGCGCACGGCTCTGTTCCTCGCCGTCGCCATGGCCGCCACCGTCGGCTCGGCGCTCGGCTTCCAGTATCTCGGCGGCTACATTCCCTGCCACCTCTGCCTGGAGCAGCGCACACCCTACTACATCGGCGTGCCGCTGATGGTGCTGGCGGCGATAGCATCGATGCTGCACGCACCGGCCTGGCTGACGCGCGGCCTGCTGGCTGTCGGCGGCCTGCTGATGCTCTATGGCCTCTATCTCGGCGTCTATCACTCCGGCGTCGAATGGCAGTGGTGGGCCGGCCCGACCGATTGCACCGCGGGTGCTGGACCGGTCGACACCGGCGGCAAGGGCGTGCTCGACGCGCTCGACAAATTCGTGCCGCCATCCTGCGACAAGGCGGCGCTGCGCATCCTTGGCCTGTCGCTGGCCGGCTGGAACGCCATCGCCAGCCTGATCCTCGCCGCCGTCGCCTTCCGCGGCGCTTTCACGCGCGACTGAGCCAAAATTGGCCAGGCTGAGTCGGATCGCGCGGCGTTCGACGTCCGAGCCAGATCGACCCCCACTCCGTCTCGGCTTCGCCGAGCCACCTCTCCCCCGATCAACGGGGTAGAGGAAGGGCGCGAACTTATTCTAGCCACCGCTCCTCACGCTGGGCTCCCTTCCTCTCCCTCCGGAGGGGGGAGAGGTGGCGCTGCGAAGCAGCGACGGAGTGGGGGAAGCCGGTCCTTAAGCGCGAAGCCGCTGATAAGTGAGCGACCGAGCTGGCCCGATCTCAGGGCTCGAGTTCGACATCCCAGTAGAGATAATCCATCCAGCTTTCATGCAGATGGTTGGGCGGGAACAGGCGGCCGTTATTGTGCAGATCATGCACCGTCGGCTGGAAAGGCTTCTGCAGCGGCCACATCTTGGCGTGCGCCGGCATCATGCCGCCTTTCCTGAGGTTGCAGGGCGAGCAGGCGGCAACGACATTCTCCCATGTCGTGGCACCGCCACGATGGCGGGGGATGACGTGATCGAAGGTCAGGTCCTCCGGCGTGCCGCAATACTGGCACTGGAATCGGTCGCGCAGGAAGACGTTGAAGCGGGTGAAGGCCGGATGCCTCGACGGCTTCACATAGGCCTTCAGGCTGACCACGCTCGGCAGCTTCATCGAGAAGGTCGGCGAGGAGACGGCGTGCTCGTATTCGGCGACGATGTTCACCCGATCGAGGAACACCGCCTTGATCGCGTCCTGCCAGGACCAGAGCGACAAAGGGTAATAGCTGAGCGGACGGTAATCCGCATTCAGCACAAGTGCTGGAAGCCCATCCGGAGATACGGCAACCGTCACGTGTTTACCTCCTTGGTTCTAGAACCGAACGGCGAGGATACTGTAAGCCCGACATGACAGGGATGTGAAGCGGATTGTCGCGTCGTCGAAGCAGCAAAAAGATAGGATTTTCATGCTTTTTTGCGGTTTCAGGCCGGTGGTGCGGCGTCCCGCCCTCTGGTTTCGCGATAATAGGACCAGAAAAGCCGCGATGCGACACCTCGCCACGGGCTCCATGATTCGGCGAGTTGGATCAGTGTTTTCTCCGGCGGACGCGGGTCTATGCCAAGCGCATGGCCGACCGCGCTCTGCAAGGCGACGTCGCGCGCGGGGAAGATGTCGGGATGCCCGGCGGCAAACAACAGGTATACTTCCGCCGTCCACGGACCGATGCCCGGCACCGCCGTCATCGTCGTGATCGCCTCCTGGGCATCGAGCCAACAGAGGTGATGCAGGTCGAGGCCGTCGACCACGGCTTTCGCAATTGCGATCAGGCCACGCTGCTTCGGCCGCGACAGGCCCGCCTCGCGAAACATGTCTTCGCCGGCAGCCAGGATAGCCTGCGGCGTCAGCGGATCGACGAGCTTGGTCAGCCGACCGAAGATCGCATCGGCGCTGGCGCGCGACACTTGCTGTGAAACGACAATCGACGCCAGGCTTCGAAACCCCGGCTCTGAAAGCCGCAGCGGCACCTCGCCGGCCATGCCGCGCACCTTTTCCAGGCGTGGGTCGATCACGCAAAGCGCGTCTAGGCCCCGGGCAATGTCGTTCGATGTCACGATACGCTGCATGCTTTCTTGTTCCTCGACCGGCTGCACGGTAGCAATTGGCAAAACCGCCGCACAACCCGATTGCCGCAGATGAGATGACACTCCTGACATTCCGCTTCGCGCCCAGCCCCAATGGCGAACTGCATCTCGGCCACGCCTATTCGGCGCTGCTCAACCAGAAGCTCGCGACACAGGGGGACGGCCGCCTGCTGCTGCGCATCGAGGATATCGACACGACGCGCTGCACGCCGCAATTCGAGGCCGGCGTGCTTGCCGATCTGAAATGGCTGGGGCTCGCATGGGAAGAGCCGGTGCGCCGCCAGTCCGAGCATTTCGCCGAGTACAAGGCGATGCTTGACCGGCTGATCGCGGAAGAACTCGTCTATCCCGCCTTCATGAGCCGTGGCGAGATCCGCGCCTTCATCACCGATAGCGAAAAGCACGGACGCGACTGGCCGCGCGATCCCGACGGCGTACCGCTCTATCCGGCCGCAGACAAGGCGCTGCCGATGAAGGAACGCAAGCGGCGGATCGCCGAAAACACGCCTTTCGCCTGGCGACTGGATGTCAGCGCGGCCATGGCGCGTGTCGGCAAGGCCCTGTCATGGACCGAGTATTCCGACGAGACGCTGCTTGTGGCACGCTCTATCGAAGCCCGCCCGCAGGAGTGGGGCGACGTGATCGTGGCGCGCCGCGACATCCCGACCAGCTACCACCTCGCCGTCGTCATGGACGATGCGCTGCAAGGCATCAGCCACGTCGTGCGCGGGCAGGATCTGTTTTCCGCCACCGCCGTGCAGCGCCTGCTGCAGGAACTCCTCGGGCTGCCGCAGCCTGCCTATTTCCATCATCGTCTCATCCTCGAGCCGGATGGACGAAAGCTGTCCAAGAGCCTCGGCGATACCGGCCTTGCCGCCTTGCGCCATGCCGGCTCATCACCCGAAGACATCAGGCGGGCAGTCGGGCTTTGAGCCCAGTGACATCCGAGAAACCGCCCGCCAAGTGCACCGGCCGTTGAATTCCGATGATGCATGGATCAACGGTTTCACTTTGCGCGTCGCATTGAAGCGCAGTAGAGCAGCGCCACGTTCAACTTCTCCCAGGCGGTCTCCGGAACATGCACAGCATCAAGCGGTTCATTCCCGCCACCTTCGTCGTCTTGTGGGCGACCGGCTTCATCGGCGCGCGCTATGCCATGCCGTGGGCGGAGCCGTTCACCTTCCTTGCCGCGCGTTTCGTCATCGCCGCCATCCTGCTGGCCGTCCTGATGCTGGTGCTGGGCTCGAAGGGAGCCACCCGCGAGGAGGCATTGCATGCCACCGGCGCCGGCATACTGATGCACGGCGTCTATCTCGGTGCCGTGTTCTGGGCCATCCACCACGGCATGCCGGCCGGCTTTTCGGCCCTGATCGTCGGCCTGCAGCCGCTGATCACGGCGGTGCTTGCCGGCAAGCTTCTCGGCGAGGCGATCCTGCCACGCCACTGGCTTGGCCTTGGCATCGGCCTCGTCGGCATCGTCATCGTGCTGTGGCCGAAGCTCGGCGCGCTCGGCGGCGGCGTAACAGCGGCGACACTGGCCGCTTCGCTGGTCTCGGTGCTCGGCATGAGTGCCGGCACCATCTGGCAGAAGCGCTTCGCATCCGGCGGCGACCTCGTCGCGGCGACCATGTGGCAGTATGTCGGCGGCGCCTCGCTGATGCTCCTGGCTTCGCTCGCCTTCGAGACGCATACGGTCGTCATCAACGGCGAATTGATCTTCGCCATGGCCTGGCTGGTGCTGGTGCTGTCGCTCGGCGCCATCTTCCTGCTGATGGTGATGATCCGCGACGGCGAGATGTCGAAAGTGGCCTCGTTGTTCTATTTGGTGCCGGCGGTGACGGCCATCATCGCCTGGGCCTTGTTCGACGAGCAGCTCAACGCGCTGCAGATTGCCGGCATGGCGATCACCACATTCGGCGTCGGCCTGGCAACGGCGCGGCAGACAAAGGGTGGAATTGTAGAATTGAGGAATTGAGGAATTGAGGAATTGAGGAATTGAGGAATTGAGGAATTGAGGAATTGAGGAATTGAGGAAAATGGGCCCATCTGGCGCTGGGTGCTACCTTCTTTAATTCTTCAATTCTTCAATTCTCCAGTTCCTCAATTCTCCCGTTCCCCGTTCTCCAATTCGGCCGTCATCCAACCCGGGCGCGGGCCTCCAGATAGCGGCTGATCGCGGCATTGAGCTCGCCGCCAAGGATGAAGATCGCCGAGACCATGTAGAGGAAGACCACGGCGATCATGATCGAGGCGAGGCCGGCATAGGTCGTCACGTAGGACGAGAAATGGTCGAGATAGGTGGCGAAGACAGTCGAGCCGACAAGCCATCCGGAAAGCGTGAAGATGATGCCCGGGACGATCGACACCAGGCGACGCTTGCCCGCCGGCAACCAGAAATGGACGGCAAACAATCCGCCGACGATGACCGCCGAGGCGATCACATAACGCCACAGCGTGATGGTGCCCATATAGGGCTTGATCCAGTCGATATGGGCTTCGGCGAGCCGCGCCAGCAGCGGCGCGAACACCAGAAGCACGCTGATCGCCAGAAACCCGGCCGTTGCGATGAGCACGAAGATAATGCTCTGCACCCGGCGGTAAATGATGCCGCGCGTTTCCGAGACACGATAGGCGCGGTTGAGCGACGTGCGCAGCGCCTCGATGCCGTTCGAGGCGAAGTAGGCGGCAAGCAGCACGCCATAGGTCAAGAGATCGGTGCGCCTGACGGTCAGCACATTGAGCACCTCGCGCGCGATCGGCTTGGCGATCTGCTCGGGCCAGGTGTCGAACACAAGGTGCACGGCCGTGTCTGAGAACGCCTGCGCGCCGAGGAAGCTCGCCAGCGTCGTGGCAAAGATCAGGAATGGGAACAGGGCCATCAACGATGTGATCGCCAGATGGCTGGCCATCGCCCAGCCGTCATCGGTGTTGAAATGGCCAAGCGCGTCGTAGAGGACCCGTTTGAGTGCAACGATCTTCCGCAACAAGAACCGTGCCCTCCAATTGTCTCCACGCCGGGAATATGGGAAGGGATTGCGGCAAATGGCAACCCTTGGCGAAACCACGAACAGTTCAACGCAAGAGTTGCGCCCGATCATCGTCACCGGCGCATCTTCTGGAATAGGTGCGTATTGCGCCCGTGCGTTGAAGGCGGAAGGCTGGCGGGTGTTCGCCACGGCGCGCAAGCCGCAGGACATCGCCGCACTTGAGACCGACGGTATCGAGGCTTTCTATCTCGATTATTGCGAACCGGATTCCATCGCCGCGCTGGTGGCGGCGGTGCTCGACCGCACCGGCGGCCGGCTCGATGCCCTGTTCAACAATGGCGCCTATGCGCAAGGCGGCGCCGTCGAGGATCTGCCCGTTGCCGCGCTCAAGGAGCAGTTCGAGGCGAATTTCTTCGGCTGGCATGACCTGACCCGCCGGCTGGTGCCGGTGATGCGCCGCCAGGGGCACGGCCGCATCGTCCACTGCTCGTCGATCCTCGGCTTGATGCCAGTGCGTTTTCGCGGCGCCTATTCGGCGTCGAAACACGCCTTGGAGGCCTTGATGCTGTGCCAGCGCCAGGAACTGGCCGGCAGCGGCATCCATGTCTCTCTGATCGAGCCCGGGCCGGTAAAGTCGAAAATCGCCAGCAACGCGCTTCCCTGGTTCTTGAAGAACATCGAGCACGAGACTTCAGTCCACCGCCTCGACTATGCGGCGCAACTGGAGCGGCTGCGGGCCGGCGGCAGTCAATCGGCCTTGAAACCCGGACCGGAGGTGGTTCATGCGGCGCTGCGCCATGCACTTCTGTCGCGGCGCCCGCGCCCGCACTATGTGGTAACAGTGCCGGCCAGGATCGGTGCGGCGCTCAAACGCATCCTGCCCGCTTCGATGCTCTATCGCCTGCTCGCCAAGCGAGCCTGAAGCCAACAACTGGAAACGCAATAATGGCATCCGTCTTCAACATCCTCGCCATCCTGGTCATGGTCGCCGTGGTGATCGTCCTCGTTCGCGGACTCATCAACATGATGCGAGGCGGTTCCGGCTTCACCTCGAACAAGCTGATGCAGACGCGCGTTCTGTTGCAGGCCGTGGCGCTGGCGCTGATCCTGCTTGCGGTGTATTTCACCCGCAAGTGAGATATCGGCTGCCGGGAGGCGACGTGGTCAAGCTCAACAAGATCTACACCCGCACCGGCGATGACGGCACCACGGGTCTCGGCACCGGCGAGCGGCGACTGAAATCCGATCTGCGGGTGGACGCCTACGGCACCGTCGACGAGGCCAATGCCTGCATCGGCATCGCCAGGATCCACACGGCATCGAGCCACCCCGCGATCGACGCCATGCTCTCCCGCATCCAGAACGATCTATTCGATCTCGGCGCGGATCTCGCTGTGCCCGACGACGGCAAGCCGCTCGGCTATGAGCCGCTTCGCATCGTCGCCGTGCAGACCGATCGGGTCGAGAAGGAGATCGACCTGCTCAACAAGGGGCTCCAGCCGCTCAAATCCTTCGTGCTCAATGGCGGCACACCGGCGGCCGCCGCCCTGCACCTCGCCCGCACCGTGGCACGGCGGGCCGAACGGCTGATGGTGGCCCTGGCCCAGGACCCGAACGAACACGTCAACCGCGACGGACTGAAATACATCAACCGCGTCTCGGATTTCCTGTTTGTCGCCGCCCGGGCGGTCAATGACAACGGAAACGCCGACGTGTTATGGGTTCCGGGCAAGAACCGCTGATTGTCGAAAGCCGAAAGGGCCTGCGGCATGTTCATCCCGCTCTACGATACCAACAGGCTGCGGCACATCAGGCTGCAATATGTGACGATCGGGCTGATCGCGGTCAACGCCCTGGTCTACCTCGCCACTGCGATCGGCGGCGAGAATTTCTCCAATGCCGCCGTGCTTGGCCTCGGCTTCATCCCCTCGGTCGTGCATGACACCGCCGAACTCGACCCGCGCTTTGTCGTCATCCCCGAAAGCCTGAGCTATCTCAGTTATTCCTTCCTGCACGCCGACATCTTCCACCTCGGCGGCAACATGCTGTTCCTGTGGGTGTTCGGCGACAATGTCGAGGATGCGCTCGGCCACATCCGCTATCTCATCTTCTACCTGTTGTGCGCCGTTGCGGGAGCGGCCTTCCAGGGGCTCGTCGCCTGGGATTCGCAGGTGCCGCTGATCGGCGCGTCCGGGGCCATCGCCGGCGTGGTCGTCGCCTATCTGATCCTTTATCCAAGAGTAAAGGTCTGGGTGCTGGCCTTTGCCCGCATCCCGTTGCGCATTCCGGCCTTCATCCCGCTCATTCTGTGGGTGCTGTTCCAGGTGGTGATGTTTGCCGCCGGCGGCGAGGATCAGATCTCCTGGGCCTGCCACATCGGCGGCATCATCGCCGGCGCCGTTCTGGTGCTCATATTGCGCAGCCGCGGTGTGCCGCTGTTTGCAGGCCCTGACGAAGATGTCGCGCCCAGCGCTCCCAACCAACAGCCGGTTGCCACGGAACCGCTGATCCCCGACCCACCCGCCGCGACACCGCGCTGGGGGCGAGGAAACGCGTCCAGCTCGGACTGAACCGATTTGAGCAGCTTGCGGCGTATTGACGTGCAGGGTTGCCGCAACTACGGAAACGTCTCCGCCGCAGCCTAAGGCGGTCAAAGACCAGAATTTCCATCCGGAATGTCGGCTTTCGACAACTCAGCAGGGGCGCAGGCTGCTATAGGCGCGCCCAACTATCTCAAGAGAGGTGACAGGCAAATGAAGATCCTTGTGCCCGTGAAGCGGGTTGTGGATGCGAATGTGAAGGTTCGCGTGAAGGCCGATGGTTCGGCGGTTGAACTCGCCAACGTCAAGATGGCGATGAACCCGTTCGACGAGATCGCGGTGGAAGAAGCAATCCGGCTGAAGGAAGCCGGCAAGGCGGAAGAGATCATCGTTGTTTCGATCGGCCCGCAGCAGGCGCAGGAAACCCTGCGCACCGCGCTCGCCATGGGCGCCGACCGCGCCATTCTGGTCAAGACCGACGAGCAGACCGAGCCGCTCGGCGTCGCCAAGGTGCTGAAGGGCGTGGTCGAGGCAGAGCAGCCCGGCCTCGTCATCCTCGGCAAGCAGGCGATCGACGATGATTCCAACCAGACCGGCCAGATGCTGGCGGCGCTTCTGGGCTGGGCGCAGGGCACCTTCGCTTCCAAGGTCGTGCTCGACGGCGACAAGGCCAAGGTGACGCGCGAAGTCGACGGCGGCCTGCAGACCGTGGAATTGAAGATGCCGGCGATCGTGACCGCCGACCTTCGCCTCAACCAGCCGCGCTATGCCTCGCTGCCCAACATCATGAAGGCCAAGAAGAAGCAGCTCGACGAGAAATCGCCCGCCGACTACGGCGCTGACGTCAAGCCGCGCCTCAAGGTCATCAAGACCGAGGAGCCAGGTGGCCGCAAGGCGGGCGTCAAGGTCAAGAGCGTCGCCGAACTGGTCGACAAGCTGAAGAACGAAGCCGGCGTTTTGTGAGCGATCGGGAAGGAACAGATAAAATGGCAATTCTCCTCATCGCCGAACACGACAACGCCACCCTTTCCGACCAGACCGCCAAGGCGCTGTCGGCGGCCCTGCAGATCGGTTCGGACGTGCATGTGCTGGTGGCTGGCAAGAGCGCCAAGGGCGCAGCCGATGCTGCCGCCAAGCTGAAGGGCGTCACCAAGGTGCTGCTCGCGGAAGCCGACGAACTCGCCGAGCGTCTCGCCGAACCGACGGCGGCACTCGTCGTGTCGCTGGCAGGCGCCTACGACACCATCATCGCGCCGGCGACCTCGTCGGGCAAGAATGTCGCGCCGCGCGTGGCTGCCCTGCTCGACGTCGCGCAGGTCTCCGAAATCATCGAAGTCATATCGCCCGACACCTTCAAGCGGCCGATCTATGCCGGCAACGCCATCCAGACGGTGCAGTCGAGCGACGCCAAGAAGGTGATCACGGTGCGCACCGCCTCCTTCCAGGCAGCACCCGAGGGCGGCTCGGCTTCCATCGAGACCGTCAAGGCCGCGGCCAATCCGGGCCTGTCCACCTTCGTCGAGAACAAGCTCTCGGAGACCGACCGTCCGGAACTGACCTCGGCCAAGATCATCATCTCAGGTGGTCGCGCACTGGGTTCCTCGGAAAAATTCCAGGAGGTCATCCTGCCGGTCGCCGACAAGCTCGGTGCCGCCGTCGGCGCTTCCCGCGCCGCCGTCGACGCCGGCTATGCGCCGAACGACTGGCAGGTCGGCCAGACCGGCAAGGTCGTCGCCCCCGATCTCTACATCGCGGTAGGCATCTCCGGCGCCATCCAGCACCTCGCCGGCATGAAGGATTCGAAGGTCATCGTCGCCATCAACAAGGACGAGGAGGCGCCGATCTTCCAGGTTGCCGACTACGGCCTCGTCGGCGATCTCTTCGTCATCCTGCCGGAGTTGCAAAAGGCGCTTTGACGCTTTCTGCCAAAGCGTATTAAATAGTGAGGGCGGGGTAGACGAAGTCGCCCCGCCCTTTTAGTTTGCACCGCACAAAAAGCAGGCCGCAAAGGCATTTTGACGGGATCGGTGTAATGAGCAAGATCGAGACGATCGGCATCATCGGCGCGGGCCAGATGGGCGGAGGTATCGCCCATGTCTCCGCTCTTTCGGGCTACAAGGTGCTGATCTACGATATATCGCCCGACCGCATCGAGAAGGGCATCGCCACCATCAGCGGCAACATGGCCCGCCAGGTGGGTTCCGGCAAGCTCGAAGAGAAGGTACGCAACGAAGCGATGGCGCGCATCTCTTCCGCGCCGGCGATGGCGGATCTTGCCGGCGCCGATCTGGTGATCGAGGCGGCGACCGAGGACGAGACCGTCAAGCGCAAGATCTACGCCCAGCTCTGTCCGCAGCTCAATCCCGAAGCCATCCTGGCGACCAACACTTCGTCGATCTCGATCACGCGGCTTGCCGCGCAAACCGACCGGCCGGAGCGGTTCATCGGCATACATTTCATGAACCCGGTGCCGCTGATGAAGCTGGTCGAACTGGTGCGCGGCATCGCCACCGAGGACCGGACCTTCGAGGCGGCCAAGACCTTTGTGAAGCAGCTCGACAAGACGATCACGGTCTCGGAGGATTTTCCAGCCTTCATCGTCAACCGCATCCTGCTGCCGATGATCAACGAAGCGATCTACACGCTCTATGAGGGTGTCGGCTCGGTCGACGCCATCGACACCGCCATGCGGCTCGGCGCCAACCATCCGATGGGGCCGCTGCAGCTTGCCGATTTCATTGGTCTCGATACCTGCCTGTCGATCATGCAGGTGCTGCACGACGGCCTGTCGGATTCGAAATACCGTCCTTGCCCCCTGCTGGTGAAATATGTCGAGGCCGGCTGGCTCGGCCGCAAGACCGGGCGCGGCTTCTACGACTATCGCGGCGAGCATCCCGTTCCGACGCGCTGACCAGATCCGAGTCAGCAGCAGGCTCTTTTCGGGACCGGTTCTGATCGAGACCGACAAACAGTTGGCGGAATGATCAAGGATCGGTGAGCACGTGCCGTGATCGCGGTGGCGCACTACCAGCGCACGAAAAATCGCCCGCCAATCGCACCAAGCAGCGCCAGTACAGCGATCGCGATCGTGTACCAGGTAGCGACGAAAAGCGGCGAATCGTCGAAGCAGTGCGCGGCATAGAAGGTCGCCGACAGCCCGCCGGCGAGCAGGCCCGCGACCGCGCCTGCAAGCACCGGTCGTGTCGGCGCGCCGTAGCGCAGCATCCACAGGAAGATGGCAAGCGGACCGATCCCGATCAAAGGGATGAATGTCATGCAGATCATCATGTTGGAGCCGATCATCCTTGTGCCCCACAGCGCCTCCGGCACCATGAAAAGCTCCAGAACCACCGCCACGGCTACCAGCACCGGTGCCGCTGCCATCCAGGCCATTGCCCGGCGCGTCGAAGCTCCCGGCGTCGACAAGTCGCGGACCAGGGCAAAGGCACTGACGGCAAGCACGATGGTGAAAACAAACTTCGAGAGAAAACGCATCGTATGCGCGGCCGCCATGAAGTCCGGGCGCGGGCCGATGGTCAGCAGGAAAACGACCGCGGCGATCACCGCTGCAGCACCGGCGGCCATCCACCAGGCCGATTGCAACGGCATCGCCTTGCTCCCGGCATCGGCGTCCAGCGCCTTGATGAGATCGTCCGTCCTCATGTCATTCCCGCCCGAATCGCCCCTGCCCGAATCGCTTGGCTATCGCGGCAAGTCCCCGATGCAGCGACACACGCACCGCCGTCTCGCTGATACCGAACCTTGCCGCCGTCTCTCCGATAGAGCGGCCTTCCACCGACACGGCTGAGACCACCGAGCGCTGTGCTGGCGACAGGCCATCCAAAGCCCGGTTGATGTCGCGCTCGCTGACGGTTTCCGCTTCCGGCTCGGCGAATGTCTCGGCGATATCGTCGATATCGACCTCGATGCGCCGTCCACGCCGCCGGAACGCGTCGATGAGCTTGAAGCGGGCGATTGCATAGATCCACGGCAACACCGGCGCGTCCTGGCGCCAGGTATGTCGTTTCACATGAATGGCCAGCAACGTTTCCTGCACGACATCCTCGGGATCGACCCCGCCCTGCACGATCTTGCGCCTGACAAAACCGCGCACCAGCGCGGCAATCCGGTGCAGAAAGTCGGCATAGGCCCTTTCATCTCCCGCGATCGCGGCCCGCATCAGCCGGGAAAGCTCGGCCTCGTTCTTGCCGCTCACAAGAGTTCACTCCCCCGATTTTCGCGTCTCGGCGCTGATTTGTTACGTGGCCGGCGAAATAATGTCCAAGCCAAACTAGCGGCAAATCACGAAACTTTGCAGGCGCTCGATCAAAATCAGCAAAGCAATGTTGACTATCATGGTCAGGTATCGATAGGTGCAGCCCTGACAGACCGAAGACCCGCAGAACGAGGACATGCCATGAAATACGCCCTTTCCACCCTCGTCGGCGCCACCGCGCTGGCAATCACCCTGCTCGCCGGTCCGGCGATGGCGGAAGATGATGGCATCATTGTTTACAACGCCCAGCACGAGAGCCTGACCAAGGCGTGGGCCGAAGGCTTCACCAAGGAGACCGGCATCAAGGTAACGGTGCGCAATGGCGGCGACAGCGATTTCTCGAACCAGATCGTCGCCGAGGGCGCTGCTTCGCCCGCAGACGTGTTCCTGACGGAAAACTCGCCAGCCATGGTGCTGGTCGAAAATGCCGGCCTGTTCGCGCCGGTCGAAGCCGACACGCTGGCCCAGGTTCCCCAGGACTATCAGCCGGCCAGCGGCAAATGGGTCGGCGTCGCGGCGCGCAGTACGGTCTTTGCCTATAACAAGACCAAGCTGAGCGCCGACCAGCTACCCAAGTCGATGCTTGACCTCGCGGATCCGAGCTGGAAGGGCCGTTGGGCCGCTTCCCCATCGGGCGCCGATTTCCAGGCCATCGTCAGTGCGCTGCTTCAGCTCAAGGGCGAGGCCGCCACGGCGGACTGGCTGAAGGCGATGAAGACCAATTTCACCGCCTACAAGGGCAACAGCACGGTGATGAAGGCGGTCAACGCCGGCGAAATCGAAGGCGGCGTGATCTACCATTATTACTATTTCGGCGATCAGGCCAAGACCGGCGAAAACAGCAAGAATGTCGAGTTGCACTATTTCAAGAACCAGGATCCGGGCGCGTTCGTTTCGATCTCCGGTGGCGGTGTGCTGGCTTCGAGCAAGCATCCGAAGGAAGCCCAGGCCTTCCTGAAATGGGTCACCGGCAAGGGCGGCCAGGACGTGCTGAAGACCGGCGATTCCTTCGAATACGCGGTCGGCAAGGGTGCGGTGTCCAACCCTAAGCTGGTACCGCTCGCCGATTTGCAGGCGCCAAAGGTCGATGCCACGAGGCTAAACTCCAAGAAGGTCACCGACCTGATGACGGCAGCCGGCTTGCTTTAGTTGGCATTCCTCCTAAAAGGACAACCGACCACGCTCCCGCGGGAATTCGCCTTCCGCGGGAGTGATTTTGTTTTTCGAGATGGCATTCGTCGATGACGACACGCTGTGTTCCCGACCGCGACCGCGGTCCTTCAATTGCTGCCGCTGAGCGCCAACGGCGTGGCGTCTGACCTGATGCAGTCTGCGGTCGATCTTGCGCGCTCGGGCCTGCCTTCGGGCACAGGCCGAAGGTCTCGGCGGCGCGTACCGCTTTGGCTGGTCATCGTCGCTATCTTCGTTGCGCTGCTGGCGCTGCTGCCGCTTGCCTTCATCATCTGGATCGCAGTGCAGACCGGCTGGGAAACCGTCTCGGCGCTGGTCTTCCGGCCACGTGTCGGCGAGCTTCTGGTCAACACTGTCCTGCTGGTGCTGCTCTGCGTGCCGATCACCATCGTGCTGTCGGTTGCACTGGCCTGGCTGACCGAGCGCAGCAACCTGCCGGGCGCCCGGTTCTGGGCGTGGCTGTGCGTGGCGCCGCTCGCCATTCCCGCTTTCGTGCACAGCTATGCCTGGATCACCATGGTGCCAGGACTGCACGGCCTGTGGGCCGGCGTCCTGATTTCCGTGATCGCCTATTTCCCGCTCCTGTATCTGCCGGTGTCGGCGGCGCTGCGCCGTCTCGATCCCGCCCTCGAGGACGCCGCCGCCGCGCTCGGCCTTGGCCCCCGGCGCGTGTTTTGGCGTGTCGTGCTGCCGCAATTGCGGCTCGCGATCTGCGGCGGCTCGCTGCTGGTCGGTCTGCATCTGCTGGCTGAGTACGGCCTCTATGTCTTCATCCGCTTCGACACCTTCACCACGGCGATCGTCGACCAATTCCAGTCGACCTTCAACGGGCCGGCCGCCAACATGCTGGCTGGCGTGCTGGTGAGCTGCTGCTTCGTGCTGCTCGGCCTCGAAGTGCTGGTGCGCGGCGAGGAGCGCTATGCCCGCGTCGGCTCCGGCGCCGCGCGCTATCAGCAGCGCACAAGCCTGGGACGGGCCACCGGACCTTGCCTGGCCTTGCTTGTCGTCACCACGCTGCTGGCGCTTGGCGTGCCGTTCGTCACCATCGGCGGCTGGCTTGCCGCTGGCGGCGCCGCTGTCTGGCGCTTCGACGAGATCGGGCTGGCGCTTGGCCAAACGCTGTTCCTGGCGCTCGCCGGCGCATTGCTCGCCACGGTCGCCGCCATGCCGATGGCCTGGATCTCGATCCGCGCGCCGGGGCCATTGCAGCGCCTGCTGGAGGGCTGCAATTACATCGTCGGCTCGTTGCCGGGGGTCGTCATTGCGCTGGCGCTGGTCACCATCACCGTGCGCATCGCGTTTCCGCTCTACCAGACCCTGTTCACCATCCTGATGGCCTATGCGCTGATGTTCCTGCCGCGTGCGCTGGTCAGCCTGCGCGCGTCGATCGCGCAGGCACCTGTCGAACTCGAACGCGCAGCTTCCAGCCTCGGCCGGCCGCCGCTGCAGGCACTGTGGTCGACCACGATCCGCCTGTCGGCGCCAGGTGCAGCAGCCGGCATGGCGCTGGTGGCGCTCGGCATCATGAACGAACTGACCGCCACCCAGATGCTGGCGCCGAACGGCACCCGCACGCTGGCGATGGCGTTCTGGTCCTACAGCGGCGAGATTGATTATGCCTCTGCGGCACCTTACGCCTTCATCATGGTGGCCATGTCGCTTCCCTTGACCTGGCTGCTTTATGTCCAGTCGAAACGGATGGCCGGACGATGAGCTTTCTCGAGATCAGCGGCCTGCACAAGCATTACGGCCCGGTCGCGGCACTTGCCGGCGTCGACCTCAGCGTCGCCAGTGGCAGCCGCACGGCGATTGTCGGCCCATCGGGCTGCGGCAAGACGACCCTGCTGCGGCTGATCGCCGGCTTCGAGGCCCCGGATCGGGGCCGCATCATGCTCGACGGCGAGGTCCTGGCCAATGGTGACGGTGCCGTGCCGGCACATCGCCGCGGCATCGGCGTGGTGGCGCAGGACGGCGCCCTGTTCCCGCATCTGACCATCGGCGACAATATCGGCTTCGGCATGGCCCGCGGCGAAGAAAAGCGCACAGAGCGCATCGTCGAGCTCGCCTACATCGTCGGGCTCGACAAGGCGATCCTCAAACGCCGCCCGCACGAACTCTCCGGCGGCCAGCAGCAGCGCGTTGCGCTGGCCCGCGCCATGGCGATGAAGCCCAGGCTGATGCTTCTTGACGAGCCGTTCTCGGCGCTCGATACCGGCCTGCGCGCCTCGATGCGCAAGGCAGTGGCCGAGCTTCTGGAAACCGCCGGCATCACGACCATCCTGGTGACGCACGACCAAGCCGAAGCGCTGTCCTTCGCCAGTCAGGTCGCGGTGATGCGCGACGGCAAGTTCTCGCAGATCGGTACGCCGCGCGAACTCTATTTCAAGCCGAAGGACAGGATGATCGCCGAATTCCTCGGCGACGCCATCATCCTGCCGGCAAAGATATCCGCTGGCTTCGCCAGCTCGCCGCTCGGCCGCATCGCGGTCGACACCAACGACAGCCGCGATGTTGCCCGCATCATGCTGCGGCCGGAGCAGATCGCGCTGAAAAGAACGTCGCGCGAGGGCATGTCGGGCACTTCGGACATGCTGTTCGGCGAAGTGACGGAATCGGAATTCGCCGGCTCGATGTGCACGATCGCGGTTCGGCTCTTGAACAATGCGGATCCGCCCGATGCGGCCGCGATCGGCAACACGCCGCTGGTGCTGCGCAAACCGGGCATGGACGCGCCGGCGGTCGGCGAGATCGTCCGGCTGACCGTGTCGGGAAAGGCGCATGTCTTCGCCTGAACGCCGACGCGTGGGGCGTAGGACATATCGTTCGGATTAGCCGACGCGCTTTCCGGCCCGATCGAACCAATGCAGCTTTTCTGCCTTGGCAACCACGCGCAATTGGTTGCCGACCGTAGCGGTCGCGCGACCAGCAACACGCACGATGATGCTGCTGCCGCCTGCGGCGCAGTGAAGAAAACTCTCGGCACCTACCGGTTCGACGGCCGCGACCAGCGCCGGCAGGACGAGTGCGCCGGACGGCGCCTCCGCATTGAAGGTAACGTCGGCATCCTCGGGCCGAAAACCGACTGTCGCGGCTCTTGCCTGCTCAGGCGCGAAAGCAATCGCCGAGCCGTCAGCTAGCATCGGGCCCGAGGAGCCCGCAGTCAACGCCAGGAGATTCATCGGCGGCGCGCCGATGAAGGAAGCGACGAACGTCGAAGCCGGTTTCTCGTAGACGTCGAGCGGCGCCCCCATCTGCTCGACCAGTCCGGCATTCATGACGACGAGGATGTCGGCCAGCGTCATCGCCTCGAGCTGGTCGTGGGTGACATAGACCGACGTGACGCCAAGCGAGCGCTGCAGATTCTTGATCTCGACGCGCATCTGGCCGCGCAATTTGGCATCGAGATTGGAGAGCGGCTCGTCGAACAGGAAAACTCTCGGGTTGCGCACGATGGCGCGGCCCATGGCGACACGCTGGCGCTGGCCGCCGGACAGCTCGCGTGGGCGTCGATCGAGCAGTGTTGAAAGTTCCAGCACCTTCGCCGTCGAACGGACCCGGCTGTCGATCTCGTCTTTCGGCGTGCCGCGGTTGCGCAACCCGTAGGCCATATTGTCGTAGACCTTCATATGCGGATAGAGCGCATAGTTCTGGAACACCATGGCGATGTCACGCTCGGTTGGGCCGATTGAGTTGACGATCTTGCCGTCGATCGCAACCGTTCCCGAGGAGATGGTTTCGAGCCCGGCGATCATCCTCAGCAGCGTGGACTTGCCGCAGCCGGATGGGCCGACCAGCACGCAAAGCTCCTTGTCGGGAACGGCGATGGAAACGCCTTTCACGGCCTCGAAGCCGCTGGGGTAGACCTTCTTCACATCCTTCAGATCGACGGTCGCCATCAGCTTCTCACTTTTCGGAATCGACCAGGCCGCGAACGAACCAGCGTTGCATCAGCACCACGACCAGGATCGGCGGCACGATGGCCAGCATCGCTGTAACCATGACCAGGTGCCACTGCGTATCGGCATCGGCGAAGGAGACCATCTTCCTGAGCGCGATGACGATCGTATTCATGTTGCTGCTGTTGGTGACGAGCAGCGGCCACAAATATTGCGTCCAGCCATAAATGAAGAGGATGACGAACAGCGCCGCGATGTTTGTCCGCGACAAGGGCAACAGGATATCGAAGAAGAAGCGCCATGGCCCCGCACCGTCGACACGCGCCGCCTCCACCAGCTCACCCGGGATGGTCATGAAAAACTGTCGAAACAGTAATGTGGCGGTAGCCGAGGCAATCAGCGGGATGATCAGGCCGGCATAGGTGTCGATCATGCCGAGATCGACCATCACCTTGTAGGTTGGCAGGATGCGTACCTCAACGGGAAGCATCAGGGTGATGAAGATCAGCCAGAAGAAGACCATCCGCAGCGGAAAACGGAAGAACACGATCGCATAGGCCGACAGGATCGAGATGAAAATCTTCCCCACCGCGATGCCGAGCGCCATGATCGTGGTGTTGAGCAGCAATCGACCGACACTGACGCCGCCGATGCGGCCGACACCGCCGAACAGCGCTTCGCTGTAATTGTTCCAGAACTGATCGCCGGGCAGGAGCGGCAATGGCGGCTTAAGGATCGTTTGCAACGTCTGCGTCGAGGCAACGAATGTGTAGTAGATCGGGAAGGCGACGATCAATATGCCGAGGATGAGCACGGCATGGGCGAGGTAGGTGCGAAACGAGGACTGACCGATCATCGCTGCCCTCAGCCGTAATGGACTTTGCGTTCCACGTAGCGGAACTGGATGGCGGTGAGCGAGATGACGATGATCATCAGGATGACCGACTGCGCCGCGGAGTCACCGAGGATCAGATTGACGAAGCCGTCATTGTAGACCTTGTAGACCAGCGTCTCGGTCGCCTTGCCCGGCCCGCCGCCAGTGACGGCGTGGACGATGCCGAACGTGTCGAACAGGGCATAGACGGTGTTGACGACCAGCAGGAAGAACGTCGTCGGCGCAAGCAGCGGAAAGACGATGGTCCAGAAGCGCTTGGTCTCGCCGGCGCCGTCCATGGCCGCCGCCTCGATCAGAGTTTTCGGGACCGCCTGCAGGCCGGCGACGAAGAACAGGAAATTATAGCTGATCTGCTTCCAGGCAGCGGCGGACACCAGCAGGATCATGGCATCGGTGCCGTTGAGCAGCGGATCCCAGGCGATGCCGAAACTTCTCAGCACATAAGCCAGCGACCCGATCGACGGGTTGAACAGGAACAGCCACAGCATACCGGCAATCGCCGGCGCCACTGCGTAAGGCCAGATCAACAGCGTGCGGTAGAGACCTTTGCCGCGCACCACCTTCTCTGCCATCACCGCAAGCAGGAGCGCCACGCACATGGCGACGATAGCGGTCGCAAGGGAAAACACCACCGTCACCTTGATCGAGTTGACGTAGGCTGGATCGGCAAGCACTTTCCTGAAATTGGCAAACCAGACGAACCTGGTCCTCAGTCCGAACGGGTCCTGCCTGAGCATGGACTGGTAGAACGCCTGACCGGCCGGCCAGTAGAAAAAGACGAGCGTGATCGCAAGTTGCGGTGCCACCAAGAGGTAGGGGAGGACCTTGTTGGGAAAGACGACGCGAGGGGTCAAGGAGCCACTCCGGGCTGGTTAGTCGGGTGGCACCATATGGTGCCCTTCTCTGTCAAAGATGGCATTGATGGACGTTTCGGATTCGGCAGCATCGACAATTGGCGAAATCACAGCAAATCTCCCCCTCCGGGGGAGATCCCTGACAGGACGGTGGATGCGCTGTGGAACAAGGCCTCTGCGCTCGCTCTAATTCCCCAGCGCTTCCTTGATCGCGGCGTTGCCACGCGCAACCGCATTGTCGAGCGCCTGCTGCGCGGTTTGCTGGCCGGCGAGCATCTTCTCGAACTCCTCGTTCTGGATATCGCGCACCTGCGGCAGATTCGGCAGACGTACGCCCTTCGAATTGTCGGTCGGCGCCTTACCCGTCATCTGCAGGATCGGGGTCTCGCGACCGACGTTCTTGTCATAGAAACCGGATTTCTTGGTCGCTTCATAGGCCGCCAGCGTTACCGGCAAATAGCCCGACTTCTGGTGCAGGTACTCCTGCACGTCGGTCTTCGACAAATAGGCGAAGAAAGCAGCCACTCCCTTGTATTCCTCGTCGGATTTGTCCGCGAAAACCCACAGGCTGGCGCCACCCGGCGTCGTGTTCTGCGGCGCGCCCTTGGCGTCGCTGTCATAGGGCAATTGGCCGATGCCGTAATTCATGCCGGACTTGACGATATCGCCGAGCCCGCCGGAGGATTCAGTCATGATCCCGCATTCGCCGGCAAGGAAGATCTGCTTGGCTTCGGAAGTGCGGCCGCCATATTTGAAGGTGCCGTCCTTGGCGAGGTCTGCGAGCGCCTGGAAATGGTTGACGAAAATCGGCGCATTGATCTTGAGCTCGACATCGCCGCCGGCCAGACCGTTCTGCTGGGTGGCCCATGACACGTCATTCCAGGCCGCGAAATTCTCCAGATGGATCCAGGTCAGCCAGGTCGAGGTGTAGCCGCAGGCGGCCGCGCCGCTCGCCTTGATCTTCTTGGCATCCTCCCACACCTCATTCCAGGTCTTGGGCGGGCTGTCGACGTCGAGACCAGCCTTCTGGAAGATATCCTTGTTGTAATAAAGGATCGGCGAAGAGGAGTTGTAGGGGAAGGAGAGCATGGTGCCGTCCGGCTTCGAATAATAGCCGACTATGCCTGGCAGGTACTGGCTCTTGTCGAAGGTCATTCCAGCGCTGGTCAACACATCGGCTGCCGGCTTGATTGCTCCTTCGGCTGCCATCATCACGCCGGTGCCGACGTCGAACACCTGAATAATGTCGGGCGCCTGGCCGGCGCGGTAGGCGGCGATGCCGGCATTCAGCGTCTCGGGATACGTGCCCTTGAACACCGGAACGAGCTCATAGTCGCTCTGGCTGGCATTGAAATCTTTGGAGATCTTGTCGACAACTTCGGCATTGGCGCCAGTCATGGCGTGCCACCAACTGATCTGCGTGACAGCAAAAGCGGAGGTTGAGGAAAGCAGCGTAAAGGTGGCGGCAACACCGGCCGCGAAGCCGAAGGACTTCATGTTTCATCTCCCGTTTGTCATTGGCGAAAGGGGCACTCCCGCACAGGCAATATGTGTCGCTCATGACAATCAGACAACGGCTTTGTTGCAGATCGATGAACTTCATCTCTGCCTGAAGCAATGCTCGCCTCCGCGTAGCAGACTACGGCAAAGCAACGGGGTTAGCCGACTTAGCGCGATAACGAACAGGGCAGGAACCGTCTCCAGGACCGGGCCCTGCCAAGCTGGCTTTCGGGCATGACAATGCTGATTGCAGTTGCCGCAGCCGTGAAACGGTGAGCTGCTCTAAAGGCTTTCGGGTTTGAGCGCCGTCTCGACCAGTCTCCTGGCATCCGGCCCCGACCATTCGGCCGGGCCGTTCATATGAGCGAGCAGGCAGCCCTCGCCATCGATCAGCATGGTGACGGGAAGGCCGAGCGCCAGGCCGCGCGTCTTGAGGTCGTTGAACAGCGCCATCGTCGAATCCCGGTAGTAGCCCAGCGTCGCCACGCCGGTATCGCTAAGGAACTTCTTCGGCTTCACATCGTCACCGGCATCCACATTGACGGCGACCACCTCAAAGACGTCGCTGCCCATTTCCTTCTGCAGCACATCGAGCGCCGGCATTTCGGCGCGGCACGGCGCGCACCATGTCGCCCACAAATTGAGCAGCACCGTCTTGCCGGCATGGTCGGCAAGCGTCATCGCCTTGCCGTCCGGACCATTGAAGGCAAGGCTTTTCAAGGATTGCGGCGGATCGGCCGGCAAAAGTGCGGCAACCTCACCGGTGGCCGAGGCCGCAACCTTCTTGGCGCGGTCGCTCTTGGCGGCGCAGGCGACATCGTCCTTGTTGTCGCCGACGGCGGCTTGTGCCGGTGCATTGTTGCCAGACCGGCTCTCGCTGACATATACCGCGACCGCGCCGGCCAGCGCGCCCGCTACCAGGGCGGCGAGGATCAGGCGCGGGGCCGGGAAGAATTTATTACCGTCTGCCATTTTCTCAAAACTGCTCCGAAGCACGGGTTATAGCCATGAGCGACAAGAAGACCAGCAACCAGATGTGGGGCGGACGTTTTGCCTCGGGTCCGGCCGCGATCATGGAAGCGATCAACGCGTCGATCTCCTTCGACCGCAAACTCTATGCGCAGGATATCAAAGGCTCGATCGCCCATAGCGAGATGCTGGCGCAGACGGGCATTATTTCGGCGGCCGATCAAGAAAAAATCGCTCACGGGCTGAACACGATCCTGAAAGAGATCGAAGCCGGCAGCTTCGAGTTCTCGACCCGGCTCGAAGACATCCACATGAACATAGAGGCCCGCCTTGCCGATCTGATCGGCCCGGCGGCCGGCCGGCTGCACACCGCCCGCTCGCGCAATGACCAGGTGGCGGTGGATTTGAGGTTGTGGGTCAAGGACGAGTGCTTTCGCGTCGCCGAGGCGTTGATAGGGCTGATCAAGGCGCTACTGGAGCGGGCCGAGGAGCATGCGGCGACGGTGATGCCGGGCTTCACCCATATGCAGGCGGCGCAGCCCGTGACCTTCGGCCATCACTGCATGGCCTATGTCGAAATGTTTTCGCGTGACCTGTCGCGTGTACGCGATGCGATCGAGCGGATGGACGAAAGCCCGCTCGGTGCTGCAGCCCTTGCCGGCACCAGCTTCCCGATCGACCGCCACCGGACCGCCAAGGCGCTCGGCTTCCGCGAGCCGATGCGCAATTCGTTGGACAGTGTCTCGGACCGCGATTTCGCGCTGGAGTTCCTCGGCATGGCCGCGATCTGCGCCACGCATTTGTCGCGGCTGGCCGAGGAGATCATCATCTGGTCGACGCCGCAGTTCGGCTTCGTCAGGCTGTCGGACTCGTTCTCCACCGGCTCCTCGATCATGCCGCAAAAGAAGAACCCCGATGCCGCCGAACTGGTGCGTGGCAAGACCGGCCGCGTCACCGGCCATCTCGTCGGCCTGCTGACGGTAATGAAGGGCATGCCTTTGACCTATGGCAAGGACATGCAGGAAGACAAGGAATCGGTGTTCGATGCCGCCGAGACGCTGGACCTGATGCTGGCCGCGATGGCCGGCATGGTTTCGGACATGACGGTCAACGCGGCCGCGATGAAGAAAGCCGCCGGCGCCGGCCATGCGACCGCCACCGACCTTGCCGACTGGCTGGTGCGCACGCTCGGCCTGCCGTTCCGCGAGGCACATCATGTCACCGGCCGGGCAGTGGCGCTGGCCGAAGAGAAGAAGATCGGGCTGGAGAAGCTCTCGCTGGAGGATTTGCAGTCGATCAATCCCGGCATCACTGCGGACATATTTTCGGTGCTGGCGGTGCAGAACTCGGTCAAGAGCCGCACCAGTTTCGGCGGCACCGCGCCGTCGGAGGTGAGGAAACAGATCCGCACCTGGAAAAAACGACTGGCGAAAGCGTGATGCCGGCTACTGCGACCAGCAATATCGCCGGGCTATTGCGACCAGCAATATCCCTGATATTGCAACCAGCAATATCCCGGGGTGCAATACGCCGAGAACTCGGCTAAAAGCGGCGGCTGGCAAACGTTTCGGACGGATGGATCGATGACCGGAAGCAGGATTTTGGTGACGCTGACGCTTCTGGCGGCGATCGCGGCCGTTTCGGCCTGCGGCAGGAGGGGCGGTCTCGACACGCCCTATGAGGCAGCCGTGCAAGCGCGCAAGGATGCCTCGAAAGCGCACCAGCCTGTACCTCCGGAGCCGGAAAAACCGGCCCAGGACAAGAAGTTCATCCTCGACCCGCTGATCTAGAGCCATGCGACTGGGTTTGGTCCTTCTAAACCCGATCTCATCGCTCCAACTTCCCGGAACCACTCTCGTGAACCACTTCGACTACCGCGACGGCGTGCTCCATGCCGAGGACGTGGCGATCCCTGATATCGCCGCACAGGTCGGCACGCCGTTCTACTGCTATTCGACGGCCACGTTGACCAGGCACTACCGGGTGTTTGCGCAGGCCTTTGCTGGGCTCGACGCGCTGGTCTGCTACGCCATGAAGGCCAATTCCAACCAGGCCGTCCTGCGGACGCTGGCCAGACTCGGCGCCGGTGCCGACGTGGTTTCGGAAGGGGAATTGCGCCGGGCGCTGGCCGCCGGCATCCCGGCAAGCAAGATCCTGTTTTCGGGCGTCGGCAAGACTGCGCGCGAAATGGACTTTGCCCTGGCCGCCGGCATCCTCTGCTTCAACGTCGAATCCGAGCCTGAGCTCGAGCTGCTATCGGCCCGGGCGGCGGCGCTCGGCAAGGTGGCGTCGATCTCGCTGCGCATCAATCCCGATGTCGACGCCAAGACCCACAAGAAGATTTCCACCGGCAAGGCCGAGAACAAGTTCGGCATTCCGTGGCAGCGGGCGCGTCAGGTCTACGCTCGCGCGGCAACGCTTCCCGGCATCAAGGTGACCGGCATCGACACCCATATCGGCAGCCAGATCACCGAGCTGCAGCCTTTCGACGACGCTTTCGCGCTGCTTGTCGATCTGGTTGGCGGGCTGCGCACCGACGGCCATGCCATCGAGCATGTCGATCTCGGCGGCGGCCTCGGCATTCCCTACCGCGTCGACAACAACCCGCCGCCCCTCCCCGATGCCTATGCCCAGATCGTCAGGAAGCATGTCGGCAAGCTTGGGCTTAAGGTGATGTTCGAGCCGGGCCGGCTGATATCAGGCAATGCCGGCATCCTGGTCTCCGAGGTGATCTTCGTGAAGGAAGGCGACGCCAAGAACTTCCTGGTCGTCGACGCCGCCATGAACGATCTCATCCGGCCGACGCTCTACGATGCTTTCCACGACATCCGTCCGGTCGTGCAGCCGCCGGCCGACGCGCCGCGCATGATGGTCGACGTGGTCGGCCCGGTCTGCGAGACCGGCGACTATATCGGCCTCGACCGCGATCTGCCCAGGCTGAAGGCCGGCGACCTGATTTCCGTCTTCACAGCCGGCGCCTATGGCGCGGTGCAGGCCGGTATCTATAACACTCGCCTGCTGGTGCCGGAGGTGCTGGTTGATGGCGACCGCTTCCACATCGTGCGTCCGCGCCTGACCTATGACGACCTGATCGGGCTGGATTCCGTGCCCGATTGGCTCGCATAGAGGCGCCGGAAACACAGTTACCCGTCACAGGGAGCAGATCATGAGGAACGGCAACACCGTCACGCGCGAGCGCATTGCCGCGATGGAATCGCGCATCCGCCCCTATATCAGGCACACACCGGTGCTGCGCGTCGACATGGCCGATTTCGACCGGCCGCCGCTGACGATTGACCTGAAGCTTGAATGCCTGCAGCACTCCGGCTCGTTCAAGGCACGCGGCGCCTTCACCAATCTCCTGGAACGGCCGGTTCCCAAGGCCGGCGTCGTCGCCGCGTCGGGCGGCAACCATGGTGCTGCCGTCGCCTATGCCGCCATGCGGCTTGGCCACAAGGCGACCATCTTCGTTCCAGAAGTGAGCCCGCCGGCCAAACTGGAGCGGATCCGCTCCTACGGCGCCGATCTGATCGTCGGCGGCGCCCGCTATGCCGAGGCACTGGCCGCCAGCGAACGCTTCGCGGAGGAAACCGGTGCGTTGCAGATCCATGCCTTCAACCAGCAGGAGACGCTGATCGGCCAGGGCACGCTCGGGCTGGAAATCGAGGGCGATTTGCCCGACATCGACACGCTGCTGGTCGCTGTCGGCGGCGGCGGCTTGATCGGCGGCATCGCTGCCTGGTTTGCCGGCCGCATCCGCATCGTCGCCGTCGAGCCCGAGGGGGCACCGACGCTTTACCGGGCGTTTGAAGCCGGACACCCCGTCGATGCGCCAGCCGAGGGCATCGCCGCCGATTCGCTGGCACCAAAGCGTGTCGGCGAGATGATGTTCCCGATCGCCGAAGCCTTTGTCGAACGCTCGATCCTGGTCAGCGACGACGACATCATCGCCGCGCAAAAGGCGCTGTGGAACCGGGTGCGCATCATCTCCGAGCCGGGTGGCGCCGCCGCCTTTGCCGCGATCCTGTCCGGCCGCTATGCGCCGGTGCCGGGCGAACGCGTCGCGGTGCTGGTCTGCGGGGCAAATGCCAACCCCGCAACTTTCTGACTGCAACCGGTGGAACTATAACGGCGGCCTTCACGTTTTCGCAAACTGCCTCGCCTTTGCCGTGTTTGCTGGTATTCTTCGAGTCGTGAGGCTTGGGCTATCCTGCCCGCCCACAGCATGACCCCAAAAGGGAATCCGGTTTCCGGACAGATCATGCAGGAGAGACAGAGTCCCATCCCGGTCCTTTCGGGATGAAATAGGAGGAAGGGCCGATGACGCAACGACCCACCTTCAACGGCAACCGCGGCCTGGCCGGGCGCCTCGCCTTGAGCCGGCTGGCGACGCGGGTCTCGATGATGGTCGAGCGTGGCTGGCCGTTGCTGCTTCCGCTCGTCATCGTCGCCAGCCTGTTCCTCAGCGCCTCATGGCTCGGTATCTTCACCCGGCTGCCGGATATGGCGCGCATCGGCCTTGTCGCCGCTTTCGCGATCGCGGCACTGGCCGCGCTCTACCCGCTGCGTTTCCTCCGCATCCCTGGTGCCGTCGAAGTCGACCGCCGCATCGAGGCGGCCAATCAATTGCTGCACAGCCCGGTGCTGGTGCAGACCGACCGGCCTAGCGGCAGGGAAAGCAGCTTCTCGCAGGCGCTCTGGCGCGAGCACCAGAAGCGCATGGCCGGAAAGCTTGACAGCCTCGGCGCCGACCTGCCGCGCACGCGCGTGCCGGAACGCGACCCTTGGGGGCTGCGCGCGGTGGCAGCACTTTTGCTCGTTACCGCCTTCGCCTTCTCCTTCGGGCCGACGGGCGGCAGGATCAGCGACGGGTTCAAAGCCCATGGCGCACATGATGCCGTGCCGCCGCGCATCGACGCCTGGGTGACGCCACCGGCCTACACCGGCAAGCCGCCGATCTTCCTGACGGCCGACGCCAACCAGGCGACCCCGACCTTCACCATTCCCGAAGGCAGCGATGTTTCGTTGCGCGTGACCGGCGGTTCGGGCGAGGAAACGCTTGCCTACGCCGACAAGAGTGGCAATTCCCGCGCCATCGACCCGGCCGGCCCGCAGGCCGCCGCCACGGCCAAGCCGGTGGCAAGCCCGGCGACGCCGTCCAAGATACGCCAGTTCACCGGCAAGCTGACCGGTGACGGCACGCTGACCCTGACATCGGGCGAGGATCAGCTCGGCCGCTGGGCCTTTGCGGTCATAGCCGACAAGCCGCCGCAGATCCGCTTCGTCGGCGAGCCGAAGCGCGCCGCCAACGGCGCCTTCGAACTCAACTACCAGATCGACGACGACTATGGCGCCGCCACCGCCAAGGCGGTTTTCGCGCTTGCCGATCAACAGGCACCGAATGCCCATTCGCTCTATGGTCCGCCCGAAATGCCGCTTTCGCTGCCGCGCCGCGGCGGCAAGTCGAATGCCGCCAGGACCTCCAAGGACCTGACGGAACATGTCTGGGCCGGCAGCAGCATAAAGCTGACGCTGGTTGCCACCGACGACGCCGGCCACACTGCATCGAGCGAAACCAAGACGCTGCTGATGCCGGAACGGCCATTCGCCAATCCGCTGGCACGGGCCGTGATCGAGCAGCGCCGCCTGCTCGCGCTCGACGCCAATGCCAAGCCGCGCGTGCTCGACCTGATGGACGCCATCACGCTGCGGCCGGAAGACACTTTTGACAACATGTCCCACTACCTCGCCATCATGAGCGCCCGCAGCCGGCTGAAGATGGCCGACAGCGACGATCAATTGCGCAACGAGGTCTCCTATCTCTGGGAAATTGCGCTCGGCATCGAGGAAGGCAATCTCTCGGCTGCGGAAAAGCGGCTGCGCCAGGCGCAGCAGGCACTGCAGGACGCCATCAAGAATGGCGCCAGCGACGCTGAAATCGAAAAGGCGATGAAGGAACTGCGCGAGGCGATGAACCAGTTCCTGCAGGAATTCGCGGAGCGCGCCAAGCAGAATCCCAACGCCCCGCAAATGCAGCAGAACGGGCAGGAACTGCGCCAGAGCGATATCGACCGCATGATGGACCAGATCGAGAATCTGGCGAAGTCGGGCGACCGCGACAAGGCGCAGGAATTGCTGTCGCAACTTCAGGACATGATGAACAATCTGCAGGCCGGCCGGCAGCAGCAAGGCGGCCAGCAGGACAGCGAGATGCGCCAGCAGATGGACAAGCTCGGCGATATCCTGCGCCGCCAGCAGGAGATGATGAACGATACCTTCCGCATGGACCAGATGCAGCGCGGCGAACGCCAGCGCGGACAGAACCGCGACGAACAGCTCGGCCAGGACGAGCAACAAGGTCAATCCGGCGAAAACGACAAGCCGAACGAGGGCGGCCAGCCGAAGCCGATGACACCGCAGGAATTCGCCGATGCGCTGAAGCAGTTGCAGCAAGGTCAGGGCCAGCTGAAAAGCGACCTCGAGCAGCTGAAGAAGGGACTTGAAGGCATGGGCATGCAGCCCAACGAAGGATTTGGCGAGGCCGGCAAGTCGATGGGCAATGCCGAACAGGCGCTCGGCGAGGGCGAAGGCGATGCAGCCGTCGGTCATCAGGGCCGGGCGCTGGAAGCGCTGCGCAGGGGCGCCAAGGACATGATGAAGCAGATGCAGGCCATGCAAGGCGACCAGGGCGGCAGCGAGAAAGGCGGTCGCCAGCAGAACGCCGATCGTGATCCGCTCGGCCGGCCGCGCGCAAGCCAGGGTCCGGACTTCGGCGATTCGGTGAAGGTGCCGGACGAGATCGACGTGCAGCGTGCCCGTCAGATTCTGGAAGCAATCCGCAAGCGGCTCGGCAACGCGCTCAGCCCCGATATCGAACGCAGTTATCTGGAACGGCTGCTTGAGTTGAAATAGAGCAATTTCAAGAAAGGTGTGAAGCGGTTTTCCGTCCGGAATTGCGACAAGACATAGGGATTGCCGCCCCGCCTCCACGCCACCCGAAAACCCTCTCGAGCGGTTGCACCACCATGCCCAAACTTGGCGCCGTCACCCCCATCCTGCGCATCTTCGATATTGCCAAGGCGCGTGAATTCTATGTCGGCTTCCTCGGCTTCGAGGTGCAGTGGGAACATCGCTTCGACGACGACGCACCGCTCTAAATGGCGGTCGGCCGCGACGACTGCGTCCTGCATCTCAGCGAACATCACGGCGACGGTGCACCCGGCATTGCCATGCGCATCAAGGTCGAGGACATCACCGCACTGCATCGCGAACTGATCGGCAAAAAATACCGCTTCGCCAGGCCGGGCCTGGAAGAGACGCCATGGAAGACCCGTGAGGTATCGGTCGCCGACCCGTTCGGCAACCGCCTGCATTTCTACGAGGATGCCGCGGGGTGATCCTGCCTGTTGACGAACGCTTCGCGGATTGCCTCCTGCATGCCGTCGATCGCCTCACCTGAGGCATTGGGGTTGCGGTGCATCACCACATTCGAGGAATCGATGTCGCCGAACCCGTCCGCGGCCGTCAGTTCGCGACAGCCGCTTGGGATGTTGCTGCGCGAAATCGGCGCGATCGCCAGTCCGGAGGTGACGGCGAGCTTGAGGCCGCCAGTGGTGTCGCTGGTATAGGCGACACGATAGGCAAGATTGCGCTGCTCCAGTGACTTGATGGCGAAGTCCTTGCACCAGCCAGCCCGGTTGTAGAGCGCGATCGGCACAGGCTGCTCCTCATGCATATGGTGCAGGGTCGATGTCACCCACACGGTCGGATCGTGCATCAGCACTTCGCCGCCGGCAGGATCCTGCCATTCGAACACCACGCACAGATCGAGTTCTCCGGCGGCGAGCGCCGCTATCTGTGCCCCTGAATGCGCATAGCGCACCGTGACCTCGACCTGCGTGTGACGCTTCGAAAAGGCACCGAGCGCGCGCGACAGGATAGCGTGGCCATACTCCTCCGGAATGCCGATGCGCACCGGCCCGCCAAGCGGCGCCGCCGCCATCGACGCCGCCGTCTCGTCGAGCAGCGAAACGATGCGGCGGGCATTGACGATGAGTTCGCCGCCGCGCCGCGTCAGCGCGACGCCGCGCGAACCGCGTTCGAACAGGCTGTCGCCGATCAGCTCTTCGAGCTTCTTCATCTGCATCGAGACCGCCGACTGGGTGCGGCCAGCCTGCTCGGCCGCTTTGGTGAAATTGCCGGCTTCGGCAATGGCCACGAAGGTGCGCAGGAGGTCGCTGTCGAGGGTTGGTCGCATGAAATCCGCCATAAGGAAATTTGATCGCTGGTATCATTCCAATTCGTTTGCAACATGTCAAACCCAGGATGATAGTGGCCTTTCCCATTGGATATGCGGCTGCGAAATCAGCCGCGGACCAATCAAGAGTCCTCACTCGTGCCCGCTGCCCGAAACGGTGGCGGGTTCTTTTTACCCCGCAAGCGACAGCTTCGGATCGTATACGCAGGAGCTTGGATGCAGATGCAGAATCGGATGGTGCGCGGCATCCTGAGCCTGTGCCTGGGCGTGCTGGTCTTCTCGCTGCAGGACCCGCTCGTCAAAGCCGTATCGAGCGGCTATCCGGTGACCGAAGTGATGGCGATCCGCTCGATCGTCGCTCTGCCGATCCTGATTGTTCTGGTCCATGCCGATGTCGGCCTGCGGGCGATCCTGTCGAAGCGATTCGGCATGCTGACGATGCGCGCCTTCATCCAGTTCACCTCCTATACGGCGTACTATCTGGCAATCGCCGCTCTGCCGCTGGCCGATGCGGTGGCGCTCTATTTCATGGCGCCGCTGTTCATCATGGCGCTGGCCGGGCCGTATCTCGGCGAGCGCGTCTCGTGGCAGACGCTGGCGACCGTGTTGATCGGGTTGCTTGGCGTGCTCGTGATGCTGCGCCCCGGCACCGGACTGTTCGACATGGCAGCACTCCTGTCGCTGGGCTCGGCGGCGCTCTACGGCTTCTCGCAACTGATGGCCCGCAAGATCGGCGACACCGAATCGTCGACCGTCATGGCCTTCTATCAGAACGGCGCCTATCTGGTTGGCGCCGCTGTGGTTGCCGGCGTGTTCCACCTTGCCGGCATCACCCATGCCGTCCACCCCAGCGTGGAATTCCTGGTGCGGCCCTGGCTGTGGCCGACGCTGCCGGATTTTCTCAAGATGGCGGCCTGCGGTTTCGTCGCCTCCGCCGGCATGATCTTGCTGTCGCAGGCCTATCGGATGGCGCCGGCCAACCGCGTTGCCACCTTCGAATACACAGGCATCCTGTGGTCGCCGCTGTGGGGTTTCCTGTTCTTCGCCGAGGTCCCGCGGTCGACGACCGTCATTGGCGCGGCCCTCATCATCGGCGCCGGCCTGCTGGCCCTCAACACCGAGCGGCGCAAGAGCGCCCCAGCCGTGCTCACTGCTGCCGATCCAGCCTGATCAGGCGAAGCAGATCAGTGCCCGTTCGACGCGCGAGCGGATTTCGGCCAAGGTAAAGGGCTTCTGCACGACATCGAGGATAACGCCGTCCAGCTCCTCGGCGCGCTCGCGTTGGTCGGCATAGCCAGTCATCAGCATGATCTTCATTGACGGAAAAAGGGCCGACGCCGCAATCGCCATCTCGATGCCGTCCATCTCCGGCATGCGGATGTCGGAGACGACGAGATCGTAGCCGCCTTTTGCGGCCTGGATCAGCGAAAGCCCTTGCGCGCCGTCCGCCGCGACGTCGATCGCATGCCCTGCGCGTTCAAGCGCGCGGGCGGCCAGGGTGCGGACGGACTCATCGTCCTCGACGATCAGAAGCTTTGCCATGGCCGGCATATTTGGCCGCGAAAAGTTGACTTTTCCTGAAAGCGCCCAGGGTCGGCGGATCTTTTTGGAAGTCGCTCAGACATCGCCTTTCACGACGCCGACAAAAGGCAGTTCGCGAAAAGCGTGCGCGACATCCATGCCGTAGCCGACGACGAAATAGTCGGGACAGTCGAAGCCGACATAATCGGCGTTGAGTGCGGTCTGTCGACGCATGCGCTTGTCGAGCAGCACGGCGATGGAACAGCTTTTTGCGCCCCTCGACAGCATCAGGTCGCGGGTGAAGCTCAGCGTCTTGCCCGATTCGAGAATGTCGTCGATCAACAGCACGTCGCGGCCGGTGACCTCGTTGTCGATGTCGCGCAGCACCCTCACCTCGCCGCTGGTGGTGCCGGCGCCGTAGCTGGAGATGAAGATGAACTCGACCTCCGGCGACAAGCCGACATCGTGCATGGCACGGATGAGATCGGCGGCGAAGATGAACGAGCCCTTCAGCACCGAGATCACCAGCAGATCGTGATAGTCGTGGCCGGCGATCTCCTTGGCGAGCTCGAGGTTGCGCCGGGCGATCGCCGATGCTGAAAACAGGACTTCGATGTCCTTGCCGCGTACGATTGGCATTGGTGGTCCTCGGTAGTCGCTTATTGAGCGAAAGTGACTAAGACGGTTCTTACGCCGTACTTAGGCACGTCGAGCCGGCTGGCAAAGCCGAATCTTTCGCCCGACGCCAGCGAGCGGCCGGATGTCCCCAACGTATAGCGGGTTGTGCGCCCGTCATTGCTCGTCACCCGAATTTCGAGCGGCGGCAGTTGCACCGGTTTCGCGCCATCATTGGCGGCCTCGCCATCGACGAACAGCGCTGGGTTCGGGCCCGACGCGTCGACGCGTGAGGTGACGCCGGAAATGCTGAGCGCCGAGGGCTGCGCGCTGGACAGGAACGGGGCCTGGCGCACCAGCGCATGCCCGCCGGAGACCCAGAAAGCGGCCAACGCGGCGCCAACGCCGGCGATCCAGAAGATCGGCCCGCCGCGCGAGGCCGGCGGCCGTTCCGCCGGGGCCTCGGGCTTGCGCAGCATGTCCATGCCCTCGATGGCCGGTGGGACGATCGCACGCGGCAGCGGCGAAACGCTTTCCACGGCGGGGACAAAACGCGGCATCACCACATAATCGGCATCGACGACGTCGGAAGCGGGACCACGCATGAACCGGTCCTTAGCGGCAATTGCCGCCGGATCGGTCATGATTTCGCCGGAAACCGGGCGCGCGGTTCGATCGTCAGCCATCATGGCCCCAGCATTGCAGCACGTGTTCGCTTTTCGTTTCTTTTGCGTAAAGACAAATGGTTAACGCTTCCCCACCGGAGCCCTCGTGACGAGCCGAAACAGTCCAGGAATTAACCGCCGGTTAACCATGCCGGCCGATGGTCTTTACCCAGAACAGGCCGGCTCGCCGCCGTGCCGAATTTCAGGTCGCCGAAATTGATTCGCTTCGAAAATGTCGGCCTCCGTTATGGCATGGGTCCGGAAATCCTCCGCGACATCTCCCTGCACATTCCGGAGCGCTCCTTCCAGTTCCTGAGTGGGCCTTCGGGCGCCGGCAAGACGACGTTGCTGCGCCTGCTGTTCATGTCGCTGAAGCCGACGCGCGGGCTGATCACCATCTTCGGCAAGGATCGGTCACGTATCTCGCGCACCGAACTGCCTCATCTGCGGCGGCGCATCGGCGTCGTGTTCCAGGACTTTCGCCTGCTCGACCACATGACCACCTACGAAAACGTCGCGCTGCCGCTGCGTGTGCGCGGGCGCGAGGAAGCAAGCTACCGCACCGATGTCACCGAGCTGTTGAAGTGGGTTGGGCTGGGCGAACGCATGCATGTGCTGCCGCCGGTTCTGTCCGGCGGCGAGAAGCAGCGCGCCGCGATCGCGCGAGCACTGATCGAGCAGCCGGAGATCCTGCTGGCCGACGAACCGACCGGCAATGTCGATCCGCCGCTGGCGCGACGCCTGCTGCGTCTGTTCATCGAGCTCAATCGTCTCGGCACCGCCGTGGTGATCGCTACCCACGATCTCGGCTTGATGGAACAGGTCGACGCGCGTCGCATGATCCTGGCCGGCGGAAGGCTGGACATCTATGACTGAACTGTCCGCCGAACATCTTGTGGAACGCGACCAGGACGCCGAGGCGGCGAAGGCAGGGCCCCGCGCCCAGCGCAGGATGGCACCGATCGTGCCGGCGCAGAACATCGCCGGCCGGGCGCTGGTGCTGGTCATCGCCATCATGACATTCCTGTCCTGCCTGACCTTCGGCGCGGTGACGCTTGTGCGCGACACCGCGTCCGTCTGGGAGAACCAGATTTCGCGCGAGGCGACGATCCAGATCAAACCGGTCGACGGCCTCGACATGGAGGCAGCCCTTGCCCGGGCCTCGCAGATCGCCGGCGAGTTTCCCGGCGTCAAGGCAACCCGGATCATCGATCGCGAGGCGACCGCTAGGCTGTTGGAACCGTGGCTGGGTTCAGGCCTCAACATCGACGACTTGCCGGTGCCGCGCCTGATCATCGTCACCATCGACGAGAGCAGCCCACCCGATTTCGCCGCAATGCGCGCCGCGATCACGCCGAAACTGCCGAGTGCCTCGCTCGACGATCACCGCACTTGGGTCGACCGGCTGGTTGCCATGGCACGCACCACGGTGACCATCGGCATCGCCGTGCTGGCGTTGATGCTGTCGGCGACGGTACTGACCGTGGTGTTCGCAACACGCGGCGCCATGGCCGGCAATGGCCACATCATCGAGGTGCTGCATTTCGTCGGTGCCGAGGCACGCTTCATCGCACGCGAATTCCGCCGGCATTTCCTGGTCACCGGCATGAAGGGAGCGGCGGCCGGCGGTGCTGCGGCGGTGCTCGTCTTCATCGTCTTTTCCTGGTGGTCGTCGCGCAACATGGCAACGCCGCAGGCCGACCAGGCAACCGCCCTTTTCGGCAATTTCGCTATCGGCTCGGCTGGGTATCTCGGTGTCGTCTTGATGGTGCTGGTGATCGGCGGGCTGACGGCGGCAACCTCGCACGCCACCGTCGTCGCCTATCTCAGCGACATCGATGTTCGCCAACCGGATGCAGGCTGACGAGGCAAGATGATCACGAATGGAGAATTCGCGTAACGCAAAGTGCGTCTTTTACCTACCCAAGTCCGCATTTCAGGATTAACCATATGGCGATGGACGCGCGGGATACGACCGGTACGGCTGGACAGATGCCAGTGGTGGTTGCCCGTTCGCATGACCGCCGCACGATGAGCCGTCTAAGGGCTGCGTTGCGTATATCCGCTCTCTCCTTGCTCGTCCTCGTGACATTGTTTGCCGGCGGCTTCGGCTGGTTCGCGAACAAGGTCAGCCACCTGACGACGCCTGCCAATCCGGCCAAGGCTGATGCAATCATCGTCCTGACCGGCGGCCAATCCCGCCTCGATGCGGCCATGTACCTGCTGGCGTCAGGCAAGGGCGAGCGGCTGCTGATCAGCGGTGTGCATCCTTCCGCCAGCCGTCGCCAGTTGCAGGCGGCGACCGGTGGCGACGTCAGGCTGTTCTCCTGCTGCGTCGACATCGACCGTGCCGCGCTCGATACGATCGGCAATGCCGAGGAAAGCGCCAAATGGGTCGAGAGCCATGCCTATGGCACAGTGATCCTCGTCACCAACAATTATCATATGCCGCGCAGTCTGCTGGAAATGGGCCGGCTGCTGCATGGCGCCAAGCTTGAGCCCTATCCGGTGGTCAATTCCAACCTCGACAACGGCGGCTGGCTGACCAAGCCGCGGGCATTGCGCGTCCTGTTCACCGAGTACAACAAATATTTGCTGGCGCTGGCGCGTGGCATCGTGCCGGTCAAGCCGACTCCCAACGGCATCGCGCTTGCCGAAACCGCAGCCGGCGGCTGAACCATTATTCCCCGGCGGCCGCGCCTGCCCTGGCGGCCGCGCCCGACACCCCCTTGAGCCGCGCGACCTCCTGCTCAAGGCGCTCGATCTGCTTGTCTCTCTCGCCGAGTGCAGCCGCCACATCGGCCGCCTCGAAACGCTGCGGAATATGTTGTGGGCAATTGGCATCCCAGGCCGAGACCGTCAACAGGATGACCTGCTCGGGGCGGGCCTTGTAATCCTGCGGCATCAGTTTCGCCAGCAGTTCGGCATCGTTCTCGACAACGCGCGCCGTACCCCAGAGCTTGATGCGCTGGCGGTGCATATAGTCGACCAGGAATAGGAAGGCCTGCGGATTGTCGGTCAGATTGCCCTGCGTGATGAACTGCCGGTTGCCGGCGAAATCCGCGAAGCCGATCATGTGTTCATCCAGCACCTTGAGGAAGCCGGCCGGCCCACCGCGGTGCTGGATGTAGGGCTGGCCATCGCCATTGGCCGTCGCCAGGAAGACACTGGTCTGCATCTCGATGAAGGCGGCAAGATCGGGAGTGATGACGGCTTGCCAGCCGCCACGCTCCTCGACGCGGGCATAGGATTGGCGTGAGCCCTTGCGGGCCTGGATCGCCTTGACCGTCGGCGTGAAGGCGACGTCGCTGGTGAAAGCATGCGCGTTCATCGAAAGCCTCCTGGAATTGCTCTAAAGCCCGAGTTCCGACAGTATTGGGTGGTCATCCGGCCGCCGGCCGAGCGGCCAGTGATATTTGCGGTCAGCCTCGCCGATCGGCAGGTCGTTGATGCTGGCGATGCGCAGGCGCATCAGCCCGTGTTCGTCGAATTCCCAGTTCTCGTTGCCGTAGCTGCGGAACCATGAACCGCTGTCGTCGCGCCACTCATAGGCGAAGCGCACCGCGATCCGGTTGGCGTGGAAGGCCCAGACCTCCTTGATCAGCCGATAGTCAAGCTCGCGGCTCCATTTGCGCGTCAGGAACGCCTGGATGGCATCGCGCCCTTGCAGGAATTCGGTCCGGTTACGCCAGCGACTGTCCATTGTGTAGGCGAGCGCGACCCGTGCCGGATCGCGCGAGTTCCAGGCGTCCTCGGCCATGCGCGCCTTTTGCGCAGCGGTCTCGGTTGTGAACGGCGGTAGCGGTGGCCGGCTTTCGGACATGATAGCTCCTGGTTGGATATAGCCATGCCGCAGGCAGGCCGACAAAAACCATGTAATGCCTTCCATCCTGCTGATGCAGATGACATATTTGCAACTTGTCCTTCCATTTTTCGGAAGAAGCTATGGATCGTCTCGAAGCCATGTCACTCTTTGTCGCCGCGGTGGAGGCCGGCAGCCTTTCCGCGGCAAGCCGCCGTTTCGGCATTCCGCTGGCGACGGTCAGCCGGAAGGTTTCCGATCTGGAACGCCATCTCAACACACGACTCCTGAACCGCTCGACGCGCCGGCTGACGCCGACCGATGCCGGCCAAGCCTATCTTGCCGCCTGCCGCCGCATCCTCGACGATATCGGCGAGGCCGAACGCACGGCTGCCGGAGAGTACAGCGCTCCAACCGGCGAACTGGCTATCACCGCGCCGGTCGTCTTTGGCCGCCTGCACGTGCTGCCGGTCGTCAACGGCTTTCTCGCGGCCTATCCCGACGTGGACATCCGCCTGACATTGGCAGACCGCATAATCCAGCTGGTCGACGACCATTTCGACCTCGCAGTCCGCATCGGCCGGCTGCCCGATTCGAGCCTGGTCGCCATGAGCGTCGGCGCGATCCGCCGCGTCGTTTGCGCCAGCCCCGCCTATCTCGCCGAACACGGCACGCCGACCGCCCCGGAGGATCTCGAAACACTAGATTGCATCACCTTCGAGGGACTTGCTTCCGCCGCCACCTGGACCTTCACCAAGGGCAAAACGGAAATCCCGGTCCAGGTCCGTTCACGGCTTCAGGTCAACAGCGCCGAAGCGGCCATCGACGCGGCGATTGCCGGCGTCGGGCTGACTAAAGTGCTCTCCTACCAGATCGAGGCCGCGCTGCGGTCCGGCACGCTGCGCGTCCTCCTGGAGGAGTTCGAGCCGGCGCCATGGCCGGTAAATCTGGTGCATGCGGGCCACGGCCTGCTGCCGGTCAAGCTGCGCGCATTCCTCGATTTTGCCGCGCCGCGCCTGAAGGAGCGGTTGGCGCGCTTGATGTAGCGGGACCGGGCTGCTCCCCCGTCGACGGATCGCTGTCCTTCACTGATCGGAGCGCCGGCGGCCATTTCCTTTTTCCCCGCGCTTGGTGTAACCAACGCTCACCTCCTCACCGGGCCTCCCCCATGCTCTATGCCAGATCGCTGACGTTCAATTTCGTCTTCTACGTCAACCTGATCGTCCAGATGATCGTCTGGACCCCCTATTATTTCGTGTCGCCCCGTCACCGCGCCTGGTTCGTGCCGAAATTCTGGTCGCGCACCTCGATGTGGCTCTTCGACAAGATCGCTGGAACGAAGAGCGACATCACCGGCCAGGAAAACCTGCCAGCAGGCTCGTTCATCCTGGCACCCAAGCACCAGTCGTTCTGGGACACGATCGCCTTCTTTCCCTTCCTCCAGGACCCGCTCTACATCTTGAAACGAGAGCTGACCTGGATCCCGTTCTTCGGCTGGTACATCATGAAGATGCGCATGATCCCGGTTAACCGCGGCAGCCGCTCGAAGGCGCTGAAGGCCGTGGTCGCCGCGACCAAGGAGGAGATGGCGCGCAACCCCCGCCAGCTCATCATCTATCCCGAGGGCACGCGCCGGGCGCCGGGCGACGAGCCGGCCTACAAATACGGCATCGTCGAAATCTACGCGCAGCTTGGTGTTCCGGTGGTGCCGGTTGCCCATGTCGCCGGCCTTTATTGGCCGCGCCGGAAATTCCTGCGCTACCCCGGCACCATCAAGGCACGCTTCCTGCCGCCGATCCCGCCCGGCTTGAGCAAGGACGAATTTATGGCACGCCTGATCGGCGAGACGGAGGCCGCCTGCGATCAGCTTCTCATTGAGTCATCCCACGAACCCAATCCGCCGGCCTTGCCGCCGACGGCGGTGAAGCGGTTGCAGGAACTCGGCGCGAAAGCCTGAGCGAAAACTCCCGGGCCAGCTTTCAACCAAACACTACCAGCGCTGTGGTTAACACCAGCGTCACAGCAAAGACCAAATTGACGATCCGCGAGGTTGCCGGCTGGCGCAGGAAGCGCGCGAACGCTGCTCCCGCGACGAGCGACACGGCATGGATGGCGACGATCATCAGGGCGAGAACCGTCAGCCTCAGCCATAGACCGAGCTCAGCGACGGCTTGTTTCGACGAAGCGCCGGCGAACACGGCAGCGATCGCCACATAGGCCTTTGGGTTGGCGACAGCGAGAAGAAACCCGGCCAGCCATGTTGGGCGCGAAGCCTCGGCGGCGCGTGCCGCCAAGGGCGGCGCCGTAGCGATCTTGAAGGCGAGATAGAGGATGTAGGCCGACGACCCGACAGCCAGCAACGGCGCCAGCTTCGGCATCGACGTGAGCACCGACATGACCCCGGCCGCGACAACCAAAAGCACGGCGATCGTGCCCAGGATGATCCCCCGGCATAGCGCAGCGAGTGGCGCAGGCCGAAGGCGGCCCCGACGGCGGTGACGCTTATCGTTGCCGGCCCTGGGCTGCCCATGACGATCGTGGCGGCAAGCACCAGCGCGACCAGCTGACGCCAAAGGTCCAGCTGCGAAAGAAGCGGCTCCGTCATCTGCACCTCTGCCTTGCCCCGTGCAAAGGAACGGTACGGCAAGACAAGAGGGTCGTCTTGGACGTTCGTGCGAGGAGCGGTCGCCGAAAGCTTCAGCCGCTCGCCCTGTCGAGTTCGGCCATGTCGTCGGCGCTCAATTTCAGCGACGCCGCCTTGATCAAGCTGTCCATCTGATCGGGCTTGGTGGCGCTGGCGATCGGCGCGGTCACACCGGGCTGCGCGATCACCCAGGCAAGCGCGACTTCCGCTTGCTTGGCCGAATGCCTGGCCGAGACCGCGTCCAGTGCCGCAAGGATGCGATATCCGCGCGCGTTGAGATAGTCCTTCACACCGCCGCCACGCGGGCTCTGACCAAGATCGGCCTCGCTGCGGTATTTGCCGCTGAGAAAGCCCTTGGCAAGACTGAAATAGGTGATGACGCCGATGTCCTCGGCCACGCAGAGATCACGCAGTGGCCCGTCGAAGGACGAGCGGTCGTAGAGATTGTATTCCGGCTGCAGCACTTCGTAACGCGGCAGGCCGCGCAGGCTCGCCACATCGAGTGCGGCGCGCAACTGGGCGGCGTCGAGGTTCGAGCAGCCGGCATAGCGGATCTTGCCCTTGGCGAGCAGCTTCTCATAGGCGCCAAGGGTTTCCTCGTAGGGCGTCGTCGGATCCGGCCAGTGCGACAGATAGAGATCGATGGTGTCGGTCTGCAGCCGCTTCAGCGATGCGTCGACGGCCTTTTCGATGTATGCGGCGGACAGGTCCTTATGGCCCTGTCCCATATCCGAACCGACCTTGGTGACCACGATGACCTTGTCACGATTGCCGCGGTCCTTCATCCACTTGCCGATAATGGTTTCCGACTCTCCGCCCTTGTGGCCGGGCACCCAGCGCGAATAAGCATCCGCCGTATCGACGGCGTTGAGGCCGGCGCCGATGAAGCGGTCGAGCAGGTCGAACGAGGTTTTCTCGTCGGCGGTCCAGCCGAAGACATTGCCGCCCAGAACCAGCGGTGCGATGGAAAGATCGGTACGACCGAGACGGCGTTTCTGCAAGGCGTATCTCCGGAATGATTGGGCGGGCGAATGCTGCCCGCGGGCTGAGGTTCGGAGCCTAAGCTAGGTCTTGGCCGATCGAGGTCAAAGGCCTGGCCGCCTTTTTCCGCAGAGCCAGCTTCACAAAGGCGCGACCCGCCTGGCGACTTCCTCCAGCCAATGGTCGCGAATGCCTAGCGCCTCGAGATGCTCCAGTGTGCTGAGCACATAATCCTCGTTGACGCCGGACTGGCCGACCGCGCCACGCACCATGGCCGCCGCCTCCGCCGCGTCGAGCGCGCCGGCATACTGCTCGTGCTGGCGGTCGACGATATAGGCCACCGCCTCGACAGTCCGGCCCCCGTCGAGACGAATCTTGAGCAAGCGCTCGAGATAGACATTGGTGACCAGCTCGCGGTCGCGCAGATAGGTGATGACCTCGTCGCGCAAGTCGCCGGGAACACGGAACGCCAGGCCGACGCAGGAGCCGCCACGGTCGAGGCCGAGCACCAGCCCCGGCCGTTCACGCGTGCCGCGATGCACGAAGGAATAGACGCAGAGCGACCGGCGATACCCATGCAGGCGGGCGCGCTGTGTCTCGACATGCGCGAAACCCGGCCGCCAGATCAACGAACCATAGCCAAACACCCAAAAATCGCCCATATCGCCGCGCCTGATTGCAAAGAATGCCAACACCGTACCGGGACCGGAGTTTTTTAGCCTGTCCCGTCTACCTATTCGTCTCTGTCTACCTATTGTCGGCGGGATCGACTGTCCGTCCGCAACACCCATGCGTTAACGAGAGCCAAAGCATGACGTCAAGTGACGAACGCCAGCCGAGTAACCTTCGCCGCCTGATCTGGCTTGCCGCCTTCGTCGTGGTGCTGTTTGCCATCTACAGCGGCGGCTGGTTCTATCTGGCCAACCGGGTAAGGAGCGAGGCCGACAAGGCGGTTGCCACGCTGAACAAAACTGGCGTCGAAGCCGGCTGCGCCAACCTCCAGGTCAGCGGCTATCCCCTGAGCTTTACGGTCTCTTGCGACAATTTGGCTTACGAGGACGATGCCAGGAACGTCGCCGCTTCGGCCGGCAGTTTCAACGCAGCCGCCCAGATCATCCAGCCTCTGTCACCGGTTGCCAATCTGCGCGGCCCGCTCAGGACTTCCGTGCCAGGCATGGCGCCGCTGTGGATCGACTGGGACAATCTGCAGGCCAACGTCAAATTGTGGTGGCCGCTACCGCAGCGGATTGCTCTGGAGGCGGAGGGCCTGTCCGGCCAGACCGATCCGGCCGACGATTCCGATCCGGTGCAATTGTTCAGCGCCGGCAAGGCGGCTGGCCAACTGCAGCCGAATGGGGCGGACATCGACTATCTCGGCAGTTTCGGCGATCTCGAGATCGACCCCGGCGCGATCGGCGGGCGCGTGCTGCCGGCGCTCGATGCCAGCGGCGACGCGACGCTGAAGAACGGCGTAGCACTGATCGGCACGCAGCTGAAAAGCCTGCGCGGCCAGGCAATCGAAATCCGCAACCTCTACCTGTCGTCGGGCACGGCGCGCATCACCGTTTCAGGACCGCTTTCGGTCGATGCCGAGGGCCTGGTCAACGCCGATCTGATGATCAGGCTGAAGGACCCGAAAGCGGTTGCCGCCATCCTCGGCGCCGCCATACCCGAGCAGAAAAGCCAGATCGAGCAGGGCTTTTCTGCCCTGACGGTGCTCGGCAACGAGCCATCGATGCTGCTGACGGTGGTCAAGGGCAAGGCCTCGCTCGGCTTCATCCCGCTGGGCAAGATCAAGCCACTCGATTAAGCGTCCCTGTATGAACAGACCGGCAAAACTTCTTAGCGTCGGCGCGCTGACGCTGGACACCATCCTGCGTGTCGAGACACTGCCGCTGCATCAAGGCAAGTTCATCGCCTCCGACGGCGTCCAGATCGCCTCGGGCATGGCCACCAGTGCTGCCTGCGCCGCGCACCGCTTGGGCGCCGAGGTGTCGCTGTGGGCTAGTGCGGGTGACGATCCCGTCGGCGACCATCTCGTTGCCGCGATCGAAGCCGAAGGTGTCGATTGCGCCTATGTCCGCCGCGTCGGGGGCGCTCGCTCGGCGCTGGCCTCGATCCTGGTCGATGCGCATGGTGAGCGCATCATCGTGCCGTTCTATGACGGGCGTGCCCAAGCCGATCCCGAAGCCTTGCCGGTCGCCGACCTCATGGCATTCGACGCCGTTTTGGTCGATGTCCGCTGGCCGGGCGCGGCAGCACTTGCCCTCAACGCAGCGCGCGCCGTCGGCCGGCCGGCGATCCTCGATGCCGACACCGCGCCGCTGGAGGTCCTGGAACAGCTGTTGCCGCTCGCCACGCATATCGTCGCTTCGGAGCCGGCGGCGCGCATTGTCTGCGGCCAGGCGCTCGACCCGGAAACGGCTTGCGCCGATCTCGCCAGCCACACCGACGCCTTTGTCGCGGTGACTGGCGGCGCGGCGGGGAGTTGGTGGCACGACCGTTCCGCAGGCTGTGTGCGTCATGTCGCGGCGCCGAGAATCAAAGCGGTCGACACATTGGCCGCCGGCGACGTCTTTCACGGCGCCTTCGCCGTCGGCCTGGCGGAAGCCATGCCCGTCGAGCATACTTTGCGCTTTGCCAGTGCGGCCGCCGCGCTCAAATGCCTGCGCTTCGGCGGCAGGCTTGGGGCACCGAATAGAGCCGAGACGCTGGCGATGGTTGCGGCGAGCTGGCCGGCCTGAAACAAATTTAAGTCTTGGCCGGGTGTTCGACCGCCTGGCGGCCAAAATCGGGCACGTCGATGTCCTGGCCGGCCTCGATGATCGAGCGGCGCACGGCCCGGGTGCGGGTGAACAGGTCGAAGAGTTTTTCGCCGTCACCCCAGCGAATCGCGCGTTGCAACGACGCCAGGTCTTCCGAGAACCGCGCCAGCATTTCGAGGATTGCATCCTTGTTGTGCAGGCACACGTCCCGCCACATGGTCGGGTCGGAAGCGGCAAGGCGGGTGAAGTCGCGGAAGCCCGAAGCTGAATACTTGATCACCTCGGACTTGGTTACCGACTGCAGATCATCGGCGGTGCCAACGATATTGTAGGCGATGATGTGCGGCAAATGCGAGACGATGGCCAGCGTCATGTCGTGATGCTGAGGATCCATCGTGTCGATGTTGGCGCCGCAGCGGCGCCAGAATTCCGACAGCCGTTCCAGCGCGTCCGGGTCAGTATCGGGCAGCGGCGTGAAGATACACCAGCGATTGTCGAATAGGTCGGCAAACCCGGCATCGGGGCCGGATTTCTCTGTGCCCGCCAGCGGATGACCGGGAATAAAGTGGACGCCGGCTGGCACATAAGGCTGCATCTGCGCGATGACAGATGCCTTGGTCGAGCCGACATCGGTGAGGATCGCGCCCGACTTCAATGAAGACGCAATTTCCTCGGCGATCGCGCCGGACGAGCCGACCGGCACCGAGACGATGACCAGATCGGCATCCCTGACCGCTTCGCTCGCATCGGTGGTGTAGGAATCACCCAGCCCAAGTTCTTTCGCTCGCGCCAGCGTCGCGGCACTGCGGGTCGAGATGGCTACGAGGCCAGCCAGCCCCTCGCGGCGGATGACGCGGGCCAGCGACGAGCCGATCAGGCCGATGCCGACCAGCGCGATCTTTTCAAACATCGGTGATGTCATGGTGTTCTAGCTTTTCAGGAATGTCGTGAGTGCGGCGACAACGCCGCGATTGGCCTCTTCGGTGCCGACGGTCATGCGCAGCGCGTTGGGAAAGCCGTAGCCGGAAACCCGCCGCAATATATAGCCGCGCGCGGTTAGATACTCGTCCGCCGCAGCTGCGGAATGCTTGTTGTCCTCGGGAAAATGCACAAGGACGAAATTGCCGACGCTCGGCGTCACCCGCAGCCCAAGCTTGGTGAACTCCTCGCTCAACCATGCCAGCCAGGTCTCGTTGTGCGCGACGCTGCGCTCGACATGGGCGCGGTCGCGGATCGCCGCGATGCCGGCCTCGATCGCCGTTGCATTGACGTTGAAGGGGCCACGCACGCGGTTGATCGCGTCGACGATGTGCATCGGCGCGTACATCCAGCCGATCCGCGCCCCACCAAGGCCGATCTTCGAGAAAGTACGGGTCATCACCACATTCTCGGCGCTGCCGACCAGCTCGATGCCGGCTTCGTAATCGTTGCGGCGGACATATTCTGCATAGGCCGCGTCGAGCACCAGAAGCACGTGCCTTGGCAAACCGGAATGCAGCCGGCGCACCTCCTGGAACGGCACATAGGTGCCGGTCGGGTTGTTGGGATTGGCAAGGAACACGATTTTGGTGCGTGGCGTGATGGCGGCCAGGATGGCGTCGATGTCGGCGCGCTCCTCTTTTTCCTTGATCGTCACCGGAACGGCACCCGCCGACTGGATGTAGATCTTGTAGACCATGAAGGCGTGTTCGGTGATGACAGCCTCGTCGCCGGGCGACAGATAAGTCTGCGCCAGCAGGCCGAGGATCTCGTCGGAACCGTTCGAGCAGATGATGTTGGCCGGGTTGAGACCGTGCACTTCGGCGATCGCTTCGCGCAGCCGCCTGGCGGTGCCGTCGGGATAGACGTCGAGCTTTCCGGCAATCTCGCGCGCGGCTTCGATCGCTTTTGGCGAGGGACCGAGCGGGTTCTCGTTCGACGAAAGCTTGTAGACCTTGGCGACGCCGGTAGGCGCCGTGCTCTTGCCCGGCACATAGGCGTCGATGTCCATGATGCCCGCGCGCGGGGTTGGACGTGCCTTGTCCGGTGTCTGGCTCATGTCGCAAAATCCGTCGAGAACGCTTCCTCAGGGAAGCCGCAGCGGAAATACAAGCCGTGGCCCGCAATGTCGAGAGGTGACCGCCTCCGGACAATGGCTGGCCGTTGACGCCGGCCTGCCGCAGCCCTAGAAGGGGTACGAACTACCGTGGTGATTTGGCCGGTCGGCTTGCAGCCACGTTAAACAACTTGCTAAAGGGCCGTTTGCATCCTGTAACCGGCTTTGCGACTGCAATGCCGGTTTTTTATTGCCCGCGCCGGCCGGACACCGCATCGGCGTCGATTTTCGAAAAGCACGGTGCAGGGATCAAGGTGTGAGATGGATGCAATGGCCGCTCTGCGTGCTCGCAAAACCAACAACGAGGCCGACCAGCCGTCGAGCCCGGTTTTGCGTTTTGGGCCTGACAAGCCGCTCAAGCTCGACGCCGGCACGCTGCTGTCGCCGTTCCAGATCGCCTACCAGACCTATGGCACGCTGAACGACGCCCGCTCCAACGCGATCCTCGTCTGCCATGCCCTGACCGGCGACCAGCACGTCGCCAGCACCAATCCGGTGACCGGCAAGCCGGGTTGGTGGGAAGTGCTGATCGGCCCCGGCAAGATCATCGACACCAGCCGCTTCTTCGTCATCTGCTCGAACGTCATCGGTGGTTGTCTTGGTTCCACAGGCCCGGCCTCGACCAATCCGGCCACCGGCAAGCCCTATGGGCTCGACCTGCCGATCATCACCATCCGTGACATGGTGCGCGCGCAGCAGATGCTGATCGACCATTTCGGCATCGAAAAGCTGTTCTGCGTGCTCGGCGGCTCGATGGGTGGCATGCAGGTGCTGGAATGGGCGTCGAGCTATCCGGAGCGCGTCTTCTCGGCGCTGCCGATCGCCACAGGCGCGCGCCATTCTTCGCAGAACATCGCATTCCACGAGGTCGGCCGGCAAGCTGTCATGGCCGATCCGGACTGGCATGGCGGCAAATATTTCGAGCACGGCAAACGCCCGGAAAAAGGCTTGGCGGTGGCGCGCATGGCCGCCCACATCACCTATCTGTCGGAGGCCGCGCTGCACCGGAAATTCGGCCGCAATCTGCAGGATCGCGAAGCGCTGACCTTCGGCTTCGACGCCGACTTTCAGATCGAGAGCTATCTGCGCCACCAGGGCATGACCTTCGTCGATCGCTTCGACGCCAATTCCTACCTCTACATGACCCGGTCGATGGACTATTTCGACCTCGCAGCCGACCATGGCGGCCGGTTGGCCGACGCTTTTGCCGGTACCAAAACCCGCTTCTGCCTGGTGTCCTTCACGTCGGACTGGCTGTTTCCGACCGAGGAGAGCCGCTCGATCGTGCATGCGCTGAACGCCGCCGGCGCCTCGGTGTCCTTCGTCGAGATAGAGACCGATCGCGGCCACGATGCCTTCCTGCTGGACGAGCCGGAACTGTTTGCCGCCATCAACGGCTTCATCGGCTCGGCGGCCCGGGCGAGAGGGCTCAGCGCATGACCCTGGAAAGTTGCGGACTGGTCTGTCCAGGATCATGCTCCACGCAGGAGGCGGCATCATGAGTGTCAATCGCGACCAGCGCGTCGACCTCGAGGTCGTCGCCAATCTCATCCCGCCGCAGTCCCGCGTGCTCGATGTCGGTTCGGGCGACGGCTCGCTGCTCGAATTGCTGCAGGACACCAAGCAGGTCGACGGCCGTGGGTTGGAGCTGTCGCAGCGCGGCGTCAACGAATGCGTGGCGCGCGGCCTCTCGGTCATCCAGGGCGATGCCGACAAGGATCTCGAATTCTATCCCGACAAGGGCTTTGACTTCGTCGTCCTGTCGCAGACGCTGCAGGCCACCCGCAACCCGAAGCTGGTGCTCGACGAACTGCTCAGGATCGGCAACCGCGCCATCGTATCCTTTCCCAATTTCGGCCATTGGCGGGTGCGCCTGTCGCTGTTCATCCAGGGTCGCATGCCGGTGACAAAGGACCTGCCCTATTCCTGGTACGACACGCCCAATATCCATTTCTGCACCATCCGCGACTTCGTCAATCTGTGCGACGAACTCGGTGCGACAGTGGAAAAGGCGACGGCACTCGACGCCAACGGCCAGAAGATAGGTCTGTCGATGCCGTGGTGGTTCTGGAATTTCTTCGGCCAGCAGGCGGTGTTCTTGCTGAAGCGGTAGCTGTGTTAGCCATGCATCTTTTTCGAAGAGGCCCTCTGCCCGTTGAAACTCCACCGGACGTTCTGGCTGGGATAAAGGCCGGGATTCTGATCTGCACGTCACCTCGGAGCGGCAGCAACTATCTCGCCGAGTTGATGGCAGGTGCGGGACTTGGCAAACCTCTCGAGTGGTTCGGCGGCCGCCGCGTTCTGGAACTGCCCAATTATCCGCGAGATCCCCGTGCTCAGGTTTTACGGGCACTGAAGGACGGACGCACCCCCTCGGGGATTTACGCAGTCAAAATATTTGCAAGCCAGTTTTCGCAAGTGTCCAAGACTGTGGACCTCCCGGCCAGCCTTCCAGCGCTGCGCTACGTCCGCTTGACCCGCCGCGATCTTCTTGGCCAGGCGATCTCTTGGACACGCGCCCGTCAAACGGGACGATTCCGCTCTACCGAGAAAGGCCAGAATTCACCACGCTACGACGGCCCAGCCATCGCAGAATCGCTTAAGAAAATCGGACTGGAAAATCTCGCGTGGGATGTCTGGCTTGCAAAGAACGGACTGCCCTTCCTGCCATTGACGTATGAGGAAGTCTTGGCAAACCCACAGACCTGCCTTGAGAAAATTGCGCATCTGGCCGGCACCCACATCACTTTTGGACCTGCGTCGGCCCTCAATTCCAGCCTTGAGGTTCAAAGAGACACAATCAATATGGAATGGAGGGAGCGCTTTCTGTCGCAGTACTCTGCCCTCTCAAAATTCCAGACCATCAGTCATCGAATTCGGGGGCTTCTTTAAGAAGCGGCGTGAAGTCCCAATTTTACCGCAAAGACAATACGCAGATTGTGCCGGACAATGGCGAAAACGCTGCCGGTTGATCAGCACGGATTGCCTTTACATCGCGACGAGGCGACTATATTCCCCCTGGTTATCGATAGATATTTGGGGCCGGGATGGTTGAAGAACGCGCAACATACTCGCTCGTCATGGAAATGGAAAACGCCAAGTCCATTGACTGGGACGAGATCGGCGTTGGACTGAAGGCTTTGGCGCGGGAAATCGCCGCAGTTTCCGCGAGCGGCCTGGCGCGACCGACGGTTGTTATCTCTCACGGCGCGGCAGAGTCGGAAACAGATGCGCTGCATCATAAAATCGCGGCTGAAGCACCGCAGTTGGGTCAAGTCTCCAACCTGGTCTTCACAGCTTTCCCCGGAGGCCGATACTACGACCTGAAGAACAAGGGCATGCTGGCAGCTGACGGAAATATCGTCATCTTGATCGATTCCGACGTCGTGCCGGAACCAGGCTGGCTGACGGGTTTGCTCGAGCCATTCAAAGACCCCAAAATTATTTGTGTAAATGGATACACATATCTTTCGCACGATGATTTTTTTTCAAGAACGTTTGCCTTGATCTGGTTTTTTCCGATGGCCCATGGAGACAGTCGGTTCGCGTCGAAGCGGGCGATGAACGCAAACAACGTAGGGTTTCGGCGTGAATGGATCGTCAGTCATCCTTTCCCGAACCATAATGGCTTCAAGGTTTCCTGCACGTTGCTGATGCGCCAACTGCTGCGTGAAGGCCACAAAATTCATAATGTCAACGCACGCGTCTACCACTACTCACCGCGGGGCTGGCGTTTCTTTTACTGGCGGGCCCTGGTTACAGGCCGCGACGCCGACCGAAAGTTCGTGGCCCTCAATTCGCCTAGTCGCATGCGACGGGTAGCCAAGTCTTTCAGCCGTTGGTTCACCATGTCGTGGCGCACAACACGACGCATTGTGGGCCATGCTCGGGAGACAGGGATGCCGCTTTGGCAAATTCCGTTCTCCCTGATTGTCGGTCAGGTCTTTTATAGCTTGGCATTCTGGGGCCAGTTTAGCTTCGCTGCCGGCATAGTTCGCGACGAAATCGAGATCGTGCCCGACTATATCGGGCACAGTTAGCCGATTTATCGCATCTTGAGCCGTGCCCCCAACGTTGCATTGATTTGGGACCAGTCAACTATTCCAGAACATCCGTCGCCTTATGCGGATGCTCGACCCCGTCGGCGAGCACCACATCGGCCTCCGAATTATCCGTGCGTAGTGCGAGTATTGCCCGGTAGGCGGGCGAGTTGTACCAGCCATGCACATGCTGCCTGTCGGGAAATTCGATGATGATCAGGTGGCCAGGCCAGTCGTTCTCGATCACTTCCAGATCGCCGCCATGAACCAGAAAATGACCGCCGAAAGGTTCCAGCGTGGCATCGATCTTCTGCAGATATTCGACGATCTGCGGGCCCATCGTGGCCTGGCGCATATGGGCAACGGCGTAGGCGGTCATGACTGTACTCCCTTGTCAACGAAGCCGAGTTGCCGGCCTCGCAAGGGCAATCTGACCGAACGCCGAGCATAAAACGATTACGTTCGAGGTAATGGAATATATGCTGTCCGCTGCGGCAGGCCGCTTCCGTGGTGATTCGCATATGCTCTGTTCGACGATGCTGTTGCAAATGGAGCGCTAATAACCGGAATTCGTTGGCTTGCGCGGCTCGAGTATCGGTAAAGTGGATGACACGGGCAGCTGCTTTTTGTAGCGTCGGATCCACTACGGGATGTCGCGGAAAGGAAGTTCGATCCATTCGACCGTTCCAAGAATTGAAAAGTCCTGGATAGACGCGCAGCTCTGCGCAGGAAACAGCTGACACGACATGGCCGGGATCATGGATCCAACACCTCTCGTTACCGTCATCACGCCGACCCACAACCGGCGCGAAACGGTGTTGCGCGCCGTGGAAAGCGTGCTTTCCCAAAGCATGCCAAGGCTCGAGCATATTGTCGTTGACGATGGCTCGACCGACGGAACCGAGGCGGCACTTGCCCGCATTCAAGACCCGCGGCTGATTTATGTCGGTGCGAAATGGCGAGGCGCCAATGCCGCCAGGAATGCCGGCATCGAGCGGGCCCGGGCGCCCGTGGTGACATTCCTCGATTCGGACGACGTTTACCTGCCGCACCGGCTTGAACGAACCCTGGCCCGCTTCGACGACAATTCCGCACTTCAGGTATTGATCAGCTCTTTTGTGTCCCTGAAGGGCAATCGCGCCACCAATTGCGTCAATCGCGATGCGTTCGTGAGCCCGACGATGCTGGAACGGACGCTGGTCGCACAGACGATCTTCATCGCCGGCTCCGCGATAACCGCTCGCCGCGAGGCCTTGCTGGGCATTGGCGGTTATGACAGCGACATCACCCGGATGCAGGACCGGGAATTGCTGCTGCGGCTAGCGCGCCGTCATGGCGCTCGGTTGTCCGAAGACATCGACTGGACGAAATACAACTCGGAAAACTCCATTTCAGGCCGCCGTGACGGCTATGTCGAAGCCTATGCGAACCTGATGGGCAAACATCCGCATATTGCCGACGCCTACCCGCATATTCCGCCATACATGATCTCGCGGCAGATTATCGCCGATATTCTCAGGGGCCGGATACCTCAAGCATTTGAGGGCTACATGGCCAATCGCTCGTCGAAATCGCTCGGCTACACGCTGCCGGAACTGATGCACGGCTATATTCACGGCCGGCGCTGGCGCCGCGATCTCTACAACGAGTTCCGCGACAAGTTTGGCGCCCGACCGGCCTAATTGCATGTCGCCTAAAAGTGTCCACCGGTTCTAGACTACGACATGCACGACAAGTTCCAGTAAGGCTCACCGGTCGAGTTCCGGAAAATACGGATCGGACAAGAACCGCCTATCCCGTTCGCCCTGCAGACAGTCTATCGGCGTCGCCACGTCGACGGGCATGATTCTCGCCTCGTCCTGATTGCCGCTTACTTCGAGGATCAGCTTGCGCCGGATGGCCGTCGAAAATTCGGCGGCCGCATAAATCGGCAGCACAAAGGAACCGGGCCCGCCGCTCACGCACTGCGCGTAATACTGGTCGAGATGACTGAAGGTGGGTGATGGACTGATCAGGATTGGCAATCCATTGACGACGATGCCCTTTGCGGTCGCCGCATCGCGCGTGGCGGTGACCGGCGGCCCGATATTGTTCGGACCGTCACCGGAAATATCGATGACACTCCGTTCGCCCTTGAAAGAAGTGTGATCGAAAAGCTCGGTGCCGAAGGCCAGCGCACCGGAAATCGAGGTGCCGCGGAAGCTGCGGAACGGGCGGGCCGCAACCTTGTCGGCAAAGAGGTTGGCGCTCTCCGCGCTGTCGATGATCTGCCAGCCGATGACCGCGTCGTCACGCACCGTGCCGGCCCATTCGAAATAGGTGAGCGCGATCCGGCCGGTGGCGCCGGCGCGAACAGCCTTGATAAAGTCAGGATGTCGCAACGCCTCGACATAACCGGCGCGCTGCAGGGCGAACTCCTTTTCGTCCATCGACAGCGATATGTCGACTGCAAGCACCAACTCGACGTCGACGGCCGGCGCATCCGGCGGCGAGGCGGCGGCCTGGGCGCAGGCAAGACAGGCAAGCAGGCGCAAAGCATCAAGCATGGCCGTCGCCAGGGTTGTTCCTCTGGACAAGCTTGCGGCGCGATCACGGCAGAATAAAGCTTTGCGCGGAGGAATTCTGGGAAAAGCATCGGACGGCCTTCCCAGGAAAAGCGCATAGCGCCTTCCCCCTGGGATTTGCGTCAAAACAAACGATTGGAGCGGATCGGCGTTTCCGTGAAACGATGAACCGCTCTGAACATGAACATCGGTCTATGCCTTGCGGCGGGCAGCGACTGGCGGCGGTTCGATGGCGCCGGCCCTGACGCGGGCGGGCTTCAGAGCGGGAGCGCCGGTATCCTTGACGATCGTCAACGCGCGCGGAAAGAACTGATTGTTGTGCAGGCCGCGCCCTATGTTGAGGATCGCAGTCCCAGGCAAACGCTTCTCGAGCATGGCCAGCACTCGCCGTAGCGACGGGCCGTCAAATGCATCCAGTGCTTCATCGATGATCACCCATTTCGGCTGCCGCAAGGCGAGTCTGGCGAAGGCCAGCGAGCGCTGTTCGTCATCGCCCAGCTCGTGGTCCCATCGCCCGGCGCGGTCGAGCGACGACGACAGCCGTTCAAGACCGACCTCTGCAAGCACCTTCGAAATGTCGGCGTCACTCGCCGGCGCGGGTCCGTTCGGGTGATCAAGCACCTCGCGCAACGTGCCGGTCGGGAAATAAGGGACGCGCGGCACGAATATGAGGGTTTCTGCCGCCGGCAGGCCGATCCGCCCGCTTCCCCATGGCCACAGGCCGGCAATGGCACGAAAGAACAGCGTCTTGCCGGCGCCCGCCTCGCCGATGACCATGACGCGCTCGCCGGGACGGATTTCGACATGCTGGTCCGCGAGCCTCGTGCAGCCCTCCGGCGAGGCCACTTCGAGCTTCTCGAAAGTCAGGTTGCCATTGGCGTTGTCGCCGAACTCGATGCGCCTTTCCGTGTCGTGGAGCACATCGATTTCGTCGAGAGCGATGCGGAAATCGGCGACGCGCATCAGCGTGGCGCGCCAATCGGCGATGCTGCCGATGTTGTTGATGAACCAGCGCAGCGACGAATGGACCTGGTTGAAGGCCCCGACCGCCATCATCAATCCGCCAAAACTGATATCACCTGCGAAGTACACCGGCGAGGCGACCAGGATTGGCGCGACGACGGTGATCCAGCCATAAGAGTCGGTCACCCAGGCTAGATTGATCTGTGCGCTGTAGATGCGCCGCATGGCGCCTAGCACCGTGCCGAGATCGAGTTCGAGCCGCCGCCTGGCATCGGGCTCGCCATGGTACAACGCAATGGCATCGACATTTTCGTTGACGCGCACCATCGAGGAGCGCAGCTCGGCTTCACGTGTGTAGCGGTCGCTGTTCAGGCTGATGAGCGGGCGTCCAACCAGCCAGCTCAGCCAGGAGGCGGTGCCGGCATAAAGAATGGCGGCCCAGACCATGTAGCCCGGTATGGCCAGTGCGGTTCCGCCGATGTGGAACACGAAGCCTGAGGACAGCTCCCACAGCACGCCGACGAAGGACACGAGCAGGATGCATGACTGCAGCAGCCCGACACCGAGGTCGGTCGACAGGTCCGAGAGGTGCGCCGCATCCTGCTGCATGCGCTGGTCGGGATTGACGCCGATGGCACCGGCATTGGCCAGCCGGAAGGCGCGCGCGGGCCGCGTCCACTGGTCGATCAGATCCAGCGTCAGCGCCTCGCGCAGCTTCAGCCGGATCATCTGGTTGAGCCAGGTCTGGCCGATATTGAGCACCAGAAGTCCACCGGCTATTGCCGCAAAGACGAGAAGCTGGTGCAGGAAGGCCGCCATGTCGCGCCGCGCGAGCGCGTCGTAGAAAGGCTGATTCCAGCGGTTGAGCAGAACCTGGCCGATCGACGTTGCGATGATCACGGCCATCATGCCGACCGCTGTCCAGAGCAACCATTTGCGAACCGGCGATCCCGCCAGCGCCCTCCTGATCGACGCCACCTGATCGCTCAGGCTGCTGGCTTCGACCGCCACCACAACCGGCTGGACGATGGCGGCATAGTCCGGTTGATCAGCCATGTCCGAGGTCCTTGCGTTCAGTGCCGAAACCGGTTGGAGAGACTTGCAGGCATCCGTCGTCCAAATGGACTGCCAGGTGCGCTGTCACTCCACTTGCGACAGATAGGCAGGGAACCGACGCCAGGCACTCTTGCCCCGATCACGAAGCCGTCACCCGCGCAACCGATGACTTGGTATCCCCGACCTCGTTGCGACGGCCAAGCCGGGTGGCGCCATGCGGCGACAGCACGGGCACGAAGACGCGGCGCGAGGCGCGCTGGGCGACCGGCACGCCTTGATAGAGCCGCTTCTGCGCCTCGACGACGATGACCCCGGAAAAGATCGGCCACAGCCGCCGGCCGGCGCGTTCAAGCACATTGTGGAACTGCATCATGAAGCGCCGCCGCGATGGCGGGAAGAACAACGCATCGGACCAGGACGCGGGCGTGAAATTCGCCTCGCGCAGCAATTCGGTGAGCTGTCCACGCGAAAAAGGCCGGCCATTGCCGAACGGCGTGTGCTCGAAGCGCGCCCAGACGCCGCGCCGGTTCGGGACGACGATGACCACCCGGCCCGCCGGCGACAGCACACGCCAGATCTCGTTCAGCGTCTCACGCGGGTTCTCGACATGTTCGAGCGAATGGACGAGCAGCATGCGGTCGATGCAGGAATCGACCAGCGGCAGTTCCTCGTCGAAGACCAGCGCCGTCGCCGTCGGCCCCGTCGCCGGCCAGACTACTGCGCCCTGCGTTGCCGGCATGAAGGCGAAGACCCGCTCGGCATCGGCGCCGAAGCGCTCCAGCCAAGGCAAGGTGTAGCCGAGACCGACCAGCCGCTCGTTGGGCACGGCTGCCCATATCGACGACAACGCCATGGTGATCGAACGCTCGGCGAACTGGCCGAGTGTTGTCGAATAGAAGGAGCGAAGATCGACGATGTCGGAATGCATGGCAGGGATGTAGCCGTGATATTGTCGGGTTTCAATAAATGCCTCGATAACCGGGATGACAGCGGCCCGCTAGCGCCCTATGTCTGCGGCGATAATGGAGAGATGCGATGCCGGTCGAAATCGAACAATTCATGTGCCGCAGCGACAATTTCGGCGTTCTGGTGCACGACCCCAAAAGCGGCCAAACCGCGATCATCGATGCGCCCGAGGAAGCGCCCATCCTGGCCGCGCTCAAACGTACCGGCTGGACGCCGACAATGATCCTGACCACGCATCACCATGTCGACCATGTCGAGGCCAATTTGGCGCTGAAGGAACGCTTCAAGCTGCGCATCGTCGGCCCGGAAGCGGAAAAGGCCAAGATCCCCGGCGTCGACGAAACGGTCGAAGACGGCTCGGTTCTCCATCTTGGCGATGAAAAGATCGAGGTGATCGCCACGCCCGGCCACACTGCCGGCCACGTCTCCTACTATTTGCCTGGATCGAAAGTGGCGTTCACCGCCGACACGCTGTTTGCGCTGGGGTGCGGGCGGCTGTTCGAATGCAAGCCGCCGGTCATGTACGATTCGCTGAAGAAGCTGGCGGCACTTCCGGCTGAAACGGTCATCTATTGCGGCCACGAATACACGCTCTCCAACGCCCGTTTCGCCCTGACCGTCGATCCGACCAACTCGGCGCTGAGAGAACGCGCCGCCAAGATCGAGGCGTTGCGCGCCGCCGACAAGCCCACGCTGCCGACGACGATCGGCGAGGAGCTGTCGACCAATCCCTTCCTGCGCTGGCACGATCCTTCTATCCGCAAGCATCTTGGACTGGAGAAAGCTTCGGACGCCGAGGTCTTTGCCGAAATCCGCAAGCGCAAGGACAATTTCTAGAGTCCGGTGATATGACCAGCTCCGCCGAAATCATCGCGACGCTCGGCCTGAAGCCGCATCCGGAAGGCGGCTGGTACGCCGAGACCTTTCGCGATGACGCTGGCGGCGCGCGCGGCCATTCGACCGCGATCTATTTCCTGCTGGAACGGCATCAGGCTTCGGCTTGGCACCGGGTCAAGGACGCCGCCGAGGTCTGGCATTTTCATGCCGGTGCCCCGCTGGCCCTGTCGATGTGGGAACAAGGCAGCACCGTTGTCAAGCAGGTGCTTGGCATCGATCTCGCAGCCGGTGAGCGGCCGCAGATCGTCGTCCCCGCGGGCTGGTGGCAATCGGCGAGCAGCCTGGGCGAATGGACGCTGGTCGGCTGCACCGTCGCACCGGGTTTTGAGTTTGCGGCGTTTGAGCTGGCCGAGCCGGGCTGGCAACCGAAGCAACCCTAACTCAATAAGAACCCTGATTTAGCAGGAAGCCTAGCATGATCGCGACCTGGGCCGCGTAGTAGAGTGCCCAAACGGCAAAGCGCATCCACGCGCGGTGCGGCGAGATGGCAGCCACCAGGAATTTCTCCGTGGCGAGCATCCCGTCCGATGCCATGAACAACACGGCGCCACCGACGATCCAGACGCTGCTTGTCGTCAGGGCCGAGACACCCATCGCGAGGATCGCAGCGACATAGACGGCGATAGGGACACGAAGGCCGGAGCCGACGCGCCGCCACAGCGCCGCCAGCATGACGATCGCAAACACCAGCATGGCCAGCGCGATCGCCCCACGCCACGATCCGGCGCCCAGCAACTCCAAGCCGCCGCCGCTGCGCAGGAACAGCACGGCATAGACAATGTGGGCGACAAGAAAACTGGCGAGCCCGCCGAGAAACGCCTTTTCGCCGTCGCGCGACAGAAAGGCGTCGCCAACAGCGCTGAGCGCAAGGGCTGCGACCAGCAGCAACGGGCCGCCTTGCAGCGCCGCCAGCACGGCAAGCATCGCCACGGCAAGCGTCTTTGCCGCCGAGCGGGCGAGCGTCGGCGGCATCCCGAGCGTGAAGGCATAGATCACCGCAGCAGCCAGCGAAAAGATCAGCGTCGCGTTGGCATTGGCGTCAATGCCGCCCGGGAAGGGCATCGTCATGCCCGGGCTCCGCCTTCGGATGCCCCGGCTCCGCTTGCGGATGCCCGCGCTCCCCTCTCTGTCACGGCGGGCTTGCGCAGAAACAGTGACTTTGCCGCCAGGGCCGCGCCGCCGGTGATGAGCACGCAGGCGGCAAGAATGCGCAGTGACGGCTCGGCGGCGCCGGCTGCGATCAGCACCAGCGTCGACAGCAGTGGCGCGGCGTAGCTTGCGGCGCCCAGCACCTGGATGTTGCCGCGCTTCACGCCGATGTCCCAGGCGTAGAAGGCCGCCCCGACCGGCATCAGGCCAAGGCCGACCACGGCCAGCCACTGGCCGGCGCCGTCAGGCAGAATCGTTTGTTCCAGCGCCAAGTGGCAGGCGAACGACAGCACCGCGGTCGCGGCGCAGAACCAGGTGACGATGCTGGTCGGCACCGACGGGAAGCGCCGCGACAACAGCGAATAGGACGACCACATCACAGCGCAAACGGCGGCCATGGCATAGCCGTAAGCATAGCGGGCGTCGAAAGCGATGCCGGCGCCCTTGGTGACGATCAGCATGGTGCCGGCAAGGCCGAGCAGCGCGCCGACGACGTGGTTCCATGCCAGGCGCTCGCCCGGCATCAGCGCCGAACCAAGCACGATCAGCAACGGCCACAGATAGGCGATCAGGCTCGCTTCCACCGCCGGTGCATTGCGCAGCGCGGTGAAGTAGAAGAAGTGGTAGCCGAACAGGCCGGCAATGCCGATCAGCCAGACCTGCAGCGGTATTTTCTGGCTCTTGTCGGGCGCCGGCATGAACAGCCGCGCGATGAGCCCGACCCCGGTGCCAATCGAGAAGGTGATCGCCGACAGCAGGAACGGCGGCACCTGGCCCGACCCATCGGTGAGCAGCGCCAGCAACGCCCACATGCCGACCGCCGAAAAGCCAATCAGTGTTGCGCGCCCCATTCCGTCTCCAGTGGCGCGCGTATGGCGCCTGCCCTACTGTATTGCCTCGAAACGCCTGGCGCTGATGGTCAAGGTGCCGATCTGCGTGCCCACCGTGGCGCGGATCGGCGCATATACGCCGGTTTGGCCGAGCGGTGCAAACGTCACCATCATGCGGCTGCGGTTCTTAAGATAATTCAGCGCCTTGCGGCCCTTGCGATAGCCCGCCACCGGCTCGAAACCCATTCGGCAGGTGATGGTATCGCCCTTGTAACCCGGCACCGAGATCGTCCCCTTCGAAGCGTAGGTTAGTGACAGATCGGCACGCATCTCGCCGTCATAGAACTTCACCGTGCGGCCGCAGACCTGGTCGAGACTGTCGGCATGGATCACCGTCGCGGCCATCGGATCGAGCACCGAGACCAAATCGCCGGCACCGATCGGCACCCAGCTCTTGGGGTCGCGCTTGCCCGGCGCCGGGACGACCTGCGTCGAGGTGACCGCGCCATCTGCAAAGCGGATATCGACCGTCGATGCCTTCTTGCCAGAGGTGTAATCGGCACGGAACGCCTGCGGCACCATCTTCTTGCCAGAAATCGTGCCTTTCGACGAGATCGTGCCGCGCGTGTCGTCGAACAGCTTGGCCAGACCCGCGGCAGTGACGCTGCCTTCGATGGCATAGGCGCCGTTCTCATAGTGGCTGGAGAACGTTGATTTTGCTATCGAAAGGCCGAGGAACGAGACCGTATACTCACCCTTGAACGACTGTGGCGAAGCAGCGGACGCGGCGGATGGCAAGGCAATCGCAAGCAGGGCAGCAAGGGCAAGAGACAAACGAAGCATGACGGGATCGGGTCCTTGATTTTTCGGCCGGAGGCGGGCAACTCCGGTCTGGCATGTCCCTATGAGACCGCTTATAGGATGAATTCCGGCCTTAATATGAAATGCCGGGCGCATCCGTGGGGAAGCCGGAGCTTGACGCCTCGGCGAAATGCAACTATGGAACGCCAACTTTTCCATAAGGCCGCCTGACCAGAACCGCGCGCCACCCGGCGCGGGCTTGAATGTTTGGCAGACCCGAGAACTGAAGGTTAGAATCATGTCCCGCACCTGCGAACTCACTGCCAAGGCAGTCATGTCCGGCAACAATGTGAGCCACGCCAACAACAAGACCAAGCGTCGCTTCCTGCCGAATCTCGTCAACGTGACGCTGATTTCGGAAGCGCTGAACCAGAATGTGCGCCTGCGCATTTCGGCCAACGCGCTGCGTTCGGTCGAACATCGCGGCGGTCTCGATGCCTTCCTGGCCAAAGCCGACGTCAAGGAATTGTCGCAGCGTGCGCGTCTGTTGAAGAAGCAGATCGCCAAGAAGATCGCCGAGCAGGTCGCCGCCTGATATCGTTCAAAGGCGGGGGACGACCGCCCTGGCCAACCTCTTGTTGGCCTGAACATCGGATCGAGCCCGCAAGGTTTCGGCAACCCGATGCTCGAATACGAGCGAGCGTGATCCGGTTTCGGCATGCGCTCCGCTGGTTCCATTACCCAGGATAAAAAAATGACTTCCTTCTCGCGATACCTGCCATTCGTGGCCGCCATGGCGCTTGTCGTCGTGGCGTCGAACATTCTCGTGCAGTTCCCGATGCAGGGCCAGGTCGGCGGCCTCTCACTGGCCGACCTTTTGACCTGGGGTGCCTTCACCTACCCGTTCTCCTTCCTGGTCACCGACCTCGCCAATCGCCGCTACGGGCCAACCGTGGCGCGCAGGATCGTCTTTGTCGGCTTCATGACGGCAGTGGTCTGCTCGATCCTTGTCCCGCCCTTCCTGTTCCGTCACGGCCTGATCGAGTTCGAGACCGCCGCCGACCGGCTGGTGCGGATCGCGGCGGCGTCCGGCGCGGCGTTCCTTGCCGCGCAATTGCTCGACGTGACCGTCTTCAACCGGCTGCGCCGGCAGAGCTGGTGGCGCGCGCCAATCGTCGGCACGCTGGTCGGATCCGTGTTCGATACCGCCGTATTCTTCACCGTCGCGTTCTCGGCCGCGTTTGCCTTCGCTGGTCCGAACGACAGCTTTGCGCTCGAAACAGCACCGCTGATGGGCGTCTTCCATGTCGACGCCATGCGCTGGATTTCGTGGGCGCTCGGCGATCTCAGTGTGAAGCTGATCATCGCCGTTGTGGCATTGATCCCCTACCGGCTGCTCGCTGTCCGCTGGAGCCAGCCGGCAGTCGCGGCTTAAACCATGATCCCGAAAAGTGGGACGCGGTTTTCGGAAAAGATCATGGTCGGACAAAGATCATGATTCCCTGGGTCCAGCTAGACTCTGCGAAGACTCCGGACGGCACACAGGAGCTTCGCCTCAAGCGGCGCGGTTCGGAATTCTCGATCATGCTCGGCACCAACGAGCTGATGAACAGCCGTCTCAGCGGGTCCGAGGAGGCGCTGGCAAAACTATCCTGCCAGAGGATTGCCGGCCATCGGCGGCCAAGGATCCTGATCGGTGGGCTTGGCATGGGCTTTACGCTGCGCGCCGCACTCGCAGAACTCGGCAATGATGCCAGCATTGTCGTCGCGGAGCTGGTGCCGGCGGTCGTCGCCTGGGCACGCGGCCCGATGACCGAAATCTTTGGCGGCTGTCTTGACGATCCGCGTGTCATTATCCACGGGACCGATGTCGGGCAGCTGATACAGTCGGGCCCCGCGGCTTGGGACGCCATCCTGCTCGACGTCGACAACGGGCCGGAAGGCATTGTCCACAGATCCAATGATGCGCTTTACAGCCTTCAGGGCCTTCGTGCCGCACGTACTGCCCTCAAGCCGGGCGGCGTGCTGGCGGTGTGGTCGCAAGGCCCCGACAGCGGCTTCACGCGGCGGCTGAAGCAGGCCGGCTTCGCGGTCGAGGAGGTCAACACACGCGCTAACGGCAAGCGTGGCGCGCGCCATGTTATCTGGATAGCCACCAATGGCTCACGGTGAACAGTCGACCCCCGGCCAAATCGAACCCGCGCCAAATCGAACCCGCCGTTGAGACCTTCAACTTCACGTTCGCACTGGAGTACCGCTTAATCCTGGTGGAGAATAAATTCCAGGTAGAGGTTGCGCTGCAGGATCGAGTGGTTGTCGTCGGAAATCAGCGACACCATCAGCGCACCATCGTCGCGGGTCCAGACGTCGAGCCCTTCCATATTGTCGATCTGGTAGCCCATGTCGGCTTCCAGCAGCACCGGCCCGTCGGCGACCGCACCCTTTTCGACGCTCTCGCCATAAATGCGTCGCAGCCGCATTTTGACGCCCCTGGCCATCGAAAAGCTGCGCTCCAGAAGCAAGAGGTCGCCATCCGGCAGGAAGGCGCCGTCGGTGATGTCGAAGTCGCCGTTGCGCTTGACGGTGAAGACCCCCTTATGCGGCCCTTCGACGATGGCGGCATAGATGTTGCCGGCCTTGTCGAGGCTCTTCTCGGAAACCACGACCAGCCCGCCCTCATGCTGGCCGTTGGCATTGGCGTGGGTGACGGTCTCGAAGCCGCGATTCTGGCGCAGTTCCCCGGCTGGCACCACGAAATCCAGCTGCTTGAACGGCGCCTTCATGTCGGCCGGGTCGATCTTGAACTGGGCGACGCGGTGGTTGCGCTCGAAGCCGACGGTGGCAACGCCGTCCTTGACCGCGAGGCCTTCCGCATCGACCTCCCACTTCTTGTCGATCGGCCGACCGGTTTCGTCGACCATCTGCTGCATGCGGAAATTCTGGATGCCGGACGGCCGCTTGTCGGCGTCGCGGACCACCGTGCCGAAGAACCAGAACCCGGTGTCGGCAACGCCCACGAAATCGCCGCCGGCTTTCAGGAACCGGAACGCCGACAGCGCACCGAAATCGCGCGTTGGCGAGGTCATCTCCAGCCCGCCGACGAATTCGAGCGGACCGAACTGCTTGTCGGCGCCGCCAATGTGGAACTCGGCGATTGGCCGGGCCGAGACTTCGACCGGTTCGACCGAACTTGAGCCGAGCGAACCGGCTGCCGCCGAAGCCACGCCAGAAAGCAGGGCGATGGCGGCGAAAATCGTCTGCTGAAAGCCGCCGCGCCTAGAGATCATCCGGCGCGCCGCATGCCGCCGCGCCGCGTATCCTTGGCGCTCTCCTCGGCGAACAGCGAAGCCAATTGCTCGGTCATGGCGCCGGCCAGTTCCTCGGCATCGACGATGGTGACGGCGCGGCGATAATAGCGCGTGACGTCGTGGCCGATGCCGATGGCCAGCAGCTCCACCGGCGAGCGCGTCTCGATCAGCTCGATGACAGCGCGCAGATGGCGCTCGAGATAATTGCCCGGATTGACCGACAGCGTCGAATCGTCGACCGGCGCGCCGTCCGAGATCATCATCAGAATCTTGCGCTGCTCCGGCCGGGCGATCAGCCGGTTGTGCGCCCACAGCAGCGCCTCGCCGTCGATGTTTTCCTTGAGCAGGCCCTCGCGCATCATCAGGCCGAGATTGCGCCGTGCCCGCCGCCATGGATGGTCGGCGGATTTGTAGATGATGTGGCGCAGATCGTTGAGCCGGCCGGGGTTCGGCGGCTTGCCGTCCTTCAGCCACTTCTCGCGCGCCTGCCCGCCCTTCCAGGCCCGGGTGGTGAAGCCGAGGATCTCAACCGAGACGCCGCAACGTTCCAGCGTGCGCGCCAATATGTCGGCGCAGGTGGCCGCGACCGTGATCGGCCGGCCGCGCATGGAGCCCGAATTGTCGAGCACCAGCGTCACCACCGTGTCGCGGAATTTGGTGTCGCGCTCCTGCTTGAAGGACAGGGGCTGCATCGGGTCGATAACGACACGCACCAGCCGCGCCGGATCGAGGTAACCCTCTTCCAGGTCGAAATCCCAGGAGCGGTTCTGCTGCGCCATCAGCCGGCGCTGCAGCCGGTTGGCCAGGCGGCCGACGACGCCGGACAGATTGGCAAGCTGCTTGTCGAGGAAGGCGCGCAGTCGGTCGAGCTCTTCTTCTTCGCAAAGTTCCTCGGCACCGACCGTCTCATCGAAAGCGGTGGTGAAGACCTTGTAGTCGATTTCCTTCGGCAGATTGGTGAAGGGGTTGTCGTTGCGGCGCGCCTCGCCGGGCGTCTCGGCGTCCGCATCGTCATCGTCGGACAGATCGTCGGCGGTGGCATCGGACGCTTCCGTCTCGGCCGATTGCTCGTCATCGGCCGAAGCCTCGGCATCCTCGGACTGCGACTGCTCGGAGCCCGAATCCTCTTCGCCGCCCTCCTCGCTTTGCTCGTCGCCTTGCGGCTGGTTGTCGTCATTGTCCTCGGAGTCTTCCGTCTCCTGCTCGTCGCCGAGTTCCTCGGCCATTTCCATGGAGGCGAGCATCTCGCGCACGACGCGGGCGAAAGCCTGCTGGTCGCCGAGCTTGGCGGAAAGTCCGTCGAGATCCGACTTGGCCTTTTCCTCGACCCAGGGCCGCCAGAGTTCGACCAGCCGCTGGCCGCTCTTCGGGATCGGCCGACCGGTCAGCTTCTCGCGCACCATGAGCGCAAGTGCTTCCTCGATCGGCGCGTCGGCCTTGTCCCTCACGTCGACGAGATTGGCCTTGGCGTATTTGTCCTCCAGCATCGAGCCGATATTGTCGGCGACGCCTTGCATGGCACGTGAGCCGATCGCCTCGACACGGGCCTGCTCGACCGCGTCATAGATGGCGCGGGCCGCCTTGCCATCCGGCGCCAGCTTGGTGTGGATGCGCACATCGTGGCAGGCGCGCTTCAGCGCCATCGAATCACCGAGGCCGCGGGTGATCGCGATGTCGGTCTTCGAAGCCTTCTTCGGCAGTTCGGGCAGGCGCGCGCGGCTGCCGGCGAGTGCCGGCCTATCCTTGGCGAAACCGACTTCAAGCTCCTTGTCGCCGGCAATGGCGCGCATGCAGACGGTGACGGCGCGCTTGAAGCTGTCGGCTTCAGACCCCGTCTTCGACTTGTTGCGCGTGTTGTCGCCCGGACCCGCCATCGAGACTCTGCTTTAGCCCAGCACCACGTTCGCGGCGCTCTCGGGCAGATCCTCCCCAAAAGCACGTTGATAGAACTCGGCCACCAACGAACGCTCCAGCTCGTCGCATTTGTTGAGAAAGGTCAGGCGGAACGCCATGCCGATATTGCCGAAGATCTCGGCATTTTCGGCCCAGGTGATCACGGTACGTGGGCTCATCACCGTCGAGAGATCGCCATTGATGAACGCCGAGCGCGTCATGTCGGCGACGCGCACCATCTTATTGACGATTTCCTTGCCCTTGCCGTCGCGATAGTGCTTGGCTTTGGCCAGCACGATGGCAACTTCATTGTCGTGCGGCAGGTAGTTCAGCGTGGTGACGATCGACCAGCGGTCCATCTGCGCCTGGTTGATCTGCTGGGTTCCGTGATAGAGGCCGGTGGTGTCGCCGAGGCCGACCGTGTTGGCGGTCGAGAACAGCCGGAACGCCGGATGCGGACGGATGACCCGGCTCTGATCGAGCAGCGTCAGCCGGCCCGACGATTCCAGCACGCGCTGGATGACGAACATCACGTCCGGACGGCCGGCGTCATATTCGTCGAAGCATAGCGCGACATTGTGCTGGTAGGCCCAGGGCAGGATGCCGTCGCGGAATTCCGTGATCTGCAGCCCGTCCTTGACGACGATCGCGTCCTTGCCGACGAGATCGATACGGCTGACATGGCTGTCGAGGTTGACGCGCACGCAGGGCCAGTTGAGGCGGGCGGCGACCTGTTCGATATGGGTCGACTTGCCGGTGCCGTGATAGCCCGACACCATGACGCGGCGGTTGTAGGCAAAGCCCGCCAGTATCGCCATCGTCGTGTTCTTGTCGAAGAGATAGTCCGGGTCGATGTCGGGCACATGCTCTGATGTCACCGAATAGGCCGGCACCACCATCTTGGACTCGAAACCGAATTTCTCCTTCACCGACACCGTCGTGTCGGGCAGGTTGGCGATGTCGCGATCGACCTTGTTCATATCTCTCAACGTCTCCACGGGCGAAAAGCCTGATTTCGCCGGCAATCGATTTTGTCCGGGGGCGGTCTTAGAGCCTTTTCCAACCTTATGAAAGTTGGAAAACGACGCGAACCGTATGGTCGCTCAGCACAGGCCCGCCTGTTTGAGCACGCGATAGGCCTGCAGCACATCGCGGAACCGGTCTTCCGAACCTCTGTCGCCACCATTCGCATCCGGATGGTGGAGTTTCACCAGTTCCTTATAGCGCGCCTTGATTTCCTTGCCAGTCGCCTTTGTATCAAGGCCAAGCGTTTCCAGCGCCTTGGCCTCAAGCGGCTTGGCCTTGCGCTCGCGCGCCTCGCGCGGATCCTTCGGCCCCTTGAACAGGTCGAAGGGGTCGCGCATGCGATTGTAGTAGCCGGCGCGGCCGGAACGCATCTGCGCCATATCGGGCGACGACCGCGTCGAGGCACCGTTGGCGCCCATCTTCCAGGTCGGCCGATGGCCGGTCATCGCTTCCTTCTGGAAGCGCGCGACCTCGGTGTCCGGCACGCCGGAGAAATAGTTGAAGCCCTTGTTGTACTCGCGCACATGGTCGAAGCAGAATCGGAAATACTCGCCTTCCTTCATCCGCCCGACCGGCGCGCGATGTGTGCCCGCCTCCTTGCAGCCGTCCCACTGGCAGATCGGCGAGTGCGACTTCAGCTCCGCGTCCTTGTCGGGGCGGACGCGAATCTTCTCGAAATATTTGGGGTACGGCTTCATCTTACCCATTTATGGGGCGTTCGCAGATGCGAAACAAGAATTGACATTTTCGCGATGATCGCCCTAACCGCTGAATCGCGGCATAAAACAGGCGATTGGCGGATTTTGTTGAGCGGCAGCGGCTTTTGCGCAGACCAATTCCGGTTTTTGCGGGCAGATATGCCGGCCATATGTGGTGAAGGAATATGGCGATGTCCATACAGACGACCATGGAAGACAAGCTCAACAAGGCGTTTTCGCCGGACCGGCTGGTCATCATCAACGAGAGCCATCTCCATGCCGGCCACCATCACCACGGCTCCGACCATCATGGCGCCTATGACGGCACAGGAGAGACGCATTTTCGCGTGCGCGTCGTCTCATCCGCCTTTGCCGGCATGAGCCGCATCGACCGCCATCGCGCCGTCAACGAACTGCTTGCCGACGAGTTGAAAGCCGGCGTGCATGCGCTGGCGATCGAACCGGCGGCGCCCGGCGAAAAGACCCGCTGGTAGCTCGGTTCCGCCGCCCGCTTTTCGCGGCGCTCAGAGCCCGCCTCGAACAGAAACGGTCCGGGTTGAGATAGCGCGCTGTCCAGCAATGCGCCGAGCCGTTCGCACGTGGTCTGATCCAGCAGCTAGTCTGACGCACGAGCCTCGATCAGCCGACCGTCGATTTCAGGAATGCCAGCGCGGCCGCGGTCAGCGCGTCGCCGTCCTCGCCGAAATCGCGATTGATCGACATGTGCGTATAGGCGCTGCCGTCGAACAGGGTGACCTCGGTGCCGGTGGCGCGCAGGCGTTCGGCAAAAGTCTTCGAGGCTTCGCCACGGCCTGGCGCTCGCGAATAGGCGATGAAGGTCGGCGGATGCTTGCGGCCGTCGACGTAGCTGGCCGGTGAAAGTGCGGCCCATTGCGAGGGGTCGGAAAAGACCCGAGCATAGGCCCGGACCATGCCGCCATTCCTGGCGAGCGCTGCAAGATCGTAGGCACGGGTGTCATCGAGAAGCAAGGCAGCGACGTCCGGCAACCCGCCGCGCATGCCGCTCAGTGCAATCAGATGACAGCCGGCCGAATGACCCATGCCCACAATGCGCTTGGGGTCGCCGCCATGCTGGGCGATGTTGGCTCTGATATAGGCGTAGGCCTTTTCGACGTCACCAGCCTGGGTGGCGACACCGGCCTCAGGCAACATGCGGTAATCGATGGAGACGAAGCAGAAGCCATTGGCCAAGAGGAAAGCCGGCTTGGCGTTGACCTGGCTGCGTTTGCCGAATTGCCAGGTGCCGCCATGGGCGAAGAACACGACCGGCATGCCGGTGGCGTCATCAGGCGCATAGATGTCGAGCTTGGCTGGCCCGTAGTCGAAAGTTCTTGGCGCCGGTTGGCGCAAGCGCCACACGGCCGATGCTCCCAATGGCAGCATCGCCGCCACGGAAGCCAGAATGAAGCTTCGTCGATCGATCATCGTGGTCTCCCGACCATGTCGATCAAGAGTGCCAGCGGGCGGCACAAGCGTCCAGTTGAGTATGGCACATGGATCCGGTTCGGCGATCGACCATCGATCCGAACCGCGAATGGGCTCTCAAACCTTTTCGGACGCTCATCCGCTGTAGAGGAGACCAGATCGATCAGGCTCATCGAACCCGTATCGGGCCACAGGTCACGCCACACCAAATGCATTGCGCTCGCGGTTCAGTTCACGAAATCAATTTTTGTCCTTGACGCCTCAGCCGACCATCACCACCCTAAGTTGTTGGATACGCATTCCAATCACATCGGGTGCTGTTCCGCGCCGATGCCAGGCGCACGTTCTCTCCTTCATGTGATGGGAACCACAACGCACTCCGATAGTTGAATAGATTGAGGAACCATCCGGCAGCCAGAACGGCTTTGAGGGCGGAATATCATGCGCGAGAATCAGTCCGACGTCTTCGACCTGTTTTCGGAGATTTATGCGAACGAGGGCCAGGAGGAAATCAGTCTCCAGCAGTACCTACTTGCCTGCCGGGAGGACAAATCGATGTATGCCTCGGCGCCTGAACGGATGGTCGAGGCAATCGGCGAGCCTAACCTGATCGACACCAGCAAGGACGAGCGACTAGGCCGCATTTTCTCGAACCGCACCGTCAAGATCTATCCATCCTTCTCCGACTTCTACGGCATGGAGGATACGATCGAGCGCATTGCCGGATATTTCCGCTATGCCTCCCAGGGACTCGAGGAGCGCAAACAGATCCTCTACCTCCTCGGCCCTGTCGGTGGCGGCAAATCCTCTCTGGCCGAACGGCTGAAGAGACTGATGGAGGAACGCCCGATCTACACGTTGAAGGCCGGCAACCAGGTCAGTCCGGTTTTCGAATCGCCACTCGGCCTTTTCAATCCCGATCGCATGGGCGACCTGCTGGAAGATAAATACGGGATAGCCCGGCGCCGTCTCAATGGGCTCATCTCACCCTGGGCGGCCAAGCGACTTGACGAATTGTCCGGCGACATTTCGAAATTCAGCGTGGTCAAGTTGAAGCCTTCGCGGCTGCGCCAGGTCGCCATCGCCAAGACGGAGCCTGGCGACGAGAACAATCAGGATGTCTCGGCCCTGGTCGGCAAAGTCGATATCAGGCAACTGGAAAATTTCAGCCAGTCCGATCCGGACGCCTATTCATACAGTGGTGGACTGAACCGAACCACCCAGGGCCTGCTCGAGTTCGTCGAAATGTTCAAGGCGCCCATCAAGGTCCTGCATCCGCTGCTGACCGCGACCCAGGAGGGCAGCTACAACGGTACCGAGAATTTCGGTGCCTTCCCCTATCAAGGCATTATCGTGGCCCATTCCAACGAGTCGGAATGGCAGCAGTTCAAGAACAACAAGAACAACGAGGCTTTCCTCGATCGCATCCTCGTGGTCAAGGTGCCGTATTGTCTGCGGATAACTGAAGAGAAACATATCTACGAAAAGCTGCTGCGGGAGAGCGAATTGGCCAACAGTTCCTGTGCCCCCGAGGTGCTGGATATTCTCAGCCGATTTACCGTCTCGACCCGCTTGGCCAAGCACGACAATTCGCCGCTCTACACCAAGATGCGCGCCTATGACGGCGAGAACCTCAAGGAAATCGACCCCAAGGCGAAACCGGTTCAGGAATATCGCGATGCCGCCGGCGTCGACGAGGGCATGGCCGGCGTCAGCACGCGTTTTGCCTTCAAGATCCTGTCGCAGACCTTCAACTATGACACCGAGGAGGTGGCTGCCGACCCCGTACATCTAATGTACATCCTCGAGGAGGCAATCAAACGCGAACAGTTTCCGAAGGAGACGGAAGCGGACTACCTGGAATTCATCAAGTCCGAGCTGGCGGCGCGGTATGCCGAGTTTATCGGCCACGAAATCCAGAAGGCCTATCTGGAATCGTACAGCGAGTACGGCCAGAACCTTTTCGATCGCTACATCGCCTATGCCGATGCCTGGATCGAGGATCAGGACTATAAGGATCCCGACACCGGTCAAATCCTCAACCGCGAGGTTCTGGACAATGAACTGTCGCAGGTCGAAAAGCCGGCCGGCATCGCCAATCCCAAGGACTTCCGCAACGAGGTGGTGAAGTTCACATTGCGCGCCCGTGCAAGAAACCATGGCCGTAACCCGGCGTGGACAAGTTACGAAAAGCTGCGGGAAGTCATCGAGAAGCGCATGTTCGGCCAGGTCGAGGACCTTCTGCCGGTGATCAGCTTCGGCTCCAAGCAAGATAGCGTCACTGAAAAGCGGCACAATGAATTCGTGCAGCGCATGGTCGAGCGCGGCTACACCCAGCGGCAGGTGCGTCGCCTTGTGGACTGGTACATGCGGGTGAACAGGGCGGGTTGAGAGAGCCCGGATAGTTCCATGCCGATCTTCATCGACCGTCGCCTGAACCCGAAGGACAAGAGCCTCGGCAATCGCCAGCGCTTTCTCAGGCGTGCACGCGAGGAACTGAAGCGGAGCATACGCGATCAGATCCGCACCGGCAGGATCGCCGACGCCGATGCCGAGCATGCTGTGCCCATGCCGGAGAGCGGCACTGACGAACCGAGTTTCAACAACGCCCGCAACAGCGGCAGGCGCCAGCACATCCTGCCGGGCAACAGGCATTTCTCCCCTGGAGATCTGCTCCCCAAACCCGGCGGGGGCGGCGGCGCGGGAGGGGCGTCCCCGGGGAATACAGCGTCTGAAGACGACTTTCGTTTCGTGCTGTCGCGTGAAGAGGTGCTCGATCTTTTTTTTGAGGATCTCGAACTCCCAGATATGGTCAAGCTCAACCTCAAGGAGATCCTTGCATACAAGTCGCGCCGGGCTGGCTTCGCCGCCACCGGCTCACCGACCAACATCAATGTTGTGCGCACCATGCGTAACAGCCACGGCCGCCGCATTGCGCTGAGGCGTCCTAAGCAGGAGGAGTTGGACGCGATCCTTCAGGAAATCGCGGCGCTCGAGTTGGTGCCATCCAGCGTGGCGGCGCGCCAGCGCATTGCGGCATTGAGGGAGGAGCTTGACCGGCTGGAGCGGCGGCGCAGGCGAATTGCCTATGTCGATCCGGTCGACATCCGCTTCAACCGCTTCGATCCCCGACCTGTGCCGAATGCCAATGCCGTCATGTTCTGCCTGATGGATGTGTCCGGCTCGATGGGTGAACGCGAAAAGGATCTGGCAAAGCGCTTCTTCGTACTGCTGCACCTGTTCTTGAAACGGCGCTACGAGCGCATCGAGATCGTCTTCATCCGCCACACGCATCTGGCCCAGGAGGTCGATGAGGAAACATTTTTCTACAACACGCAAAGTGGCGGCACTGTCGTTTCCACCGCGCTGGAGGAAATGCACCGAATTATTGATGCACGTTACCCCGCCCACGAGTGGAACATCTACGCTGCCCAGGCCTCCGACGGTGACAATTTCGGCGGCGATTCCGAGCGATGCATAGCATTGCTCAACGGCAAGCTCATGCGGTTGTGCCAGTATTTTGCCTATGTCGAGATCATCGACGAGCGTGAAGCCCATATCTTCGGCTCGACCGAAAACGGGACATCGCTATGGCGTGCCTATAGCGAAATCGACCTGAAATGGTCGAACTTCCAGATGAGCCGCATCGCCACGCCCGCGGATATCTACCCGGTTTTTCGCCAACTCTTCGGCAGACAGCCGGCTTCCCTCAAGGTTGCATGAGGGGATTCAATGGCCAGACAAGCCGGTAAATCCAGCCTGCTTTTTTCAGGGTCCGATTGGGATTTCAAGACATTGTCGAGGACCTATGACACGATCGAGGCAATCGCGATCGAAGAGCTTCATCTCGACACCTACCCGGTGCAGATGGAGATCATCTCGTCCCAGCAGATGCTCGACGCCTATTCATCGGTCGGCATGCCACTGATGTACCGTCACTGGTCTTTCGGCAAACATTTCCTCCACCACGACCTGCTCTATCGTAAGGGCGGTCGAGGGCTTGCCTATGAACTGGTCATCAATTCCAATCCGTGCATCGTCTATCTGATGGAGGAAAACACCATGGCCCTGCAGGCCTTGGTGACGGCCCATGCTGCGCTCGGGCATAATCATTTCTTCAAGAACAATCAGCTGTTCAAGCAGTGGACGGACGCCGGGGCGATCCTCAACTACCTGGATTTCGCCAAGGGCTACATTGTCCGCTGCGAGGAGCGGCATGGCCTCGCCGCCGTAGAGGCTGTTCTTGATTCCGCCCATGCGCTGATGGCGCAAGGCGTGTTCCGCTATCACCGGCCACCGAAGCTGTCGTCGGAGCGGCAGCGCGAAGGGCTACGCGAGCGCCTCGAATACGAAGAGCAAACCTATAATGATCTGTGGCGTACGCTGCCACCGTCGCAGCAAAAGGCTAACGACAAGAGAGAGGACCCGGAGCGGAAGAAATCGCTCAACCTTCCCGAGGAAAACCTGCTTTACTTCCTGGAAAAGAACAGCCTGATCCTGGAGCCCTGGCAGCGTGAGATCATCAGGATCGTTCGCGTCATAGCACAATATTTCTACCCACAACGGCAAACACAGGTGATGAACGAGGGCTGCGCCACTTTCGTCCACTATACGCTGATGAACATGCTGTACGATCGCGGCCAGATCAGTGAAGGCGCCATGCTCGAAATCCTGCGGAATCATTCCAACGTGGTCTTCCAGCCGGCCTACGACGATCCGCGGTTTTCGGGCATCAACCCTTACGCTCTCGGCCTCGATATGATGCAGGACATCAAGCGCATATCGACCGAACCGACGGCCGAGGACCGCGATTGGTTTCCCGACTTCGCCGGCCGCGGCAACTGGCTAGAGATCCTGCTCGACGCCTGGGCAGATCACCGCGACGAGTCCTTTATCCGCCAGTATCTCAGTCCGAGTTTGATCCGGAGATGGCGGCTCTTCGTGCTCGGCGACGCTGCCGACCAACCGCATTTCGAGGTTGCCTCGATCCACAACGAACGCGGCTATGCCAAGGTCCGCGCCGCGCTTGCCCACAGCTACGAGATCGGAGCAAACCAACCGGACATCCAGGTGATGGATGTCGATCTGCTTGGTGACCGGCATTTGAGACTGCAGCACAAGGTCAATGACGGTATCCTTCTCGAGGAGGCCAGCCGTGACGCCACGCTTCGTCACATCCGCAGGCTTTGGGGTTACGAGGTCAGCTTGGCGGCCGTCGACGCCGAGACGGGCGCGGCGATCCACGAACGCTCGACGAGCCAGATCGCAGAATGAGGCTCCGTAGCGGGCTGGTTTTCATGGCGCCAAAAGTGCTCAGCGGTCCTGGGCGACATGCATGATCACACGACTTGAACCGAATGGCGTCGCTGTCTTCGTTTCGACGGGACGCGTTTTTAAGCGTCGCCGGCTGGCCTGATCCTCAGCCTGGCAATCCGGTTCTTGTCGCGCTTCATGACAGTGAAGCGCTTGCCGTGGAATGTGAAAGCCTGCTTCTCCTCGGGGATCGATTGCGTCTCGTGGATAACGAGGCCGGCAATGGTGGTCGCCTCCTCATCCGGCAGGTTCCAGTCGAGCGCCCGGTTCAGGTCGCGGATCGGCACCGTGCCGTCGACGACGACGGAGCCGTCGGCCTCCTGCTTGACGCCTTGGATGTCGACATCGTGCTCGTCCGCGATCTCGCCGACGATCTCCTCGATGATGTCCTCCAGCGTCACCAGCCCTTCGACTTCGCCATATTCGTCGACGACGACGGCGAAATGCGCCTTGCGGCGAAGGAAGGCGTTAAGCTGTTCCTGCAACGTCGTGGTGTCGGGCACGAACCATGGTTTCGAGGCGATCTTCATCACGTCGATCCTGGAGAAGTCGTTGCCGACTTCATTCAAGGCGCGCAACAGATCCTTGGCGTGCAGCACGCCGACGATGTTGTCGAGCGAGCCTTTCCACAACGGCATCCGGGTGTGCGGGCTCTGCAGGATCTCGCGCACCACCGCCTCCGGCGCATTGTCGGCGTTGACCGAGCGCATGTTGGTACGGTGGACCATGATGTCGGAGACTTCGAGTTCGGCGAGGTCGAACAGTCCGCCGACGCGATCACGGTCCTCGCGCACCACCTGGCCGTCGCGGCGGAAATCGTCGACCGCGCCGCGCAACTCATCCTGGGTGGAGCGCCGCGGCTCGATGCGCGACAGCTCATAGCCGAAAGCGGCAAGCAGGCGCGTGCGCAAGGCAACGACCAGCAGGAGGAGGACGGCAAGGACAGCGACGACGATCCAGCCGGTCTCGTTCATCTCCGAGTGCTTTCCTTCGGGCTCGGATGGTTCTCCCTGAGGAACGACAGAACTTCCGAGGCCGGCACGTCCTTGGCGATGAAGGCTTGGCCGATGCCACGCGTCAGGATGAAGGTCAGCGCGCCGCGCGACACCTTCTTGTCCTGGGTGATGAAGGCAAGCAGGCTTTCGGCATCCGGCAAATCGCCCGGGATATCGGCCATGCGCCAGGGTAGGCCGACGGTGCGCAGATGCGCCTCGACGCGTGCGGCATCGTCGGGACTGGCCAGGTTGAGCCGCGACGAGAACCGATGTGCCAGTGCCATACCAATGGCGACACCCTCGCCATGGACGAGGCGGGATCCGTCATACTGGGTGGCGGCTTCCAGTGCGTGGCCGAACGTGTGGCCGAGATTGAGCAGCGCGCGGTCGCCGGTCTCGAACTCGTCGCGCGCAACAACGTCGGCCTTGGCCCGGCAGGCTTCGGCAATGGCCTGCGCCCTCTCCGGTCCGCCAGCAAAAACCTGGCCCCAGTTCCCTTCCAGCCAGGCGAAAAATTCCGGCCGGTCGATGAGCCCATACTTGGCGAGTTCGGCATAGCCGGCGCGGAATTCGCGGATCGGCAGCGTGTCGAGCACTCCGGTGTCGGCCAGCACCAGCTTCGGCTGATGGAAGACGCCGACAAGGTTCTTGCCGCGCGTACTGTTGATGCCGGTCTTGCCGCCGACGGAGGAATCGACCTGCGCCAGCAGTGAGGTCGGGATCTGCACGAAATTCATGCCGCGGCGCACGATGCCGGCGGCAAAGCCGGCAAGGTCGCCGATAACGCCGCCGCCCAAGGCGATGACAATGTCGCCGCGCTCCAGTTTCGCAGCCAGCACGCCATCCACCACTTCTTCAAGATGGGCAAAGCTTTTGGTCTTCTCGCCGGGCGGCAGCGTGATGACGGCCGACTCTATACCGCCCGTTTCGAGGCCGGCCTTCAGCACATCGAGATGCGCTGCCGCGACGTTGGCGTCGGTGATCACAGCGGCGCGGGTGCCCGGCAGGCGGCGCGAAATCTCCGCGCCGGCGCGTGACAGCAGTCCCGAGCCGATCAGGATGTCATAGGTCCGCTCGCCGAGGCCGACTTGGACAATGACTGGCTGATCCAGGCTCATGATCTGACCTCGCTAGTCGCGGCAGTCTCATCGATGCCGAAATGCCGACACAGCGCCTCCACCACCTCGGTTGCGATGATCTCCTTGCGATCGTCGCGAGTCGGCACCGTGACATCGGATGTCGCATAGACCGGATAGCGCTCGCTCATCAGCCGCTCCAGCACGGCGCGGGGATCGGCACTTTTCAACAGCGGCCGGTTCTGCTTCTTGGAGACGCGGTCAATCAAAAGGTCGAGTTCGGCTTTCAGCCACACCGACACGCCGTGCGCAGCGATCGCCTCGCGCGTATGCGCGTTCATGAAGGCGCCTCCGCCCGTCGAAAGCACTTGTGGGCCATTTTCCAGCACGCGCAGGATGACGCGCTGCTCCAGTGCTCTGAATTCGGTCTCGCCATAGCGCTCGAACAGCTCCGGAACGGTCATGCGCGAGACGCTTTCGATCTCCTGGTCGCTGTCGATGAAGGGCAGCGACAGCATCGTCGCCACCTTGCGGCCGATCGCCGTCTTGCCGGCGCCCATCAACCCGACAAAGACGATGGAACGGCTGCCCAGCCGACCGAGCAGCACGGCGTGGGTCTCGTCTGGAGGATTTGCTGGCAGCGCGTTCATCGGATGTATCGAGGGCCCTCTTTGCCGGCGTATCGACATGAAAAGCCCGTTTGCGTCAAGCGTGGCAAGCACGTTGGACCCGATATGAGCTGACGGGGTCTGCATCGGAAGTTCCTGACAGGCCTCAGCTTCTTCCTTGAATTGGTCTGATTGGCGTCCCATAAGGGGACAGGGTTTGGAAACGCAGAACAAGAAGACGGGCGAAAATTGATGCCGACACTGTTTCGCTTTGTCGTGATAATAGCGATTCTGGCCGGCATTGCCTATGGTACGATGTTCGCGCTGGTGATGTTCGTGGAGCCCAAGAAGGGTGAAATAAGCGTGCGCATCCCTCCGGAGAAGCTCAATCCCAAGAAAAGTTGAACGACAAGAAACGTTGAATGAACAGCGCCGCCCGCATCGAAGCCTTTTTGGAAATGATGAGCGCCGAGCGGGGTGCGGCCGAGAACACGCTTTCCTCCTACCGCCGTGACCTCGAAGACGCCTCTGGCGAGATCGATGGCGGGCTCGCCGGCGCGACCGCCGCCGATATCCGCGCCTATCTCGACGACATCGCCGCGCGCGGCTTCGCCGCCACGTCGCAGGCGCGCAAACTGTCAGCGATCCGCCAGTTCTTCAAATTCCTCTACGCCGAAGGCCTGCGCGGCGATGACCCGTCCGGCACGTTGGACAGCCCGAAAAAGCGCCGTCCGCTGCCCAAGACGATGAGCGAGGCCGACACCGGCCGGCTGATCGACCGCGCGGCACTTGAGGCCGGCGATCCCAGTCTCGGCAACGATGCCCGGCTGGGCAAGAGTGAGTGGCTGGCGGCACTGCGGCTGCATGCGCTGGTCGAGGTGCTTTATGCCACCGGCCTGCGCGTTTCCGAGCTGGTTGGCCTGCCGGTGACGGTGGCGCAGCGCGACGACCGCTTCTTCATGGTGCGCGGCAAGGGCGACAAGGAGCGTATGGTCCCGCTCTCGCTCAAGGCGCGTGCGGCGATGAAGACGTGGCTTGCCGCCCGCGCCAAGGTTCCAGCCTTCGCCGACAGTCCGTTCCTGTTTCCTGCCGCATCCGACAGCGGCTATCTCTCGCGCCAGGTCTTTGCTCGAGACCTGAAAGGGCTGGCGGCAAGGGCCGGCATCGCTTCGGCGAAGATCTCGCCGCATGTGCTGCGCCATGCTTTCGCCAGCCACCTCCTGCAGAACGGCGCCGATCTCAGGGCCGTGCAGCAGTTGCTCGGCCATGCCGACATATCGACGACACAGATTTACACCCATGTGCTGGAGGAGCGGCTGGTGCGGCTGGTCAACGATCATCATCCGCTTGCCGACTAGGCCTCATATCGCTATGTGAGGACGACGTTTCACCGCCCGGAGCCTTGGATTCAAGGGTTCCGTCAGCCATTGCCTTCCGATGTATCGGTCCGCTCACGCATGTATAATTACCTCGATTTCGAAAAGCCGGTGCAGGACCTCGAGGGCAAGATCCTCGAGCTGAAGAAGCTCGCCGAGAATGGCGAAGCGGTCGATGTCGGCGACGAGATCAGCCGGCTCGAGAAGCGCTCCCGCGATGCGCTGCGTGACGCTTACAAGGCACTGACGCCATGGCAGAAGGTGCAGGTCGCTCGCCATCCCGACAGGCCGCATTGCGTCGACTACATCAAGGGCCTGTTCAACGATTTCACGCCGCTGGCCGGCGACCGCAATTTCGGCGAGGACCAGGCGATCGTCGGCGGCTTCGCTCGCTTCCGCGGCGAGCCTGTTGCCATCATCGGCCAGGAAAAGGGTTCCGACACGACCAGCCGCCTGAAGCACAATTTCGGCTCGGTGCGGCCGGAAGGCTACCGCAAGGCGGTGCGGCTGATGGAACTCGCCGACCGGTTCGGCATCCCGCTGCTGACGCTGGTCGACACCGCCGGCGCCTATCCCGGCGTCGGCGCCGAGGAGCGCGGCCAGGCGGAAGCCATTGCCCGTTCGACCTCCGCATGCCTTAGGCTCAGGGTGCCGTCGATCTCGGTTGTCATCGGCGAGGGCGGCTCAGGCGGCGCCATCGCCATCGCCACTGCCAACCGCGTCTACATGCTCGAACACTCCATCTATTCGGTGATTTCGCCGGAGGGCGCGGCCTCGATCCTGTGGCGCGACACGACGCGATCCAAGGACGCGGCGACGAACATGAAGATCACCGCCCAGGATCTTCTTGAGCTGAAGATCATCGACGCCATCATTCCCGAGCCGCTTGGCGGCGCGCATCGTGGCGCCGAAACCGTGATCGCCGCGACCGGCGACCTCATCGCCAGGACGATGAAGGAATTTGCCGGCGCCAACACTGATTTCCGCGAGCAGCGCCGCGAGAAATACCTGGCAATGGGCCGCAGCCTTTAGATCATGATCCGGTCCCGGCGCCACAATGTGGCGGCGCGGAGCATTTTCGCCACAAAAATGCCGCTGCATTCGGCTCAATGAGACTGCCGCTGGGGGACACGTCGGCACTTGCGGTAAGGAATTTGTTAGGGTTAACGGGCTTAGGGTCCGTCCACGTTCAGTGCAGTAGCCGGGCATGAATTGCCGTCGCGCCAGAGAAAAGACGATATCCGCAGCCATGTTCGCCAAGCTTGTCCGCACCGGAATCCTGATAACCGCCCTCGGCGTTGCCGGCTGCAACAATTCGTCAATGAAGGATTTCGCGCCGGAGGCCAACAAGCCGCTGCCCGACAAGATCCTCGCCGACATGAGGGCCAAGGGGATGGTCCGCACCTCGTCGGTGATGGCCCGCATCTTCAAGGAAGAGGGCAAGCTCGAAATCTGGAAGGCCAAGACCAACGGCCGCTACGACATGGTGGCCAGCTACGACATCTGCAAATGGTCGGGCAAACTCGGGCCGAAATACACCGAAGGCGACCGCCAGGCGCCGGAAGGCTTCTACACGGTGCGTCCAGGGCAGATGAACCCGCGTTCGAACTACCATTTGTCGTTCAATATCGGCTATCCCAATGCCTATGACCGCGCCAATGGCCGCACCGGCTCCAATTTGATGGTGCACGGCGCCTGTTCGTCGTCGGGCTGCTATTCGATGACCGACGCGCAGATCGAGCAGATCTATGCCTTCGGCCGCGACGCTTTCCAGGGCGGCCAGACCGAATTCCAGATCCAGGCGTTCCCGTTCCGCATGACCGCCGCCAACATGGCGCGCTACCGCAATGATCCGAATTACGAATTCTGGAAGATGCTGAAGGTCGGCTACGACAATTTCGAGATCACCAAGGTGCCGCCGAAGGTGGATGTCTGCGAGAAGCGCTATGTCTTCAACCAGGTTGCCGCCGACGGCCAGACATTCGACCCGACCGGTGCCTGCCCGGCGACGACGCAGCCTGATTCGCTGAAAAATGCCTACAATTCCTACATGAGCACCTACGACGCGGCGTTCAGCGGCGCGGTCAAGGCCAGCGTGCCGGCGCCCAAGCCGACCATCGCCGGCATCAAGGAAGCCAGCATCGTCTCAGACTGGTCCAAGCGCAGGGCGCGCGGCGAACGCGTTCCGATCGCCCCGCCGTCGCTCAACAACGACGGCTCTGTCACCGAGACCACGCGCATGGGCCGTATCGATTCGCCGGCAGGCCGCAAGATGGCCGCACTCGACGCCGAAAAAGCCGCCAAGCAGAAGGCCGAGGAGCAAAGGCTGGCGGCCATAGAGGTGGCCAAGAAAGCCAAGGAAGCCGCCAGGGCGCAGGCTCTGGCTGAAAAGGAGGCCGAGAAGGCCGCCAAGGAAGCGCCTGTCGCCACCGCCACCGTCACACCCCCTTCCGAAGCCGCGCCAGTGGCAGAAACGCAAGCGGCGAGTGCCGACGAGAGCCGGGTGACAAAGCTGAAGAACAAGCTGCTCGGCATGTTCGGCGGCTGATTTCACTCGTGGCTGACCGCGCCGCTGTCTATGACCTCAGGGGGCTGAACTGTCCCCTGCCCGTGCTTAAGGCCAAGAAGCGTCTAGCCGGGATGCAACCGGGCAGCCGGCTTTGGTTAGAGACCACCGACCCGCTCGCCGTCATCGATATTCCGGCATTCTGCTCCGACAACGGCCACCAACTCATCGAAACGTCCGCGGTTTCGGGCGGCCATCGCTTCTTGGTCGAACGCGGCGAGCCGCAATCATAGAGTTCAACGCCCGGCAATTGCCAGCGGGTTGTTTTCCAGCGCCGCGCGGTCGGGTGTATCGATCGACGGCCGGTTGGTGAAGGCGGCGAACAGCCGGCGGATATAGTCTTCAGGCATGTCGAGCGTGATCAACACCAGCCGCGTGCCACGCTGGCCATCGGGCCAGCCCGGCAATTGCACCGGCGGATGCAGGATTTTCTGCACACCATGGATAACCAGCGGCCGTGATGGATCCTCGCTGAGTTCGATGACGCCCTTCATGCGCAGCAAATGCTCGCCATGCGTCGAACGCAGCAGGTCGAGAAACATTTCGATGGCCGAAAACGGTACCGGGCCATCATGCACCAGCGAATAGGACCGCACACGCGAATCATGGCGATGGCCGTGATCGCGGCCATGCTCGTGATTATGCCCGTCATGATCATGATGGTGGTCGTGATCGTGCGCCGCTTCGTCGCCGAGCCAGCGCCGAACATCGGCGGATTTGGTGGAGGGATTATAGAGGCCGCAGTCGAACAGCGCCGCCACGCCTGTCCCCGTGTCGCCGGCGTCGAACAATTCGGCGCCCGGATTGATCTGCCGCAGTCGCGCCCGCAGCGTTTCCAGTTCATGCGGATCGGTGACCAAATCGGCTTTGCTGAGCACGATACGATCGGCGACGGCAACCTGCTTGACCGCCTCGACATGGGCATCGAGCGTCGCTTCCCCGTTGACGGCGTCGACCAAAGTGATGACGCCGTCGAGCCGGAAGGCCTGGATCAGCGCCGGGTGCGCCATGATCGACTGCAGCACCGGCGCCGGGTCGGCCAGCCCCGTGGTTTCGACGATGACACGGGCGAGCCGGGCGATGCGGCCGGTCTGTAGCCGGTCGACCAAGTCGGCCAGCGTGTCGACCAGTTCGCCGCGCACCGTGCAGCACAGGCAACCATCGGAAAGCTGGATGATGCCGTCGGAAGACTGCTCAACCAGCAAATGGTCGATCGCCACCTCGCCGAACTCGTTGATGATGACCGCCGTGTCGGCCAGCGCCGGATCCTTCAACAGCCGGTTGAGCAGCGTCGTCTTGCCGGCGCCGAGAAAACCGGTCAGCACCGATACGGGGATCGGGAAGCCGCTCATTGATCTCTATCTGCATGTCTGAGCATGGTCTTTTTCCGAAAAGGTATAAAAATTTCGCTGTCGCGGAACTTCGGTTCGGGATCGGGCTCTAGTTCGCGACCTTGACCGGCTGGTCGCCTTGCGCCGCGGAGCCGGCAATCTTCGGGCCCGTCCAGGCCGGTACCGGTCTGTCGGGCCGCCAACTCGGAATAGGCACGTCGGCGTAGTCCTGGCCGCCCTGGTCGAGAATAGCTTTCGGCGCTGGACCCGTGGCGCCGCCAAGGCCGACGGCAACCAGCGTCGGCACATGGTCGAGCTTTTTCTGATAGGTCGATTTCGGCACGTTCTTGGCAGCAACTGGCGGCGCTTCGGACTGTTCCTGACGCGCCTTCTTCTTGCAGATCTCGTCATGCATGTCGTTGGGCGAGACCAGATCGCCGTAGGGCGCCAGCGTGGTGACGGTGTCCGAGCCGGCGGCAGGCGTGTCAAATCCCTGGTCCAGCAATCGCGCGGCGGTCTCGGCACGAGTGACCGCCGACTTTTCGCCAAGCACCACCGCGACCAGCGTGCGCCCGTTGCGGGTCGCCGACCCGATCATGTTGAAGCCGGAGGGGCAGACAAAGCCGGTCTTCATGCCGTCGGCGCCGGGATAACGGCCGATCAAGAGATTGTAGTTGGGAATAGCCTTCTTGCCGACGGCTAGTCCTTCTATCGAAAACCAGGACGCATATTGCGGGAACTCGCGCCGGATGGCCATCACCAGGACGGCGAGGTCGCGTGCCGTCGTGTACTGGTCGGGCGAATAAAGCCCGTTAGGATTGACGAAATGCGTGCCGTTCATGCCAAGCCGGGTCGCCTCGGCATTCATCCGATCGGCAAAGGCTGCCTGGGAACCGCCGACATTTTCGCCGACGGCCATGGCGATGTCGTTGGCCGATTTGACCAGCATCATCTTCAGCGCATTGTCGAGCCGCATCACCGACCCTGGCTTGAAGCCCATCTTGCTTGGCGGCTCGGATGCGGAGTGTTTCGTTACCGTGATCGGCGAATCGAGCTGAACCTCGCCGGCCGCGATCGCCCGAAAGGTCACATAAGCGGTCATCAGCTTGCTCAGCGACGCCGGATACCAGCGCTTGAATGCATCCTGATGCTGCAGGATCTTGCCGCTGCCGAGGTCGAACACAACAACCGGATTGGCCAGCGCCGGCCCGACCAGGACCGACAGCGCTATTGTGCCAGCCGAGAATAGCTTGAGGAAATGCCTGTGCCGCATGATCAAATCCGAAATCGCCTCTTGCCGTAGTCGCCCCTGGCTCCGTAAGATTTCGTTACGTGATCGCCAGCATATTGGTCCGACCCTCAAAAACCGGACCGCATTGATGCGGTGCTATTTACCCTATGTGACGCCAAGATGGCAAAGTGCCTGGCGATCACAATTGCAAGCAGCGGACAACACCGCCTGTCCCAACAGCGAGATGGAACCACCATGCCAATCCTGAACCGTGCCGCCGAAATGCAGGACGAAGTTGCCGGCTGGCGCCAGCATCTGCACCAGACGCCAGAACTCAACTTCGATGTCTTCAAGACCGCCGCCTTCGTCACCGAGAAGCTGAAAGCCTTCGGTTGCGACGATGTGGTCACCGGTCTCGGCAAGACCGGCGTCGTTGGCATCATCCGCGGCCGCCAGGGCGAAGGCCCCACCATCGGCCTGCGCGCCGACATGGACGCGCTGCCGCTCAACGAGATATCAGGCAAGCCCTACGCCTCCACCATTCCCGGCAAGATGCATGCCTGCGGCCATGACGGCCACACGGCGATGCTTTTGGGTGCCGCGAAATATCTCGCCGAGACCCGCAACTTCACCGGCTCCGTGGCGGTGATCTTCCAGCCGGCGGAGGAAGGAGGTGGCGGCGGCAACGAGATGGTCAAGGACGGCATGATGGACCGTTTCGACATTTCCAAAGTGTTCGGCATGCACAATATGCCAGGCCTGCCAGTTGGGCAGTTCGCCATTCGCCCAGGCCCGATCATGGCCGCAACCGCCGAATTCACCATCACAGTGCGAGGCAAAGGCGGCCATGCGGCGATGCCGCACGGCACGATCGACCCGATCGTCATCACCAGCCAGCTGGTCGGCGCCTTGCAGACGATCGCCTCGCGCAGCATCGACCCGGTCGAGGCCGTGGTGGTGTCGGTGACGAAGTTCCACGCCGGCGATGCCTACAATGTCATCCCGGAAACCGCCGAAATCGCCGGTACGGTGCGCACCTTGCGCAAGGAAATCGCCAAAAAATCGGAAGAGCGCATCCGAACGATCTGTGCCGGGCTGGCGACCGCCTTTGGGGCAAGGATCGAGGTCGACTACCAGGCAAATTACCCCGTGACCTTCAACCACGCGGAAGAAACGATCTTTGCCAGCGATGTCGCAATCGGTGTCGCCGGTGACGCTTACGTCCACCGCGGCATCCAGCCGGTGATGGGCGGCGAGGATTTCTCCTATATGCTGGAAGCCCGCCCAGGCGCCTTCATCTTCATCGGCAATGGCGACACCGCCGGTCTCCACAACCCCGCCTACGATTTCAATGACGAGGCCATCCCGCACGGCATGAGCTATTGGGTGAAGCTGGCGGAAACGGCGCTGGCCGCTTGATTGTCTTCAGCGCAAACGGCTGGCCGAATTGCATTCGGCCAGCCTCTTGGCGAAACGATCCGAAGCGGCTATGTGTCTGGCCGCGTGGTCCCGTAGCTCAGTAGGATAGAGCGGCAGATTCCTAATCTGTAGGTCACAGGTTCGATTCCTGTCGGGATCACCAATGTTTTCAAACAGTTCGAAAAATGGTGCCGTACTTTTTTGCCAACTAATACGGGAATTAGTACGGCGTTTTTGATGGTCAACAAGCAGCCCTGATGCGTATCTAAGATGCAGGTTGGCCTTGAGCCGGAGGGCGCGCCGTCAACAACGCACTGGCGATACCGGCGCCTCAACAAGATCGGGGTCTGCTTTTTCCTTTCGCTCCACTAGTTCCGCAATGAGCTCCACCCTCGCCCTCTCGCTGCGATCCTTCGCGTAGCGGCTGAGATCGCGATCACCCGATGAATTACCCGAGACTTTGACTGGCGAGGGCGTAGGTTACCGGTGCAACTGCACCGCGGACGGCAAAATCGGCGAGGCGTTTGCCCATCGACATGGTGAGCACCGTGTCGAAAACAGGCATTCCGCTGTGCGACAAAAAGGCAGCGAACTCGCCATGGTCCATGTGCGTGTCGATCCGCAGGAAAGACCCCGAATGGTCGGCAACGTGCGGCCGGACGATTACCACGGCGTCGGCGTCGCTTTTCGCCACGACCGGCCCCACGACGTGGCCCCGTCCGAACGGCCGGCAGAGCGCGAATGCGCTCAGCCTGCCATCCTTGAAAAGACCGTAGCCGGCCGAGTGTGCGAAAAGCCTTTCGATGAGTGCCGCCCGCCTCACGCCAAATCCTGCAGCGTCGAGCGCTATTGCTGCGGGAATGTCCCTGGCTTCCAGAGTCCGGACATCACCTCGAATAGGCCTGTCGGTTGTTTGCAGGCGGGCGATGCCCTGGCAATGATAAACGGTCTTCTCTGGCTGGAAGTCGAGCGAGAGATAGAGTCGCCGTGCCGCCCTGGTCGCATTGAGGCGCAAGTCGCGGCCAACTACCCTGTCGAAGACCCGCTTCATCAGCCATTGCCCCGCCCCCAGCGTCTGGAGCCGCGGCGAGGTGATGACCATGCCCACGGTTGCGAAGTCGGTGCCGTGCGCGAACCACATGGCCGAGCCGAGAACCCGGCCGATCTCGTCGAGTGCCACGAACCCCTCTCCCGATTGGCGCAAGAACTGCCAATCCTCGGCGCGATGCGGCCATCCCACGGAGAGCGATAGCGCGTGCAAGCGATCCAACTCAACGCCTTGGATGTCGTCGATCCGCATCGAGAAGGTATCGATTTTCAAGCTCTCGGAAGGCTTCAAGTCCATGCCCCTGAAAGATTACCACGCCAGAGCGGCCACTCTCTGCCGCCACGCTAAACGAGCAGACCGGTAAGATTTGCTCAAATGCCGCGCAGCAACGCAAGATTCAACTGAAACATTTCAGCTTTCAGCACGCAATCGCGAAAGAATGCACGCATCCTCTTTGGAATCTAGCAGCATATGGTCGACGGCACCGATCCCGGCGAACCCGAAACGCTTTGAGGGCTGGAATGGACGTCTTCGACATCCTCGATCGTCTCGTCGCCTTTCCATCGGTCGCCGGCAAGCCGAACGCCGATATTGCCGGCTGGATCGAGGCCTATCTCGCGCAGCACAGCACGCGGGTCACTTTGCTGCCGGGACCGGAAGGCGATCGTTCCAATCTTTTCGCGACGATCGGCCCCGCCGATGTCCCGGGCCACATCCTGTCCGGCCATATGGACGTTGTTCCCGCCAGCGAGCCGCAATGGAGTTCGGCGCCTTTTGCGCTGCGCAAGGAGGGCGAACGGCTCTACGGACGTGGCACCACGGACATGAAGGGGTTTCTTGCCGCGGCACTCGCGGCCGTGCCCATGCTGGCGGGGCTGCGCCTCGCCAGGCCAATCCACCTCGCCTTCTCCTATGACGAGGAGGTGGGATGCCGCGGCGTGCCACACCTGATAGCCCGGCTTCCCGAGCTTTGCGCAAAACCACTCGGCGTCATCCTCGGCGAGCCGAGCGGCATGCGCGCCGTGCGCGGCCACAAGGGCAAGGCGGCCGCCCGTATAACCATAAAAGGGCGCCCCGGCCATTCTTCACGGCCTGATCTTGGGCTCAACGCCATTCATGCGATGTCCGAAGCGCTGACCGCGACTGTGAACGAAGCCGAGCGGCTGACGCACGGCCCGTTCAACTCCGCCTTCGAGCCGGCCCACTCCTCGTTGCAAGCGGGCGTGGTGGCGGGCGGACATCAGGTCAACATCATCCCCGACACCTGCACGCTGGACCTGGAGGCACGTGCCATACCTGGCGTCGACCCGGCAAGCCTGCTGGCGCCTGTAAGAGCGCGCGCAGAGGCCCTTGCGGCCAATGGCTTTCGCATCGAGTGGACACCGATGAGCGCCTATCCGGCGCTGTCGCTGCCGCAGGATGCGCCACTTGCGGGACTGCTGCACGCCTTGACCGGCGAGGTGCCGCTCGCCGCCGTCAGCTACGGCACGGAGGCCGGACTTTACCAGGCCGCGGGGTTCGAGGCGATCATCTGCGGCCCCGGCGACATAGACCGCGCCCACAAGCCGGACGAATACATTCTCGCCAGCGAACTCACCGCCTGCCAGCAATTGATCGAGACACTGGGCGCCCGTTGCGCGACGTGAAGGGGCAGCCGGAATGACATTCCTGTTCAATTCGGATGCGCCCCGCGGGGCGATCTTCGCCGATGTCTTCGCGAGAGAACTGCCGGACGTCCCCTTCGCGACCAATGCCGCAACGGTCGATCCCGAGGCCGTGCGGTACCTGATCAGCTGGACCGTGCCGGACAAGCTCGCCCGCTACAGGAACCTGGAAATCCTGTTTTCCATCGGCGCCGGCGTCGATCAGTTTCGCCTCGATGCGGTGCCTGCGAACGTGAAGATCGTGCGCATGATCGAGGAAGGCATCGTGCGCATGATGCAGGAGTATGTAACGCTGGCCGTGCTTGCGCTGCATCGCAACCTGCCGGCCTATCTGGCGCAGCAGCGCGCCGGCGCATGGCACGATATCGCGCAACTTCAGGCCGGGTCACGCCGGCTCGGCGTGCTCGGCCTCGGGCAGCTTGGCCAAGCCGTCCTCGACCGATTGAAGCCCTTCGGGTTCCCACTTGCCGGATGGAGCCGCTCGCCGCGGCAGATCGAGGACGTGACCTGTTATCATGGCGAGCCTGGGCTGGAACAGATGCTCGCGGCCAGCGACATACTGGTCTGCCTGCTGCCGCTGACCGAGGAGACGCGGGGTTTCCTCGATGCCGACCTGTTTGCGAAGCTGCCCAAGGGGGCGGCGCTCGTCCACGCTGGCCGGGGGCCGCAGCTCGACCACGAGGCGCTTCTCGCCGCGCTCGACCGCGGCCAACTCTCGGCGGCGATGATCGACGTCACAGATCCCGAACCACTGCCGGCGGGCCATCCGTTCTGGTCGCATCCGAAGATCATTCTGACCCCGCATATCGCCAGCGTCACCCAGCCCGCCGGCGCCGCACAGGCCGTTGTCGAAAACATCAGGCGTTACCGCGCCGGTCTTGACCCCATCGGGCTCGTCGACCGGTCGCGCGGCTATTGAAGTTCAACATGAAAGGCCACCCTTGTCCCTGCTCAAGACCGTCGACACCAGTCCTGCCTTCCAGCCGCGCGAATCCGGGGCGCTGCCTGAACGGCTGATTTCCGGCAACCCCGCCTTCAAGACCTGGACGCAGGATGTCGCCAAGGGCGACCTCGTCCATACCGGCGTCTGGGAAGCGACGCCTGGGGAAACGCGCTCGATCAAGGGCGACACTTTCGAGTTCTGCCACATCCTCGCCGGCGTGATCGAAATCACGCCGGACGGCGGCAAGCCGGAGACCTACCGCGCCGGCGACAGCTTCGTGATGAAACCTGGCTTCACCGGGATTTGGAAGACCATCGAAACGGTGCGCAAGATCTACGCAACTGTAGGGTAACGGGAGCTGGCGAAGCGCCGGCCCTCCGCAACAGATTTTGCCGTCTGTCATCGCCGGCGCACAACAATCATCCGCGACCGATCGTCGAACGGTGCATGCTGCGCTCCTGCCTGCGCTAGGCTCCCGCGGAACATTCCAGAGTGGGTGCCATGGGCCTGAGCTTCGACCCGGATGCCGTTTCGCTTCCCGTTGGCCATTTCATCGGGGGAGAGCTGATCGCGGCCGAGGATGCGATCGAGATGCGCCGGCCGTCCGACGGCAAGGTGTATGCCGCCTGCCCAGTGGCCGGCGTCGATATTGTCGACCGTGCCGTGGAAAGCGCCAAGGCGGCGCTGAAGTCCAGCAACTGGGGTAGTGTTCGGCCGCGCGAACGGACGAAGGCACTCCAGACCTGGGCCGACCTGATCGAGGCGGAAGCCGAAACGCTGGCCAGGATCGAGGCGCTGTGCTCCACCCGGCCGGTCGGCCAACTCGTTGCCGGCGACATCGCTGTCACCGCCGAGCAGATCCGCTTCTTTGCCGAATTCGCCGACAAGGAAGGCAGCGAGCTTGTACCGACCGACGACGCCAGTCTGGGCATGATCATGAGCGAGCCCTATGGCGTGGTCGGCGCGATCACGCCCTGGAATTTTCCCATCTCGATGGCGGGATGGAAGCTTGCGCCCGCATTGGCAGCGGGCAATGCGGTCATCCTCAAGCCGTCGGAAATGACGCCTTATTCGGCGGTCTTTATGGCGCAACTCGCCGTTAGAGCGGGCCTGCCGGCAGGACTCGTGAACGTGGTGCTGGGGGACGGTCCGACGACAGGCACGGCGCTGACCGGCCATCCCGAGATCGCCAAGATCTCCTTCACCGGCTCGACCCGCGCCGGATCGGCAATCATGGAGAATGTCGCCCGCACCGGCGTCAAGCCGATGACGCTGGAACTCGGCGGCAAGAGCCCGCAGATCGTTTTTGTCGATGCCGATCTGGACAAGGCCGCAATGGCCATCGCCGGCAGCGTCACCTTCAATGCCGGTCAGGCCTGCGTGGCCGGCACGCGCCTGATCGTCGAGAGGAGCGTGGCCGCCAGTTTGACGGCCGCCATCCTGGAGCGGATGAAAGCTGTGCGGCCCGGCCCGACCTGGGACGAGGCGACACAGTATTCGCCTGTCATCTCGGAGCGGCAGCGGGCGCGTATCGACGGCATCGTCAAGGCCGCGGTCGAGGCAGGCGCCGAATGCCTGACCGGCGGCAACGTCATGGACAATCTCGGCTATTTCTACGAGCCGACGCTGATAGCAAATGTCGACCAGGCCAATCCGGCGATCGTCGAGGAAATCTTCGGCCCGGTCCTAACCATCCAGACGTTCGAGACTGAGGACGAGGCGCTGGCGCTATCCACCCATCCGACTTACGGGCTGGCTTCCGGCCTGTTTACCTCCGACCTGTCCCGCACCATCCGCTTCGCGCGCAAGCTCGAAGCCGGCACTGTCTGGGTCAACCGCTACAGCCGCTCGCGTGACCATATCCTGCCGACCGGCGGCTACAAGCGCTCCGGCATCGGTAAGGATCTCGGCCGCGCGGCCTATCACGCCAACCGAAGGACCAAGAGCGTCCTGATCAGCCTGTAGAGAAATGCCGATGAAGTCCTATTCGATCGCCCTGATCCCCGGTGACGGCATCGGCAGCGATGTGACCGCCGCCGCCTGGACGGTGCTGGAGACCGCAGCCAAACGCGCGGGCTTTGCCTTGACCGGAACCGAATTCCCGTGGTCCTGCAAATTCTTCAAGGAAACCGGCCGTATGATGCCCGAGGACGGCATCGAGACCTTGCGCGGCTTCGACGCCATTCTTCTCGGCGCCGTCGGCTGGCCGGCGGAGGTGCCGGATTCCGTTTCGCTGCACGGTCTCCTGCTGCCGATCCGCAAGGCGTTCGTGCAATATGCCAACATCCGGCCGCACCGCCTGCTGCCGGGCGTGACCGGCCCGCTGCGCGCTGAAAACTTCGACATATTATGCATCCGCGAGAACACCGAAGGCGAATATTCCGGTGCCGGCGGGCGCGTGCATCAAGGCACGCTGGACGAGGTCGCCGTGGAGACCTCGATCTTCACCCGCGCCGGCGTCGAGCGCATCCTGCGCTTCGGCTTCGAGCAGGCGCGGTCGCGTCGGGGCAAGCTGGCCTCGGTCACGAAGTCCAACGCGCAGAAATACTCGATGGTGTTTTGGGACGAGATCACGCGAAAGGTGGCTGCGGACTATCCTGATGTCGAAGTCACCAGCTATCATGTCGATGCGCTCGCAGCGCGCATGATCATGGCGCCGGAGAGCCTCGACGTGGTCGTCGCCTCCAACCTCTTCGGCGACATCCTGACCGATATCGGCGCGGCGATCCAGGGCGGGCTCGGTTACGCCGCCTCGGCCAACATCAATCCGGGCCGCTCGGCGCCGTCCATGTTCGAGCCGGTACACGGCTCGGCGCCCGACATCGCCCATCTCGGCATCGCCAATCCGATAGCCGCCATCTGGTCCGGCGCCATGATGCTCGATCATCTCGGTGAAAAGACTGCGGCCGACCGCGTTGTGAAAGCGGTCGAAGCCGCAACCGCCAGGGGCATAGGCACTATCCCCGGCAAGGACCGGACGGAGGCCATTACGGCCGCCATCGTCGCTTCCCTCACCTGATTGCAAGGTCGTTTTTCGATGAAAAACCTGAAGGACAAAAGTCTCTTCCGCGAAGCCGGCCTGATCGGCAGCCAATGGGTCGCAGCCGGCTCCGGCAGGACGGTCGACGTCGTCGATCCGGCGACCCAGGCGGCGATCGGCATGGTGCCCGACATGGCCGGTCCGGACGCCCGCGCGGCCATAGAGGCCGGGTCTTCCGCCTATCGCGATTGGAGAAAGAAAACCAACGCCGAGCGCGCAGTCCTCCTGGAGGCCTGGCATGGGCTGATGCTTGAGCACCTGGACGATCTTGCACTGATCCTGACAACCGAACAGGGCAAGCCGCTGGACGAGGCCAAGGGCGAGATCCGCTACGGCGCGTCCTTCGTCAAATGGTTCGCGGAGGAAGCGCGCCGCATCAACGGCCACACCATCCCCTCGCCGACGCAAGACCGCCGGATCATCGTCTTGAAGGAACCCGTAGGCGTGTGCGGCATCATCACGCCGTGGAACTTTCCCAATGCGATGATCACCCGCAAGGTCGCGCCGGCGCTGGCCGCCGGCTGCACGGTGGTCATCAAGCCGTCAGAGTTCACGCCCTATTCCGCGCTGGCGCTCGGCGTGCTTGCCGAGCGCGCCGGCATCCCCGCCGGCGTCATCAACATCGTCACCGGCATGCCCACAGAGATCGGCAACGAGATCATGGCGAACGAGGCCGTTCGCAAGATCTCCTTCACCGGCTCGACGCGCGTCGGCTCGCTGCTGATGCGCGGGGCGGCCGACAGCGTGAAGCGGCTCAGCCTCGAACTCGGCGGCAATGCACCCTTCATCGTCTTCGACGACGCCGATCTCGACCTCGCCGTCGAGGGTGCGCTCGCCTCAAAATTCCGCAATGGCGGCCAGACCTGCGTCTGCGCCAATCGCATCCTCGTCCAGGCCGGTGTCTACGAAACCTTCGCCGAAAAGCTTTCCGCCCGCGTCAACGCCATGACAGTGGGACCGGGCACGCAGCCGGGCGTCGCCATCGGGCCAATGATCAACATGGCGGCGGTCGAGTAGATCAACCGCCACGTCGAGGACGCGCTCGCCAAAGGTGCTGCGATCATCACAGAGAGGCCGGCGTTGCCCGACGGCCCTCAGTATGTCGCGCCGCTGGTGCTGACCGGCGCCACAAAGGACATGCAACTCGCCGGCGAGGAAACGTTCGGCCCGGTCGCGCCACTTTTCCGCTTCGAGACCGAAGAGGAGGCGATCACACTGGCCAACGGCACGCCCTACGGGCTTGCTTCCTACTTCTACACCGAAAACCTCAAACGCGCCTGGCGCGTCGGCGAGGCGCTGGAGTTCGGCATGGTGGGTCTCAACACCAGCTCTGTGTCGATGGAAGTGGCCCCCTTCGGCGGCGTCAAGCAGTCCGGCCTCGGGCGTGAAGGGGCGCAGGCCGGCATCGAGGAATATCTCGAGATGAAGAGCTTCCACATCGGTGGGCTGGGCTGAGGCAATTTGGCTGAAGCTCCGGCCGGGCCGGAGCGGCGATCACTGAATCCGGTCGAGCGCCTTGTAGTAGAGGCCGACCATCGGCAGGAACCATGGCTTGCCGGAATAACCGGGAATGGACAGCCACTCGAGCCCCTTCAGCGGATTGCGGTCCTCGCGGCCGAGCATGGCATCGGCCATGATCATGCCAAGATGCGTGGACAGCTGCGCGCCGTGGCCGGAATAGCCCATCGCGTACCAGACGCCGTCATGGTAACCGGCCCGCGGAAAGCGGTCCTTGGTCATGTCGACCAGCCCACCCCAGCAATAGTCGATCTCGACCTTGGCGAGCTGCGGAAAGATCGCCGCGAGGCCTGCCCGCAAGATCTGTCCGCTCCTGGCATCGGAGCGCTGGTCCGATGTCGCGGAGAAGCGTGCGCGGCCGCCGAAGATCAGGCGCTTGTCAGGCGAGAGCCGGAAGTAGTTGCCGATGTTCATCGAGGTCACGCATGTCCTGTTGCCCGGCATCGTCGCGGCGATCTCGGCGTCGCTCAGCGGGCGCGTGGCGATGATGAAGCTGCCAACGGAGATGATCCTGCGGCGGAAATAATCGAAATTGGGTGTGGTGTAGGCGCCGGTCGCCACCAGCACATTGTCGGCGCTGATCTGGCCTCGGGAAGTGGTCAGCTCATGCCGCTTACCAGCCTGCTTGCGGTCGGTCACCGCCGCATTCTCGTGGATGGCGGCGCCGTGGCTGGCAGCTGCAGTGGCGAGACCCGCCACATAGCGGCCCATATGCATCATGGCGCTCTTCTTCGACAGCATCGCGCCATGGAAGGGCGAACCGATCTCAGACTTGAGATCCGCCGCCGACAGCAGCGTCGTATCCGGATCCACCTCGGCATGGAGGGCTTCGAAGTTGCGGGCGATCGCATCAAAATGCTGCGGCTTGGAGGCGAGCTTCAGCTTGCCGGCGCGGCGGAAATCGCAATCGATGCCTTCCTCCGCGACCAGCGCCTCTATGGTGTCGACGGAATCGTCCAGTGCCCGGTAAAGCGCGATTGCGCGATCCTTGCCGAGTTCCGCCTTGGCGGAGAGGTAGCTGTGGGCGAGGCCGTTGTTGAGGTGCCCGCCATTGCGCCCGGATGCGCCCCAGCCCACCCGCTCCGCCTCCAGCACCGCCACCTTCGCGCCGGCCTTCGCCAGTCGGTGTGCGGCGGCAAGGCCGGTGAAGCCGCCGCCGATGATGGCGGCATCGTAATGCCCTTCGACGCCTTGCGCCCCGCCGGAAAAGATGGGGGCGGTGTCGTGCCAGTAGGAGACGAACTTCATTGGCAATCCGCCTGTTTCAGAGACCGACCACGCCTGCAAGACCCGAAATGTCTGATATCTCGACATAGCCGTAGTACGGGTTGGGCGGTTCGTGGCCGCGATTGACCCAGACCTTGTTCTTGATGCCGAGATCGTGTGCTGACATCAGGTCGTAGCGGAAAGAGGACGAGCAGTGAAGAATATCCTCCGGGCCGCAACCCAACCTGTCGAACATGTATTCGAACGCTTTGAAACGAGGCTTGTAAGCCTGCGCTTGCTCGGCCGTGTAGACGGCATGAAACGGCGCGCCGAGCTTCTCGACATTGGACATGATCTGCGCGTCCATGGCGTTGGACAGGATGACCAGCGGAATTTCCCTGGCGACCTTGGCCAGGCCGGCCGGAACGTCGGCGTGAGGTCCCCAGGTCGGGACGCGCTCATAGACTGTCCTGGCGTCGTCGGAGTTGAAGGCAACACCGTTGCGCTGGCAGGTGCGCTCGAGCGCGTTGTGGATGACGTCGGCATACGGCTTCCAGTCACCCATGATCTCGTCAAGCCGATAGGCCGAGAAGTTCTTGATGAACTCCTGCATGCGCGGCTCGTCGAGGCGGCTGCCGTAGAGGTCGCGCGCCGCTTCCGCCATCTGAAAAAAGGTCAACGTGCCATAGCAATCGAAGGTGATGTATTTGGGCCTGAAGGAAGCCATGTTCGTCGATCTCCGGTGGAAGCACATCCGTGCAGGGATGTATTTCATCATAGGACGGCAGCTGGCGATCCACCTCACCGAAATCGCCCTCACGAAAGCAGAAAGTTCCGTATCCGCCATCCGCTTTGGCACGCTGTAGCATCTGGCTTGCCGATCGCGGCGCCGCGATCGGCGTGAAGCGCCTCCGCCGCGGACTGCGCCAGCACAAGATGCGGCACACCCCTCGCGCTACGGCGAAAGATACTGTCGAAGCCAGAGCCTTCAGATGATCTGCGGCGCGTCGATGGTCGAAACTTGGCATCAGACGGAAGGATGCCTCATGCAGCAGGGCGACATCGAACTCCAGGCCTTCGGGCCCGACCATATCGAGGGAGCCGTAGTGCTTTCTCGCCAGGAGAATTGGCCGCATCGCGCGCAGGATTGGCAGATGGCGCTGCAGCTCTCGAACGGTGCGGTCGCGCTCGACCATCAGGGCCGCGTCACCGGAACCATCCTGGTAACGCCCTACGGCATGGATTGCGCCATGATCAACATGGTGATCGTCGACAGGAATGTGCGGGGCAAGGGGGTCGGGCGCCGGCTGATGGATCAGGCCTTCGCCCTTGCCGGTGACCGTCCGCTGCGGCTCGTCGCGACAGCGGACGGCATGCCTCTCTATGAGAAACTAGGCTTCGTGCCGTCCGGCACGATCCGGCAACATCAGGGCAGCGTTGCCAGGCTCGGTGCGCCAGACGGCGTGGGAGCCGCAGGCATCGCCGATCTCCCGCAAATCAAGGCGCTGGACCGCGACGCCTACGGCGCCGACCGTGAAGCTTTGATCGATGCGCTGGCCGAGCGCGGGCAATTCGCCGTTATCCGCCGCGACGGCGCCATCGAGGCCTATGCCGCGATCCGCCCGTTCGGACGCGGCGAGGTGATCGGTCCGGTCATCGCGGGAAATGCCGAAGAGGCGAAGGCCCTGATCGGCTTCTTCGCCGCGTCGCGCCTTGGCGCCTTCCTGCGCGTGGATACCGGCAGCGGGACCGGCATGGCCGGCTGGCTCGAGGAAATCGGCCTCGCCCATGTCGGCGGCGGCGTGGCCATGGACCGTCCGCAGAAGAATGACGCGGAACACGCCAGGCCAAAAGTTTACGCCCTCGCCAACCAGGCGCTCGGCTAGAGCCGGATGATTTCAGGTCGAATGACCTGAAATCTGAATCCGTCTCTAAATCAAAGAGATAGAGCATGATGTCATCCGAAAACCGCTTCACACTTTTCGGCATCATGCCCTCCGGAGGACAACAATGCTCGCCAATTCCCTGATCGAACTCGACCGCGCCCATCTCATCCATCCGGTCTCATCCTATCGCGGCCATGAGGCAGTTGGCGTTCGTGTCTTGAAATCGGCGAAGGGAGCGACCGTGACCGATGCGTCCGGCCGGCAGCTCCTCGACGGTTTCGCGGGGCTGTGGTGCGTCAATGCCGGCTACGGCCATGACAGCATCGTCGAGGCGGCTGCCCGGCAGATGCGCGAGCTTCCCTATGCCACCGCCTATTTCGATCTCGGTTCTGAGCCGGCCATCCGTCTCGCCTCGGAGCTCGCCGAGCGCGCGCCCGGAGATCTCAATCACGTTTTTTTCACGCTTGGCGGGTCGGATGCGGTCGACAGCACGATCCGCTTCGTCCGCTACTACTGGAATGCGAAGGGTGAGCCGCAACGCGACCAGTTCATTTCCATCGAGCAGGGTTATCACGGGTCGTCGGTGGTTGGCGCGGGCCTGACCGCCCTGCCTGCCTTTCATGCCGGTTTTGGCATTCCCTTCGAATGGCAGCACAAGATCCCCTCCCCCTATCCCTATCGCAACCCGGTGGGCGACGACGGGAGGGCGATCATCGCCACGTCGCTCGCCGCGCTGAAGAGCAAGATCGAGGAGATCGGGCCGGATCGGGTCGCCGCTTTCTATGCCGAGCCGATCCAGGGCTCGGGCGGCGTCATTGTTCCGCCGAAAGGCTGGATCAAGGCGATGCGCGAGCTCTGCCGCGAGTATGGCATCCTGTTCATCGCCGACGAGGTCATCACTGGGTTCGGCCGCACCGGCCCCCTGTTCGCCTGCACGGACGAAGAGATCATTCCCGATTTCATGACGACCGCGAAGGGGCTGACCTCGGGTTATGTTCCGATGGGCGCGGTATTCATGTCCGATCATGTCTATGACGTCATCGCCGATGGCGCGGGCGCCTCGGCCGTCGGTCACGGCTACACCTATTCCGCCCATCCCGTCAGCGCCGCCGTGGCGCTCGAAGTCTTGAAGCTCTACGAGGACGGCCTTCTGGAGAACGGCATCAAGGCCGGCGCTCGCCTGATGGCGGGCTTGGAGGGCCTGAGGGACCATCCGCTCGTCGGTGATGTGCGCGGTCGCGGCATGCTCGCCGCGGTCGAACTGGTGGTCGACAATAAAAAGAAGACACCGCTTCCGGCGTCGGCCATGCCGGCGCGGCGCATCTTCGACAGGGCCTGGGACAACCGCCTCATCATCCGTGCCTTTGCGCATGGGGTTCTCGGCTATGCGCCGCCGCTGTGCTGCAGCGACGCTGACATCGATGCGATCATTGAGCGCACGCGCCGGACCCTCGACCAAACGCTGGCCGATCCCGATGTCCGCCAGGCGATGGCATGATGGCGGCGAAATATGTCGTGTCTCGAAATATCGCCGGGGCAGACGATTTCGCAATTTTGTGCCGCCCCCTCACGCCTTTTCGGCGAATCCAGCGCGTGGGAAGTGCCAGACTGCTCATAAGACAAGGCCAGAAGGCCCGGATTTCAGAGCCTTCGAAAAAGGCCGACGCCCCGGACGGCACGGAATTATGTTCTGTCAACACATGCAATTCGGCCGCGCGCAGAGGAGAGCCAGGTTTGGCCAGGGACTTTAGCGAGTTCAAATACATGACCTTCGATGTCGTCGGCACGCTGATCGATTTCGAAGGCGGGATAACGACCTGCCTGGCCGGGATTGCCGCCGAAGCTGGCGTTTCCATCGATGGCGAAGCCGCACTGGCCTTGTATCGGCAGGCCCGCTACATGCCTGGTGCCGGGCTATTCCCCGACGATCTCGCACGTGTGTACATGCTCATTGCGCGGCGGCTCGGCCTGCCCGCTGAAGAAAAATACGGCGTACGGCTGCGGGATTCCGCCAGCATTTGGACAGGTTTCCCAGACAGCGCCGCAGCATTGGCGGACCTTGCGAAATCGCACAGATTGATCGCCATGACCAACGCCCGGCGCTGGGCGTTAGATCATTTTGAGAAGCAACTGGGATCGCCCTTCTTCGCCACCTTCACGGCCGACGATACGGGCACGGAAAAACCAGACCCAGCATTTTTCCGGAAGGTCTTCGATTTCGTGGCCTCCAGGGGCGACAGCAAGGATGACATCCTGCATGTCGCGCAAAGCCAATATCACGATATCGGCATATCTCGCGCGCTTGGCTTGACCAATTGCTGGATCCAGCGTCGGCATGCCCAGACGGGCTATGGCGGCACGATCGAGCCAGAGCGCTTTACCGTGCCCGACTACCACTTCACCTCGATGGCCGCGTTGGCGGCGGCCGTGCGGGAAAGCCTGAAGGAACGAACCTGAGCCCAACCCCGGAAAGCCGCAGCAAGACGAGCAAGCCGGGAAAACAAACAGAAAGGGGAATGATATGACCGATAAGATCACGAACTGGACCGGTGCAGACGATGCCATGGTCGAAAACGCCATTCGGCGGGGCGCGAGCCGCCGCGAACTCCTCAAGATGCTGTTGGCCGGTGGAGCCGCGATTGCCGCGGGTAGCCTGGTGCTCGGCCGCGCCACGAATGCCGTCGCCGCCACGCCGGCTTCCGGCGGCAGTTTCAAGGCCGCCGGCTGGTCGTCCTCGACCGCCGACACGCTCGATCCGGCGAAGGCATCGCTCTCTACCGACTATGTCCGCTGCTGCTCGCTCTACAACCGCCTGACTTTCCTCGACAAGGACGGCGGCACGCAGATGGAACTGGCTGAAAGCTTCGACAGCGAGGATGCCAAGACCTGGACCGTGAAGCTGCGCAAGGGCGTCACCTTCCACGACGGCAAGGACCTCACCGCCGACGATGTCGTCTTTTCGCTGAAGCGTCATCTTGACCCGGCGGTCGGCTCCAAGGTCGCCAAGATCGCGGCCCAGATGTCCGGCTTCAAGGCCGTCGACAAATCGACCGTCGAAATCACGCTGGCCGACCCGAATGCCGACCTCCCGACCATCCTGGCGCTGCACCACTTCATGATCGTGGCCGACGGCACCACCGACTTCTCCAAGGGCAATGGCACCGGCGCCTTCGTGCTGCAAACGTTCGAACCGGGCGTGCGGTCGGTCGTCACCAAGAACAAGAACTACTGGAAATCAGGCCAGCCCTACCTCGACTCTTTCGAATTCATCGCCATCAGCGACGACAGCGCCCGCGTTAACGCTCTGCTTTCTGGTGACATCAACTTCGCCGCCTCGATCAATCCGCGAGCGATGAAGCTCATCGGCGGCCAGCAGGGCTTCGAATTGTCGAAGACGACCTCGGGCAACTACACGGACCTCAACATTCGGCTCGACATGGATCCGGGCAATAAGGCCGACTTCGTGGCCGGCATGAAATATCTCGTCAACCGCGAGCAGATCGTCAAATCGGCATTGCGCGGCCTTGGCGAAGTCGGCAACGACCAGCCCGTCTCGCCGGCGAACATCTTCCACAATGCCGACCTCAAGCCGAAGGCTTTCGATCCGGACAAGGCCAAGTTCCACTTCCAGAAGTCGGGCCTGCTCGGCCAGTCCATCCCAGTGATCGCTTCCGACGCCGCGACCTCGTCGATCGACATGGCGACAATCATCCAGGCCGCTGGGGCGGACATCGGCATGAAGCTCGACGTCCAGCGCGTTCCGTCCGATGGCTATTGGGACAATTATTGGCTCAAGGCGCCGATCCATTTCGGCAACATCAATCCACGCCCGACGCCGGACATTCTGTTCTCGCTCCTCTACGCCTCCAACGCGCCGTGGAACGAAAGCCAGTACAAGTCCGAGAAGTTCGACAAGCTGATGATCGAGGCGCGCGGCTCGCTCGACCAGGCCAAGCGCAAGGAAATCTACGGCCAGATGCAGACCATGGTCTCCGAGGAGGCCGGCACCATCATCCCGGCCTACATTTCCAACGTCGATGCCCTCTCCAGCAAGGTGAAGGGTTTGGAGGCGAACCCGCTCGGTGGCATGATGGGCTACGCAATGGCGGAATATCTCTGGCTTGAAGCCTGAGACGCGCCAGCCGGGGACCGGCCAACTGGTCCCCGGCACCACTTGCGCAACATGGCTTGGCCGAACGCAACCGCAGGAGCGCTTCCATGACATCTGGGGTTTTCAACCTCGTGCTGAAGCGGCTGGCAATCGCGGTCGTTACACTTCTGATCGTTCTGTTCGCCGTTTTTTTCGCCACCAGCATGCTGCCCGGTGACACCGCGTCGATCCTGCTTGGCCAGGCGGCTACCCCCGAGGCGGTTGCCGGCTTGCGCGAGGCCATGCATCTAAACGATCCGGCAATCCTGCGCTTCCTGCGCTGGCTTCTCGGCCTGTTGCACGGCGATCTCGGCACCTCCTACGCCAATGAAATGCCTGTCGCGGCGCTGATCGGCGGGCGCTTCGTCAACACCATGGAGCTTGCCGGCATCACCACGCTGCTCTCGGTACCGCTGGCGCTGACGCTGGGGATCACCTCTGCCATGTTGCGCGGTTCCCTCTACGACCGCACCGTCACTGTCCTTTCGATCGGCGTCATCTCCGTGCCGGAATTCATGGTCGCGACCCTCGCGGTCCTGCTTTTCGCCGTTTATCTCAAATGGCTGCCGGCGCTGTCCTCGGTCAACGAGGCGCATTCGCTGACCGACCTCGCACGCATCTATGTGATGCCGGTGATCACGCTGACCTTCGTCATCTCCGCTCAGATGATCCGCATGACCCGCGCCGCCGTGCTCGAAACGCTCTCCACGCCCTATGTCGAGATGGCGCTTCTCAAAGGCGCCTCGCGCAGCCGCATGGTGCTCAAGCACGCGCTTCCCAATGCACTCGGGCCGATCGTCAACGCGGTTGCGCTATCACTGTCTTATCTGGTCGGCGGCGTCATCATCGTGGAGACGATCTTCAACTATCCCGGCATCGCCAAGCTTATGGTCGATGCGGTCGCGACCCGCGACCTGCCGCTGATCCAGAGCTGCGCGACGATCTTCTGCCTCGGCTACCTCTTGCTCATCACGGTTGCCGACATCATCGCCATCATGTCCAACCCGAGGCTGAGGTGACGATGGCGCGCGCGGCAGCTTCCCGACGGTCCTTCCTAGGCCATAGCTACAATCTCGTGGGCGTCGTGGCCTCGCTGGTCATCGTGGCGTGGACACTGATCGCCATCTTCGCGCCTTCCATCACTCCCCATTCAATCGGCGACATCGTCGACGACGATTATTTCGGCCCGATGCGTCAGGGCCTGTGGCTCGGCTCAGACTATCTGGGACGCGACATGCTCTCGCGGGTGCTGATGGGCGCGCGCTACACCGTCGGCATATCGCTCGCCGCCGTCGTCATCGCCTGCTTCTCGGGCGTGGTACTGGGGATGATCGCGGCCGTCACCGGCGGATGGTTCGACAGCTGTCTCAGCCGCTTCCTCGACGCGATGAACTCCATCCCCAGCAAGCTGTTTGGCCTTGTGGTCGTCGCCGCGGTCGGCTCGTCGATCCCGGCGCTGATCATGACGCTCGCCGTCATCTATATCCCCGGCGCCTACCGTTTCGCGCGGGCGCTCGCCGTCAACATCAACACCATGGACTTCATGACTGTCGCTCGCGTCCGTGGCGAAAGCACCTTCTATCTCATCGGATCCGAAATCCTGCCCAACATCATCCGCCCGGTGCTGGCCGACTTCGGCCTGCGTTTCGTCTTCATCGTGCTCTTGCTCTCCGGCCTGTCCTTCCTCGGCCTCGGCCTGCAGCCGCCGCTCGCTGACTGGGGCGCGCTGGTGCGCGAGAACATCGGCGGCCTGCCCTTCGCGGCGCCCGCCGTCATCGTTCCGTCGCTGGCGATCGCCAGCCTCACCATCAGCGTCAACCTGCTGATCGACAACCTGCCGCAGAAGATCAGGGACAGGGACGCATGACCAATCTCGTCGAGGTCAGGAACTTGCAGATCGAGGCGACGACCGATGCCGGACGCGTCGTCGAAATCATCAAGGGCGTCAGCCTCGACATCGCCGATGGCGAAATCGTCGCCCTGATCGGCGAGAGCGGCTCCGGCAAGACGACGGTGGCGCTCTCGCTCATGGGCTATGCGCGGCCTGGCTGCCGGATCACTGGCGGCGAGATCAATGTCAACGGCAAGAACTTGGCGGCACTTTCCGAAAAGGAACGCGCCAGGTTGCGAGGCACCGTCATTGCCTATGTTCCGCAAAGTGCCGCCGCCTCCTTCAACCCCTCGTCCACCATTATGGAGCAGGTGATCGAGGTTACGCGCATCCACGGACTGATGTCTCCCGAGCAGGCGCGAAGGCGCGCGGTCAAACTGTTCAGGGCCTTGTCGCTGCCGGATCCGGAAGGAATCGGCGCGCGTTATCCGCACCAGGTTTCGGGCGGGCAATTGCAGCGGCTGTCGGCGGCCATGGCGCTTATCGGCGAGCCCAAGTTGATGATCTTCGACGAGCCGACGACGGCACTCGACGTGACGACACAGATCGACGTGCTAAAGGCCTTCAAGTCGGTCATGCGGGCAGGCGGGATAGCGGGTGTCTACGTTTCGCACGACCTCGCTGTCGTCGCCCAGATCGCCGACCGCATTGTTGTGCTCAAGGGCGGAGAAGTGCAGGAGACCGGCACCACGGCACAGATTCTTTCGGCTGCCCAGCACCCCTATACGCGCGAACTGCTGGCCGCCTTCGAACCGAAGCCGCGGCAAGCACATGCGGACACAGATGCCGCCGTGAAGCCGTTGCTGCGCATCGACAATGTGACGGCAGGTTATGGCGCGGTCCGCGATAACGGACTGCCACTCATTCGCGCTGTGGATTCCGTCAGCCTGGTCGTCGAGAAGGGGCGCAACCTCGGCATCATCGGCGAATCCGGCTGCGGAAAATCGACGCTCGCGCGCGTCATCGCCGGCATCCATCCGGCGGCGGCCGGTGACATCGTTTTCGACGGCAAGCAACTGGAGCGCGCCTCGGGGAAACGCAGCCAGGACCAACTGCGCGAGATGCAGATCGTGTTCCAGTATGCCGATACCGCGCTCAATCCGGCCAAGGCTGTGGAGGACATCATTTCCCGGCCGCTGGCCTTCTATCACCGGCTGGACAGGCAGGCGCGCTCGAAGCGCGTCGATGAACTGCTCGACATGGTCCGCCTGCCCAGGACGCTACGCTACCGTCGCCCGTCGGAGCTCTCGGGCGGCCAGAAGCAGCGCGTGAACTTCGCGCGCGCCCTGGCGGCCGGACCCAAGCTCATCATCTGCGACGAGATCACCTCGGCGCTCGACACCGTGGTGGCGGCCGCCGTAATCGAACTGCTCAAGGAGTTGCAGCGCGAGTTGGGCCTTTCCTACATTTTCATCAGCCACGACCTCTCGGTCGTCGAAGCGATCTGCGACGAAATCATGGTTATGTACAATGGCGAACGGGTGGAGCAGATCACGCCCGACAAGCTGAAGGCGCCCACCCACCCCTATTCCAAGCTTCTGTTCTCCTCCGTGCCGAAGCTCGATCCGACGTGGCTCGATGGCCTGGTCCGAGACCCCGAACTGGTCAGCCAGTACGGCCATCGCTGACGAAACGGCAGCTCACCTAGGAAACAGGCTGGGCAACGGTATATGCGCCTTGACGATGGGAGACTTCAGCACCACGAAGCTGAAATACTTGTCGATGCCGATATCCATGTCGGTCAGCCGCTCCATGATCGTCTGGTACTCGGCGATGCCGGCGGTCACGAATTTCATCAAATAGTCGTAGCCGCCCGACACAAGGTGGCATTCGATGACCTGGTCGATCTTCTCCACGACGGCGAGAAAGCGGGCGAAGTCCACTTGGCGATGGTTCTTCAAGGTGATTTCGGTGAACACGGTCAGCGTCTGGCCAAGCTTGCCGATATTGACCTGCGCGGAATAGCCTTCGATGTAGCCTTCCGACTGCAGTTTCTTGACCCGCATCAGGCACGGGCTCGGCGACAGATGCACCAGATCAGCCAGTTCCACATTGGTGATGCGGCCGTTCTTCTGCAATTCGTGTAGAATCTTGATATCGATCCGATCCAGTTTCACGCTCGTCTCCGCAGAACGCACGCCACAGCACAAAATGCTGCCTTGCTCATAGGCATTGACACTACCACAGCCCGCTGGCCTGTCCATCCAAGCGGACAGCGCTTTGAAACGCATCGGCTCCCGATTTCGACCGAGCTGCCGGAATAAAATTCTGCTTCGGCTTCAACTGCGGCAGCGGCTGCCTGCGCGACGCGGTAGATTGGAGCTTCAAGGTAGAGAGGATCATGCGCGCGCCGCTGCAGCAAATCGAGACATCCGGCGAACTGCCGCAATCCGCCGACGCGGTGGTGATCGGCGGCGGCATCGTCGGTGTCTTCGCGGCCTACTATCTGGCCGGGCGCGGTATGAAGGTCGCGCTTGTCGAAAAAGGCCGCATCGGCGCCGAGCAGTCCTCGAGGAACTGGGGATGGTGCCGACAGCAGAACCGCGACGCCCGCGAGTTGCCGATGGCAACAAGAAGCCTCGACCTGTGGGACAGCTTTGCGGCAGAGACTGGCGAAGATACCGGCTTTCGCCGCTGCGGCCTGCTTTATCTCAGCAATGACGAGGCGGAACTGGCCGGCTGGGCACGCTGGCGTGACTTCGCCAAAACGGCCGGTGTCACCACGCACATGCTCGACAGCGCCGAGGCCAGCGAGCGAGGCCGCGCCACGGGCCGGACATGGAAGGGCGGCGTCTTCTCGCCGACCGACGGCACCGCCGATCCGTCGCGGGCCGCGCCCGCGGTCGCCCGGGCCATCCTCAAGCTCGGGGGCACCGTGCACCAGAATTGCGCCGCGCGCGGTATCGAGACCGAGGGCGGACGCCTGAGCGGCGTGGTCACCGAAAGTGGAACGATCCGGACCAAGGTGGCGGTGCTGGCCGGCGGCGCCTGGGCCTCCTCCTTTTGCCACCAATTCGGTTTCCGTTTTCCGCAGGCGTCGATCCGTTCCTCCATCCTGTCCGTATCGCCCGGCGCGGAGGGTCTGCCGGATGCGTTGCACACAGCAAGGATCTCGGCCACGCGCCGGGGCGACGGCGGCTACACGCTCGCCATAAGCGGACGCGGGCGCGTGGACGTGACGCCGCAGCAGTTGCGCTTCTCGTCGCAATTCCTGCCCATGTTCCTGAAGCGCTGGCGCAGCCTCGCACCTGGCGGCCTGCAAGGCATGCGCTCCGGCCACGAAACGCTCCGGCGCTGGCAGCTCGACCGGCCGACGCCGATGGAGCGGATGCGCATCCTCGATCCGGTCCCGGACCAGGCAACAATCCGCCTGACCCACGCGCGGGCGCTCGAGTTGCTGCCGGCACTGCGCCAAACCAGGATCAGCGCGGCCTGGGCCGGCTACATCGACAGCACGCCGGACGGCGTGCCTGCCATCGGCGAGATCGATACAGTTCCGGGTTTCTTCCTGGCTGCCGGGTTCTCTGGGCATGGCTTCGGCATCGGACCCGGCGCCGGGCACCTCGTCGCCGATCTGATGACCGGGTCGCAACCGATCGTCGATCCGCAATCCTATGATCCCAGGCGCTTCGACACTTCGGCCTGGGGGAAGGTTGCCGATTTCTAGATTTGATACAGGCAAACATTCCAGGGCGGCCCGGACCTGCATCAGCCTTCGCGCAGAAAGGCGCCGACAGGCGCCGGGCGAACAGGCGCTTGCCCGCGGAACCGGCCGACAGCGCCAGGCGTACAGCCGGTCTGCGCTGCGATGAGTTCGACGGCAGCCAATTGACAATAGCGCCCCTGGCATCGCCCCATGCCGACGCGCGACAGCGATTTCACCCTGTTCGCTTCGCTGCCGCCGAAATCTGTGCTTTCGCGCAGGGCCGCGGCGGTCACATTCTCGCAGCGGCAGACGACCGCGTCGTCGGGGAGTGCCCGCACCATCGCCGCCGGCCAGGGAAAGGCGCGAGCTAGGCCGCGGGCGAAGCGCTCGAGCCGCGAGAGCTTGCGCAGATCGCCCGCCGTGGAGGGCGCTGGAAATCCAAGATCAGCAAGGCATGCCGCCGCAGCCAGACGCCCCGCGACCTCCGCGCCATCCGCCCCGAGGAGACGAACGCCGTCACCCGCAAGATAGACGCCACTGCCGGCACGCCCCATCCGGTCGGTCTTTGGCAGCCATTGCCGCCACCGCTCATCATAGGTGAAGGCGCATCCCGCCAGGTCGGCCAGATGCGTTTCCGCCCGCAAGTGCCAGCCCATGCCTATCGTGTCGCATGGAGTGAGGCGTTCCCGTCCGCGGGCGTCGCGCCAGCGCATCGCTGTGACACCCTTCCCGTCGGCATCGATCCGTTCGAGCGTCACGCCCGCATGGTAGCGGCCGCCGAGCCTCGCCCGCAGGACCAGACCGCGTAGCGCGACCAACGGCCGGGCGGCAAGGTCCCAGAACCCCTGCATTTGCTGGTGCCAGGAGGAGGTATCCAATACTGCCGCCACATTCCCTCCAGCCTTGACAAGCTGGGCGCCGACCAACGTTAGCAAAGGCCCCGATCCGATCAGGACGATCCGCTGCCCGAGCGCCACACCCTGCGCCTTGAGCGCGATCTGCGCCGCACCAAGACTGTAGACGCCGGCGCGCTGCCAGCCCGGGACCGGAGCGACACGGTCGGATGCGCCGGTGGCAAGGATCAGGCGGTCATAGCTGACTAGCTGCATGCCGCCCTCCCCCAGCACGTGCAGGCGATCTTGCTGCACGGCGATGACCGAGCGTCCCGCGCAATGAGTGAGCCGCCCGTCCGCCGCCAACCGATCGAACAGCGCATGCAGCGCGCGCGCCTTCGCCGCCTCCGACCCGTAGAGCTGCTCCGGGGTGCGGACGAACCCGTCAGGTGCGCGACGATAGATCTGGCCGCCGGCGCGCTGCCCTTCGTCGATCACCACCGGATGGAGGCCCGCATCGACAAGTGCCGCCGCCGCCCTTATGCCGGCTGGGCCAGCGCCCACGATCACGATCCGCGGCGACGGGGCCTCACTCACGGCCAACTCTGCGGCGGCGTGGTGCGCAACCGCATGCCTTCGGCTATCAGGGTTGTGCACGCCCGCAGGCGCGGCCCCTCCTCCTGCCATATCCAGCAATCCTGGCAGGCTCCCATCAGGCAGAAGCCGGCGCGCGGCTCGGGTCCGAACTCGGACATTCGCAAGGCGTGTCCTGACGCCAGCATCGCGGTCAACACAGTATCGCCCGCGAGAGCACTATCGGTCTGCCCGTCGAGAAAGAAATGCACCGCCGCCCGGTCGCGCTCGGCCAGCCGGACGATACGGCCGGTCGTGATCATTCCGCGGCCTCTCGCACAGGGTGAGGACGCGGCAGTTCGGGAAAGCGTTCGCAAACGTCATCGAAAGCCGCCTGGACACCCTCCGGCCCGGAGCGCTCCTTCATACGGCGGAAGATTTCCGTCTTGGCAAAGAACCGCCAATGGATCGGCAGATCCCTTAATATGGCGGTGAGCCGATCATAGGCCGCCGGAGTCCACTGCGCTTCGTAGCCTTCCCGCTCCGCACCGAAATGAAAATGGCCAGCGGACGGCTTGTGCCCCGCGCGCAGCCTCGCGGTCGCCTGCTCGTCGACCTCGCCATCGCGAATGACGACGCCATAGTCGCGCTCGGCAACAATCGGTGACACATAGCCGCGCCGCACATCCTGCGCGACCCGCCAGGCCTCGCGTTCATACGGATCGCCGCGCCCGCCGCCTCCGGCGGAGCGGATATCGAGCACGTCGCCAGGCTGCAGAACCGCGGTGTCGATGTTGCCCAGCCGCCGCTCGTGCTCGGTCCCTGGATTGACGACCATGTCCGACAGGCCGGCGGCCTTGCCGCCCAGCACACCCCATGGACGGAAGAAGCTGCGGTCGCGGTTGCGCGCCGTGATCCTGGAGTCGGGAGCAAAGACGCGGAAGGCCATCTCGGTCGCCAGCCCGCCGCGCCAGCGGCCCGCGCCGCCACTGTCCTTGGCGAGCCCGTATCTGAGGAATTCGACCGGGGTCTCGGTCTCGGTGATCTCGATCGGCGTGTTCTTGAGATAGGCGGCATCGGCGCCCGATCCGTTGGTCCCGTCGCGATGCGGCATCGCCCCGCCGCCGCCCACCACCGGATTCACCGCTGTGATGACGGTCCGGTAGGTGCGCTCGTCCGTGGTCATGACGTTGACGATGCAGTTGTTGCCGGCCGGCGCCGCGGGCAGGCGCTCCGGCACTGCCTGCGAGAAGGCGCCGAAGATGACCGACCGCAGCCGGGCGCAGGTGAGCGAGCGCATGCCGACAGCTGCGGGGTGTATCGGATTCAGCACCGACCCCGTGGGTGCGATGCAGGTGAACGGCCGCGTCAGACCCGTGTTGAGCAGGATCTTCGGATTGAGCGTGTAGAGCACGTAGTAGACACCCACCAGCAGCATGGTGTGTCGCGGGTCGCCGCCCGAAGGCACATTGAGCGAGGAGCCGAGCTGCGGATCGGAGCCGGTGAAGTCGAGCACCGCCTCATCGCCCTTGATCGTCAGTGTCAGCTTTAGCCGGCAAGGATTGGCCTCGACGGAATCCTCGTCGGCATAGTCGCAGAATTCCCATGTGCCGTCGGACATGGCGCGCAGCACGTCGCGCGCCTGCGCCTCCGCATGATCGAGAAGAGCCGCAACGCCTTCAACGAAGCCGGCCTTGCCGAATTTCCTCACCATTGCCTGGACCTTGCGCTCGCCGGTGTTGAGCGCGCCGACCAGCGCCTTGATGTCGCCGATGTTGAGATCTGGCTTGCGCACATTGGTGCTCATGATCCGTAGGATCGTCTCATCGAAGACCCCTTCCCGCACCAGCTTCATCGGCGGAAAGCGGATACCCTCCTGATGAATTTCGGTCAGCGCGCGGCTCAGCGAGGCCGGCACCGCACCGCCCATGTCGGTATTGTGGATGTGCCCTCCCGTCCAGGCGACGATCTCGCCATCGACGAAGACGGGCTTCCACAAATGGGTGTCGGGCGCGTGCGTGGCGACGTGGCCGGAATAGGGATCGTTGGTGAAGGCAACGTCGCCCGGCCGGTAGTCGCCGACCATCGCGATAGCGCGGTGATAGGAAAGCCCCGGATACCAGGTAGCACCAAGCTCCATCGGCACGGCGAAGGTCGCTCCCGAACGATCCATCAGCATGACCGTAAAATCCTGCGTCTCCTTGACGAAGGCGGAGTGCGCTGTGCGGTGCAGCGTATGAGCCATGTTTTCAGCCGCCGCGCGGGCATGGTTCGCGAGAACCTGAAGGTTTGTCCGATCAAACATGGCCTCACTCCGCGAAGGTCAGCAGAAGGTTGAGATAGCGGTCGACCCGTGCATGCGCTCCTGCGGGAATGGCGAAAGTGGTGTCTTCCTGAACGACCACGGCAGGTCCGGCGAATGTGCTGCCCGACACGAGGGCCTGGCGGTCGTGGAGATCGACGGTTTCGACGCTCGCACCGGTGTAGACTGGGACACGGCGCGCCGGGATGGCCGCAACGTCCACTTCTTCGGTCTCCGGAAGCGAGAGTTTCGGCCCGGCGCCTATGGCGGACAGCCTGATATCGACAAGCTCGATCTCGCTGTCCGGGTCGTGGAAATCGTAAAGCCGCTGGTGGGTAAGATGGAAGGCCTGCCCGATGGCGGCAACGTCGCCATCTGTCAGCCATTGAGGCGAAAGGACGACTTCGATCTCATAGCTTTGGCCGAAATAACGCATGTCGCAGGAGAGAGTGAGTTCCGCTGCCGAGTCGTGCCCCTGCACCGCAAGCCAGCCGCGCCCCTCATGCGCGAGCGCCTCGAACGCCTCGCGAATTGCCGGCAGCGTAGCGCCCGACAATGGGGTGAAGACCGTGCGGATGAAGTCGCCGCGCAGATCCGCCACCAGACCGCCCAACGCCGATACCACGCCAGGACGGCGCGGCGCCATGACGCGCTTCATGCCGAGCTCGCGGGCAAGAAAGGCGCCGAGCATCGGGCCGCCGCCGCCGAAAGGCATCAGCGTGAAATCGCGCAAATCGACACCGGCGCGCGAAGCAAGCTTCTCGACCTCGACGAACATCTCCGACACCGCGATGTCGAGTATCGCCTGCGCGGTCTGCTCAATGGGCCGGCCGAGCCCGGCGGCAAGGTCGCCGACCGCACGATGCGCCAGGCCGGTATCGATTCTGAGCTGGCCATAGGCCATCTCGCTGTGACCAAGCCATCCGCACACCACCATCGCGTCCGTCACCGTCGGCCGCTCGCCGCCATGCCCGTAGCACGCGGGTCCTGGCGTCGAACCGGCCGATTCCGGTCCGACCCGCAGCACCCCCTGCGCATCGACACTGGCGATGGAGCCGCCGCCGATACCGATCGAGCTCACCGACACGGAGGGGATATGGAGCGGAAATTCGCCGATCAGCTCGCCTGTCCCGAATTGCGGCTCGCCGTCGATGATGAGAGCGAAGTCGGCCGAGGTTCCGCCAATGTCGAGGGTAAGGATCTTGTCCTCTCCGGCCTGACGCGCCAGCCACGAGGCGCCGATGACGCCGGAGGCAGTTCCCGACAGCAGCATGTTCACGCAGGCGCGCTTGCCTTCGGCAGCATTCATCAGTCCACCGTTCGACTTCGTCAGCATGGGGCGTGCCGGCACGCCGTGGTCCTTCAGCCGCTCTTCCAGCGCCGTCAAATAGCCCGAGACGCGCGGATGGACATAGCCGTTGAGGATGGCGGTCGAGCTACGCTCATATTCACGGATGACCGGCCAGACCTCGGCCGAAGAGAAGACGAATAGCTCGGGCGCAAGACGCGCGATCGCCGCCTTCACCGAGGCTTCCTGAGCGGCGTTGCGCCAGGCATGGAGGAAAGACACGATGATACCTTGCGCCCCGTTCGCCTTTGCCAGTGCCACCGCTGTTTTTACCGCCGCCATGTCCGGCGCCTGGGATTCGCTCCCATCGGCACGCATGCGGGCCGGAATGCCGAAAACCATGTCACGCGAGATCAGCGGCTCCGGCCGCGAGCAGAAGAGCGAATACATGTCCGGCATTCGCAGCCGCGCCAGTTCGATAACGTCCTCGAAGCCGGCATTGGTGAACAACGCGAGCGGTGCGCCCTTGCGCTGGATGATGGTGTTGATGCCAATGGTCGTACCGTGCACGAAGCGCATCATGCGGGTCGGATCAAAGCCTTCGCGTTCGGCAAGAAGCGTGAGGCCCGTGATCAGTTCGGCACCCGGATCTTCCGGCGTCGTCAGCACTTTCAGCGAGGCGACCCGTCCGGTACGGGCTTCCAGCGCGCAGAAATCGATGAATGTCCCGCCGATGTCGACGCCGACCTTCCAGTCGGCTTCGTTTTGCGCCTCATCCACCGCGATGGCACCATCCATGATGCGTCCCTTCCTGTCTGCCATCCAAAGCTGACATGACAGGATGGCGAGGTCCAAGACGTATGAAGACGAACCATATAAGTATTGCTTATGCCCTTGCCTTGTCACCGCCCAGCACGAGAGAGCAGGCCGCACGGATTTGGTCGCGCATCATCTCATCGGCCCGCGAAAGAGCCCGCGCGCGCGACGTCAGCAGCGCGATCGGAAACTCGGGGCCTGCCGCGAGCGGCCGGACGGCAATCCCGGCAAACTGATGCCAGGGCAGCAACGCGTCGACCAGGGCGATACCCAGGCCGGCCTGGACGAAGCCGACCGCGGAGATCGACACGTCGATCTCGAGCGACGGCAAAAGCGCCACACCCTGCGCGCGGCCAGCGTGAGCCAACTCGTCGGCGGGACGGGTGTTCCCGCGATACGATATCAAGTCCTCGCTGGCGAGATCGGCGAGCGTCAACTCGGTCTTCCCGGCCAACGCATGCCCGGTCGGCAGCAGGCAGGCGAAGCCGACGCTGCCGATCACTTCCGCCTCGATGTCCGGAGGCAGCCGGTCGTCCATGGCCACGCCGAGGCTGACGTCGCCGGCACGCAGCATGTCGATGATCGCGGCGATCGGAGCCATATGAGACCGCAGCAGTATCTCTGGATACTGCGCCCGGAATCCGGTGAAGGCGCGCGGCAATATCGCCATGGCGGGCGGCGGCGAGGCCGCGACCCGCACCAGCCCGGTCCGGCCAAGACGCAGGTCGGTAGTCTTGCGGCGCAAGCCCTCCAGCCCCGCCGACAGCCTTTCGGCATCGGCGAATATCTCGAGTGCCTCGGGCGTCGGCCGCAGCCGGCCCTTGACGCGCTCGAACAACGTGAAGCCGAGTTCATCCTCGGTGTGGATGACGATCTGGCTCAAGGCGGGCTGGGAGATGTTCAGCATCCGGGCCGCGGCAGTCACGGTGCCCGCGCGCATGACGGTGATGAAGACTTCAAGCTGCCGGGCCCGCATTGCCACTCCATAGGTAGAGCTTATGGCTTCTGTCCAAACGCATCTTTGACGCAATGCCGCGGCGCGAACAAGATGGGCACATCCAAGGATCAGCCGCTCTGCACTAGGAAACGACTATGGATGTGATCGTGCTGGGCGGCGGGCTTATGGGAACGGCTTCGGCCTATTTCCTTGCTAGGCGTGGCGCGCGCGTAACGCTGGTCGAGCGCAACCGGATCGGCACCGGCGCGACAGTCGCCTCCTTCGGCAACATCCGGCGTACGGGGCGCCATCTGTCCCAGCTTCCACTCGCCCACCGCTCGCTCAGGCTGTGGGGCGAGGCCGAAAGAATGCTTGGCCGTGACGTGGAATTTCGCGCCACCGGTCACATCCGGCTGATCTTCGATGAAGGAAGCCTTGCCGACATGCGGGCCTATGCGCAAGCCGCGCGACCGTGGGGGCTCGAGTTGGAGGAACTCCACCCACGCGAGATTAGCGCGCGCTTTCCCGGACTCGGTCCCGAGGCGATCGCGGCGTCATTCTCGCCGCAAGATGGCAGCGGCAATCCGCGGCTGATCGCGCCGGCCTTCACCGAAGCTGCACGCAAGCTCGGCGCCGAAATCGTCGAGGAAGCCGAGGTCGACAACATCACGCACACGGGCTCCAGTTTCCTTGTCGCCAGTTCGAAAGGTGCATTCGCCGCCGATTGCTTGCTCAACACCGCCGGAGCCTGGGGCGCGCGCATTGCCGCACAGTTCGGCGAAGAGGTACCGATCGACGCCCGCGGTCCGCAGATGGGTGTTACCGAGCCGCTGCCCCATCGGATTCTGCCGGTGGTGGGCATCTGGACGCGCAACAAGGAGCATGGCGCCTATCTGCGCCAGGTCGAGCGGGGCAACATCGTCTTCGGCGGCGCGGCCGAAAGAGTGTCGGTAAGCCTCGATCCAGGCCATGCGGTCGCCGATCCCATGCGCCTTCCGTCGCAATTGCGCGCCGTCGCGCGGCTGCTGCCGGCAATCGCCCGGGTCGCAGTCATCCGCACATGGTCCGGCTGCGAGGGCTATATCAGGGACATGCTGCCGGTCATGGGGCGCTCGGCGACGACGCCGGGCCTGTTCCACGCCTTCGGCTTCAGCGGACACGGCTTCCAGCTCGGCCCGGGCGTGGGCGACGCCATGGCCGACCTTATCACGACCGACCGTTGTGAAACGCCGCTCGGCGATTTCAGGGTCGATCGATTCAACCATGGCGCCGGATGAACTGTGCTTTGGGCAAATGCTGCCGCCGGCAACGTCTGCGGTTGCCTTGCCTTCTCCAGCCTTCGCTTCGCACCTCAGACTAAGATTAGGTTGTCAGCCGGTTTCAGTTGCCTTGCTCGGTTCAACCTTAAGCCCGTGCGCCGGTCGGCTTGGCATCTCAGCCATCCTCTTCGCGCTTTATCGACTGAGAATTTTCAATAGCAGAGTAAAACACGCAATTTGGTTTCTCTATAGAATTTGTAGAATGACTACTCTGTCGTCGTCGTGACTGCGACTGACTTTTCCAAGAGCCGATAGGACCGAACCATTATGCCCAAGAATATCGGCCAGTTCCTCCCTACGCCGGCAGGCCATCGGCCAGTTTGAGTACTCCCCAACCAACGCTCAATTCGCCTGGAGATTACCATGACAAATCCCGATCTCACCAATGCAGCCGCACTGGAACTGCACGTCACGCCACTCACAGCACGTGTCGGTGCAGAGATCCGCAACGTACGTCTATCCGGTGACCTGCCACATGCCGTCGTGGTGGCGATCAATCAGCTTCTCCTGCGCCATAAGGTCGTGTTCTTCCGTGACCAGGGGCACCTTGACGATGCCGAGCAGGAACGTTTTGCCCGACAGCTCGGCGACCTCGTTCCGCATCCGACGCAAGGGCCTGTGGTCGGCACAGCGTCGATCCTCGAACTTGACTCCAGCCGCGGTGGCGGGCGCGCCGACCAGTGGCATACCGACGTCACTTTCGTTGACGCCTATCCCAAGTTCTCGGTCTTGCGCGGCGTGGTTATTCCGTCGGCTGGTGGCGACACGATCTGGTCAAACACGGCCACAGCTTATGAGAGTTTGCCGCCAACGCTGAAGCGTTTCGCGGACGATCTTTGGGCCGTTCACAGCAACGCCTATGACTACGCCGCGGTGAGACCCCGGGCGACCGAAGCCGAAACAAAACACTTCGATGAGGTGTTTACTTCCACGATTTACGAGACCGAGCATCCCGTTGTCCGGGTGCATCCGGAGACCGGGGAGCGCACTCTCCTTCTGGGCAATTTCGTGCAGCGGTTCGTTGGCTTGTCCAAAAGCGACTTCCATAGGGTCTACGAGTTGTTCCAATCCTACGTTACCGTCCCTGAAAATACTGTCCGCTGGCGTTGGCGAGCGGGGGACGTGGCGATCTGGGACAACCGGGCGACGCAGCACTACGCCGTCAATGACTACGGCGATCAGCGCCGGGTCGTGCGCCGCGCCACTGTCGACGGCGACGTGCCCGTTGCAGTCGACGGACGGCGCAGCGTCAGCCGTACGAAATCAGCCAAGCCGGCGAGGATCAAGGCCGCCTGAGCAGAGCGAACCTCCTTCAACTCCATGCGACAAGGGGAACTGACGATGCGCAGAAAGATCAAGCTTGGCGCCTTCCTGCCTGGTGGCGGACAGCATATTGCCGCCTGGCGCCATCCCGACGCGCCGGCCGACGGCGCCACGAGCTTCGAATTCCATAAGCAGCTTGCATTGACCGCCGAGCGCGGCCTGTTCGACGCTTATTTCCTCGCCGACAATCTGACGGTCGGGCTTGGCGCGCGCGAAGGCGGCAATGCCAAGATCGCTGGTTTCGAACCAGTGACGCTGTTTGCCGCGCTGGCGCCGCTCACCACACATCTCGGCTTCATCGCCACCGCGTCCACCACCTATGAGGAGCCCTATACACTGGCGCGCAAATTCGCGTCGCTTGATCTGTTGTCCAACGGCCGTGCCGGCTGGAATGTGGTGACCTCGGCCGGCGACGAGACCGCCCAGAACTTCAACCGCGATGTCCAGCCCAACCATGCCGACCGCTATGCCCGGGCGCATGAACATGTCGAAACCGTCAAGGCGCTGTGGGACAGCTGGGAGGACGACGCCTTCATCCGCGACAAGCAGTCGGGCCGCTTCTACGACAAGGACAAGCTGCACGACGTCAATCACAAGGGGGCGCATTTCAGCGTCAAGGGCCCGCTCAACGTGCCGCGCCCGGTGCAGGGGCATCCGGTGGTGGTGCAGGCCGGGCAGTCCGAGGATGGGCGCGGGCTGGCCGCGCATTCGGCCGAGGTGATCTTCACCGCTCATCAAAAGCTCGAGACGGCACAAGAGTTCTACCGCGACATCAAGGCGCGCGTGGCGGGCGTCGGTCGCGATCCCGACCAGGTGCTGATCATGCCTGGCGTGGCACCCTTCGTCGGCCGTACCGAGGACGAAGCCCGCGCCAAATATGAGCAGTTGAATGGTCTCATCCTGCCCGAGGACGGCATCGCCTTGCTCAACGCGCTGGCCGGCCAGACGCTCGACATCACCGGCTATCCGCTCGACGGACCGCTGCCACCGAGCAGGGAAACGGAAGGCATGAAGAGCCGTCAGGCGCTGATCCGCCAGATTGCCGACGAGCACAACTTCACGATCCGCCAGCTCTATCAGTGGGTGGCGACGGCACGAGGCCACTACACAGTCATCGGCAGCGCCACCCAGGTGGCCGATCAACTGGAAGAATGGTTCACCAATGAGGCGGCCGACGGCTTCAACATCCTGCCGCCGTGGCTGCCGGGCGCGCTCGACGATTTTGTCGATTTGGTGATTCCGGAGCTGCAGCGCCGCGGCCTGTTCCGCACCGCCTATGAAGGGCGGACGCTGCGCGAGAACCTTGGCCTCCGACGTCCCGAAAACCCGTGGACATCAGCTCGCTCGACCGTGCTGGCCGCCGAATAACCCTCTGAAGCGAAGGGCAAGACGATGACTTTGCAGAACGTCGAACAGCCGACCGTCATCGGCACGCACGGACACCGGACCAACATCGGTATCGATTTGCTGCGCCTCGGCAATTTGACCGCAGGCCGCTTCCTGTCACGTTACGGCGTCCTCGTGGGGTTTCTGGTGCTGTGGCAGGTGGCGAGCAGCGCCGGGTGGGTGAATGCCGCTGTGCTGCCGCCCATCGACATGATCGCTGCCGCTCTGTGGAAAGGGCTCGCTGGCGGCGCCTTGCTCGGCGACATCGCCATCAGCCTGCAGCGTGCCGGCATTGCCTTCGCAGCAGCCGTCGCGGTCGCCATTCCGCTCGGTCTGTTCATGGGCCAGGTGCGCGCGGTCGAAACCGCGCTCGACCCGATACTGCAGCTGTTCCGGCAGACCTCGGCGCTGGCGCTCTACCCTGTGTTCATCCTGCTGCTCGGGCTGGGCGAAACCTCCAAGATCTTTGTCATCTTCTGGGCGACACTGTTTCCGCTGCTGCTCAACACCACCAGCGGCGTCAAGGAAGTCGATCCGAAGCTGCTCGAGATGGCGCGTGTCTACGGCGCGACGCGGCTCACCGTGTTCCGCCGCGTCGTATTGCCCGGCGCCGTGCCGTCGATCTTCGTTGGACTGAGGCTCAGCGCCACCACGGCACTGCTGCTGTTGATCGCCTCCGAAATGATCGGTGCCAACAAGGGGATCGGCTTCCAGGTGATGAACGCGCAGTACAATTTCCAGATCCCGCTGATGTTCGCGGCGATCGTCATCCTCGCCAGCCTCGGCCTGATCGCAAACCAGGTTCTGGTTATCCTCCAGCGGCGGCTGTGCCGCTGGAGCAATCCCGTCAACTGAGCAACCCTTCCTCTCATCCCAGGAAAGACCGGATCATGAAAATCACGCGCCGTTCCCTGCTTGCAAGCGCTCCCGTTGCCGCCGGCATCATCGCCGCCGGCCTGCCCCGCTTCGCTTTTGCGCAAGCCACAGCCGTCAAATTCCGCTACCTCGCCAGCCGCGGCAGCATCTCCCCGCATGAGCTCGCCGACGAGCTCGGCTACTACAAGGACCTCGGTGTCGAGCTAGAGAATGTCGGCTACGCCACCGGCGGCCCGGAATCGTTGTTTGCCCTTTCCTCCGGCAGCGTCGATCTCGGTTCGGCAGCCACGGCCGCTGTGATCAACTCGATCTCCGGCGGCAACGACTTCGTCGCCGCCTATCCGAGCAACGGCATCAACAAGGACGTGAAAAGCGTCTTTTACGTGCTTGCGGACAGCCCGATCAAATCGATCGCCGATATTGCCGGCAAGACCATCTCGGTCAACACGCTCGGCGCCCATCTCGACTATACGGTACGCGAAGCACTGCACAGCGTCGGTCTGCCGCCTGACGCCGCCAACCTCGTCGTCGTACCTGGTCCACAGCTCGAGCAGACCTTACGCTCGCATCAGGTCGATATTGCTGGGCTCGGCTACTGGCAGGCAACTTTCGCTGGCGCGCTGGTCGCCAATGGCGGCGTGCGCGGCGTGTTCAACGATACGGACGTGCTGGGCGAACTCGCCGGCGGCTTCGTCGTGCTGCGGCGCGACTTCATCGCCGCCAACCCGGCAGCTGCCCGTCACTTCGTCGAACAGTCTGCCCGCGCCGCCGATTGGTCGAGGCAGAACCCGGACGAAGCGCGCAAGGTGCTCGCCAGCATCCTCGACAAGCGCGGCGAAAATGGCGACCTGGCGCGTTACTGGACCGGCTTTGGTCTGCGCGAAGGGGCACAAGCGACCGACCGCGACATCGACTTCTGGGTCAGCGTACTGGAGCGGGACGGCCGCCTGGCCAAAGGCAAACTGAAGGCCGCCGACATTCTGTATCGGCGCGGCGAAACCAAGACGAACTGACTGAGATGGACTGGGGACTGAAATGACTGGCACCAACCGCGGCGGCGAGGTCTCGATCCGCGACCTGTCGAAATCATTCACACTCGGCGGACGTCAGCTTGCCGTTCTGCGTACGCTCAACCTCGATGTCCGTTCCGGCGAATGCCTGGTCATCGTCGGCGCCAGCGGGTCGGGCAAGACCACGCTGCTGCGCATCCTTGCCGGGCTGGAGGCCGCCGACAGTGGCCGTGTCGCGATCGACGGCAAGCCGGTCGACGGTGTCGGCGCCGAGCGGGCGGTGATCTTCCAGGAACCGCGCCTGCTTCCGTGGTTGACCGTACTCGGCAATGTGGCCTTCGGTCTCGAGGTGCGGGGCGTCGCGAAGGCGAACGCCGAGGAGAAGGCCCGCTTCTACATCGAGCTCGTCGGTCTCGCCGAATTCGCCGACGCCTTTCCCCGGCAGCTTTCCGGCGGCATGGCCCAGCGCGTCGGCATTGCCCGGGCGTTGACGGTGCAGCCCGAGATCCTGCTGCTCGACGAGCCGCTAGGCGCTCTCGATGCCATGACCAAGATCGGCATGCAAGAAGAACTGGCTCGCATCTGGAGCGAGGAGAACGTCACCATGGTCATGGTCACCCATGATCTGGAAGAGGCGATCTATCTTGCCGACCGGGTGTTGATCCTGCCTAAGGAGAAAGGCGGTGCGGCGCGGTTGATCGACGTCGACCTGCCACGTCCGCGCGAGCGCAGCCAAACCAGGTTCATGCGCTATCGCGAGGAATTGTTGCGCGAGTTCGGCCTGCATTGACCAAGCCCCTTACAGGGTACAAGATTCGCACAATTCCCTCGGCAGTGACTGATCTTTGACAGACGTTCCACAGTGCCAATTGTGCAGGCGCGTTTTCGCGGTGAGCGACGGCCGTACCACGGTGCCGGAGCGTGGCGATCGCGACATGCCGGTCTGGGGGCGTTAATTCCTCCTGGCGACACCAGGAAAAACGGCCAAAACGCTGGAGAAATCGTCACCACGGAACGTATCCATGCGTTGGCTGGTTATGTCCAGACGCTGCAGCACTAGCGCGCTGATGCGGAACGCCGGCGCGCGACACCGGCACAAAGGAGGCAGACATGATCGTTGAAGACCAGCAAGCCGCTGTCGCTTTTCTGCTCGATCCTGCTTCATATGACACGGCCGGGTCGGTCGAGGCGATCGAAACTCATATCTCGCTTATTTTTCTGGTCGGCCAACGCGCCTACAAGATGAAACGCGCGGTCAAGTTGCCATATGTCGATTTCTCGACGCCGGCGCTCAGGCTGGCCGCTTGTGAGAAAGAGGTGGAACTCAACTCGAAGACCGCACCCGGACTCTATCTGGGCGTGCGTCGCATCACACGCGAGGCCAACGGCGAACTTGCGTTCGATGGCGCCGGCCGAATGGTCGACGCGGCGATCGAGATGGTCCGCCTCGATCAGTCGAAGCTTCTCGATCAGATGGCAACTGGCGGAGAATTGTCGCCGGCGCTGATGACCGCGGTTGCCCGCATGATCGTCGGCTACCACCGTACCGCCCCGACGATCCACGATGGCAGCGGCTCATCCAACCTTTCGGGCGTGCTGGACATCAATGAGGCCGGCTTTGCGACCAGCCATGTTTTCACAAAAGTGGAGATCGAGACTTTTGCCGAGGCCTTCCGCACCGCCCTCGCGCGCCATGCCGGATTGCTCGACCGCCGGGAAGCAGCCGGCAAGATCCGCAGGTGCCATGGTGACCTGCACCTGCGCAACATCTGTCTTTTCGACGGCGAACCCCGCCTCTTCGATTGCATCGAATTCAACGACCAGATCGCCAGCATAGATATACTCTACGATCTCGCCTTCTTGTTGATGGACCTCTGGCACCGTGGCTTTCCGGACTTCGCCAATCTGGTGATGAACCGCTATCTCGACGAGGCTGACGACGAGGATGGCTTCATCCTCCTGCCCTTTTTCATGGCCGTTCGAGCCGCGGTGCGCGCGCATGTCACCGCAACGCAGGTCGAGGAAGGCAGCGACGATTCCGAAAAACTGATTGCCGAGGCCAGATCTTATTTCGAACTCGCTCGAACTCTGCTCGTACGCGGGCCTCCAAGGCTGATCGCAATCGGTGGCCTCAGCGGTTCGGGCAAGACGACCATTGCAGAGGCGCTCGCCGCCCATGTCGGCGCGCCGCCCGGTGCCCGCATCGTCGAAAGCGACCGCGTCCGCAAGGCCATGCACGGAGTGCCGGCCGAAACCAGGCTGCCGGATAGAGCCTATCGACCAGAAGTTTCCGACCGCGTCTACCGCGAAATGGCATGGCGGGCCGGCCTGATCCTTGCGGAGGGTGGATCGGTTGTCGCTGATGCCGTGTTTGACAGGCCCGCCGATCGTGAACTTATCGAGAAGGCGGCACGTGACAGGGGCGTGGCTGTCGCCGGATTCTGGTTGGAAGCGGATCCGCTTGTTCTCTGGCAACGGGTCAGCGAGCGCAAAGGGGGTCCCTCCGACGCCACCATAGATATCCTCTCGCGACAGTTACGGAGAAATGGCACTCAATCCACCTGGCGCAAAGTCGGCGCTGATCGGAAGCCTGCCGATATCGTCGCGGAGTTGAGGAGGTTCTCCGATGGCGATGCCTCCGAAACCCTGCGCACGGCCTCCTGACGGGAAGGTGTTGGACAAGAGGTCGCGCGAGGCGCCCGAACTGCCCGCCCATGTTCATCCGTATGTGCATGACGCCGCGGTTCATGGCATTGACGAATCGTCTGTCGTTGAAATGCAGTTCCTGACCGTCCCAACCCTCGGGACTGAACCTGGGGCAGCAGCCGCTGGTGTTGACGCCGGCGTCGTACTGAGCATTCGTCTGCATTGCCTGTCCTCAATTGAACCGCCATCCGACGGGCAATGATCCCCGGCCATCATTGATCTCCGTCAACATCGATGCGCATGCCTTTGCCGTTGCGGTTGGCCAGGCCGTCGCTGAAAGGGCAGAGCCTGTTGCCGCTTCCCGGGGGAGTGATCCCCGGTGAGCAGATCGGCGATCGGGCCGGTGTTTCGCGGATTGCCAGCCCCGCGATCCATCCTCCAAATCGTCATCAGTATTGCTCAAGTACAGCTGCTAATCCCTGCCATTGACGACGATCATCACGAATTGATCCTGATCAAAGCGGAAATGCCCCAGGGGTTTCTAATCGAAACCATGTCGACGTAGGAGGTGACATCATGGAAATCTCTTTTCGCGATCTTATGACAGTGTTCCACGGTATGGGTTTTGGGGCGCTTTTTATGCTGGCGTTTTCGGCAGCGCTTGCCGAGCTCTATCGAATGTCCGCGCCTGGAGCCGCGTCGGTCCCAACCATCAGAGAACACAATCTGCTTTTGCTTTACCTCTCGGTGATGGTCGTCCTTGCCTGGGGTGCGGTACTGTCGGGTGCTTACATTGTATACCCATGGTACCGGGCGGTCGTGCCCGAAGGGGTTACCGATCTGGCCGATTACCCGAAGTTCCTACTGACCTCCAGCCCGAAGACGTCCGCGTGGCACAGCTTGGGCATGGAGTGGAAGGAACACGTGGCTTGGCTTGCCCCGATTGCCATGACCATGGTCGCCTATGTCTTTGCTAAATACGGGCCGGCTTTGGCAAAGCAGAAGCAAATCCGCACTGCCGTCATCGGCTTTGCCGTCGTTGCTTTCGTTGCAACAGGAGTCGCGGGAGCCTTTGGAGCGTTTCTCAACAAGTACGCTCCAGTACGTGGTGGCGCAATGATCGAGATCATCGCTGGTGAACAGGAGGGCCAATAGTCATGGCCAATATCACGCCTATCAGGACTAAAGAGGTTCCCAATGGTCCAGGTGCGGCCGCCATCCTGGCCGCCGGAATTGGATCTGCCGCGATGGGGATATTCGCCTTGGCCGGCGATGCGTTTACATCCCTCAATCACTTCTTCACGTTCTACAAGCCAACCGGTGGCCTGTCCGGCGTCTCGACCAGCGCGGTCGTCGTGTGGTTGGTTGCCTGGTTCATCCTTTCGCGCAGGTGGGGCGAAAAGAACGTGGAAATGGTAAAAGTCGTCTCTGTTTCCTTCGCCTTGTTGGCGGTGGGTGTATTGCTGACGTTTCCGCCTGTCATGGACCTGATCCAGGGCAAGTAGAAAGAAACGCACCTGAATTGGCGCGCATTTGGTCCGTCGAAAGCGGGCCAAGTTCGCGCGAAGTTCAAGCGCTTCATAGAAAACAGATGGCCGCTACGCCAGGGCGCATTCTTGCCGAGACGATGAATGGATCGCGTTCGCTGACGCGCTCTCAACCAGTCGTGTTTACTCTGGTGTTCTATCAACGCGCATCAAAGCGGCTGCCGCCCTTGTGCCTCGACGGTTTTTCAACCGTCCGCCGCTGGCGCTCGGCCAAGCCTTAGGCTCATGCGTTATCCGGCAGTCTCAAACGATGACGCGGATGGCTCGCGCTTCAGTTTTCAAATCGCGCTTCAAGTTAGCCGGCGCCCGCCGCTGCGGGAGTGCTGGCGTGCCTGTTGATCGGCAATTTCGAGCTTTTGCAATTCCAAGGCTAAAGGCTTTCAATGACGCGCCGCTGTGCGGGATCGGCCTCGCTTGCGAGCAAATCCTGGAAATGGGCGATGTTGGCGCGGTGCAAGTACCATTCACCGGCACTATTCCGGCCGCGGCCTAGGTAGTTTCCCGTAGGGATATAACCGAATTTCACGACATCTCGATTCGCGCGATTGCTGTGTCACCGATCAAGCCGGGAGAAACAGCCATGCACGCCTATCCGACCTCCAGAATTTTGGTGCCGTCACGGCTCGCCATGCCTACTCTGGCGGAGACCGTTGAAGCTACAGCGCTGCAGCCACTCAGCTTCTATCCCGCCGGCGCGGAAATCTACGCCCAGGGCGAGTCGGCCGGGGCCCTCTACCAGGTGGAGTTCGGCGCTGTCCGTATCTATCGCCTGCTTGCCGATGGCCGCCGGCAGATCAGCGCCTTTCACCTGGCTGGAGAGACATTCGGCTTTGAGGCCGGCACGACGCATCATTTCTTCGCCGAAGCGATCAACGCCACCAGTGTTCGGGTTTTCCGGACTGCCTCGGGGGGCGTGGACATATCCCGCCAGCTGCTGCCGTTGGCGCTTAAGGGCCTGACGAGAGCGCAGGAACACCTGTTGGTCCTCGGGCGCCAGAATGCCATTGAACGCATCGCTGCATTCCTGGTCGATATGGCGGAGCGGCAAGGCGGATTGCAGCAGGTCGAGCTGCCGATGTCGCGCATGGACATCGGCGACTACCTGGGCCTCACCATCGAGACCGTGTCACGCGTCTTCACGCGACTGAAGGACAAGGGCGTCATCCGCCTGCTCAGCCTGCGCAGCATCGAAATCGTCAGGCAGGACGTATTGCAGATCATGAGTGAATGAGGGTGGTCTTGCGGGCATGATTGTAGACGGCGCGCAAGGCATGCACCCATTGGCGATGTAGGCACCCTCTGCTTGGTGAGCTTCTAGTGCCGTGCGGTCACGAGGGAAGGATCATTGCTCGGCTTGGAAAGCAATTCGTCCGGCCAATCGGCCATCCGCTCGACATGATCCAACGCGTCATGCGAGCATTTGACAATCGTCGGGCCTCAAATTTGAGAGTGAATCCTCGCTTGCGCTGGCATTTCGGCATTCGTCTTCTGCATTGGCTAACTGTGATCGCGCTCGCGGCGCAGATCGCCATTGCCTTCGGACCGATGAACGGGCCCGGGATGGCGATGATGAACTGGCTTCCGCTCCACATGTCGATCGGCGTGACGATCCTTGCCATCATCGTCCTCAGGCTTTGCTGGCGCATTCTCACCCGGCCCCCTGTCCGACAAACTTCACGGCCCGTGCGATTTGCGACTTTGTTCTTCCACGTGCTTCTCTACGTCACGATTCTCGCCGTCCTGATGACGGGATGGTTGGGCTACCGGCCAATGCCATTCATGCCTCCCGCACGGCTTTTCGGAGCTTTGCCCGTGCCGCTCGCGCCTTCCGTCGGCGCGGCAAGGACTTTCGCGTTCATCCACGCAAAGCTAGTCTGGATACTGCTTGGCTTCGTCGGCGTTCACATCCTGGCTGCGTTTGTGCATTTTGTCCTGTTTCGCGATGATGTCATGCGAAGCATGTTCTTCGGGAAGTCGAACACCGCTTCGCGGCAAGAGAACGTGCGGCTTGCGGTCGACGACGAAGCCGGCTGATCACGCCATCGCCCACAATCCTCCCGCAATGATCACCGCATAGCGTGCGGCCTTGCCTATTGCGACAAGAACAACGAACACCCCAAGATTCACACGTGCCGTGCCTGCCGCAATGGTGAAGGCATCTCCGACAACCGGCAGCCAGGCGAATAGCAGCGTCCACGCGCCAAAGCGTCGGAACGTCTTGCTTGCTTGTTCATAACGGTCGGAACTTACGGGAAACCAGCGCCTGGTTCGGAGCGTGTCGATGCCACGTCCCAGAATCCAGTTCACCACGGAGCCGAGTGTGTTGCCGACTGTGG
>NZ_JAMYSC010000010.1:0-168300 GCF_040321755.1 Mesorhizobium sp. M0276 | reverse complement strand
CCGCGGCGTGTCGTCTAGCTTTCGCTCTTGGTTGGGGGGGGGCTGGCCTTTCTGTGGGCGGGGGCGGGGCGGGGGGGGGGGGGGGGGGCGGGGGGGGGGGGCGGCCCCCCCCCCCCCCACCGCCGATGAGGAAGGTCAGTGCCTTGCTGTCAGGCAAAGCTGTCGCGCAGGCTGGTCGCGGTGCCGGTGAAGCGGCCGCGGACCACGCCGACGACCGCGCCGAGCACCAGCCAGAACACCAGATTGGTCACTGTCACCGCCACCACGAACTGGTGGTGCAGGCCTTCGGGGATCGCCGTCTCGTAACTGCCGGGCTGCGGCGCGCCGACGATGTGCGGAGCGACGATCAAGGCCACAGCCAGGATCGCCAGCGGCAGCGACTTGCGGAAGGCGATCAGGCCGAGCCCGGCCGCGGTCATCGCTACGGTCGCCCACCACCAGATCTGGCGCTCGGTCAGATCGGCCGCTGGCATGGCCGGCAGTTCCGGCGGCAGGCCTAGGCCCGGCGCCAGCGTGAACACGGCAAAGCCGGCCAGCCCCCAGAAGACGCCCTGGCGCCAGCCACCGATGCCGCCGGCGAATTCGGAAACCGCGACCAGGATCAAGGCGAAGCCGATGCCGGTGACGATGTTGGCAAGCACGCTGAAGGCGAAACGTTCGAAACCGTCTGCCGGCGCCCAACCCTCGTCTTCGGCGGCCGGGGCGGCTTCCGCTGCCGGAGCGGCAGAGCTCATGGCATTGCTATCCGTTGCGGCCGGAGCGGCATGGTCATGGTGATGCCCGCCGCCAGCCTGTTCGTAGACTTCCGCCTTCAGGATCAGCGGCACGGTAGCGTAGGCCTGCATGCAGGCGAGAACGACACCGGCCATGAGCCCTGCGATCGCCGCGATGAACACGACGTTGCGAAACAGGTTCATGATGTCAGATCCTCGTCAGTGGCAGGGAAACGCCATCGAATGGCGATAGTCGTGAGCCGCATTGTGGACCGCATCGATATGCGAGAAGCCGACAAAGCCCATCACGAAAACGCCGAGCAGCGCAGCAAGCGCGAGCTGCATGAAGCGCGACTGCGAGGAGACGGAGGCGCCGAGGGAGACGGAAGCAGTAGTCATGTCTTGTCCTTTCGCCCTCCACCCGAGGGCATCGAAGTCAGTTTCCTGTCGCCGGCAGGTCTCCTGGCTCGCGGATCAGCGCCCTTCCCCACCTTCCCGAAGAAGAAATCTTCAGTGGCATATGGAGAGGACTACCGCACACAGTTGCGGGGGCAGCCACGGCATTGGGCGAAACTCGCCCTCACCGCATTCCCTCTTGGCTCCAAAATGGAACCGACGACATTGGCGACTATAGGCAGAATCCTCGCCTCCAGCAAACCAAATTCCGGCGGCAACCATCGCGAAAGCGTCGTGCCAGCAAGGGCCTCCGCTGCCGCAGGCACATTGGCATGCGGCACTTCCACCAAAGCCCTGAAGATCAAAGCGATTTCGGCAGATAGCGCCACGTCACGAAGCCGCAAACCGCCGCCAGCAGGCCGAGGGTGACGAAGACCGAGCCCAGCCCGAAAAACGCCAGCACCACCGAATAGACCAGCGGCGGCGTCAGTTCGGAAAAATCGAGATAGGTCCGGTAGACCGCCGCCATCTGCGATCTTTCATAGGAGCGCACCGAGCGCATGAAGGCGGTCGAGCCGAGTGCGTCGAGCGCGATGGTGAAGAAGGCGCCGCCAAGCAGGAAGGCGCCGGTGAGCAGCGGCACGGTCTCGCCGACGAAGCCTGCCGCCAGCAGCATGGCCGACATGGCGAAATAGGCAAATGTCATCGTCCTGCGGCCGCCAAAGCGCTTTCCTGCCTTGCCCCAGAAGATGGCCATGAACAGCAGCGCGTTGCCGGCCGAAACCAGCAGCCCGCCGGCCAGCTTGCCTTCGCCGGTGATGACCATGAACAGTGGCCCATAGACGAAGAACGTCGTCCAGAAACAGGAGCGGCCGAAAGCGATCAGCCAGGCCAGTCTGAGTCTGGGCTGGGCGATGAAGCGCCCGATATTGGCGAGCGGGTTGACCGGGCGCGTCTTGCCCGGGCGAATCGACGGGTTGTCGCCGAGCCGGTAGGTCCAGAACAGCGCCAACAACGCCAGGGCGAAGATCGCCACGGCGCCATGCGCGGCATAGATGCCGAAGTGCGTGTAGAGGAAGATGCCGAGCGTCGGCCCGCCGGTCCAGGCCAACATCGACCACGCCATGCGCAGCGATTCGGCCTGCATGAAGTCGGTCTTGCGGATATGGTCCATGATGTAGAGGTTGAGCGTGATCGACAGCGCGCTGGCGCCCATCACGCGGCACAGCATGCCCGCCAGTTGCCCGGCAAGCGTATGGGTGACGAAGAACAGCGAGCCGATGGCCAGCAGGCAGGCGCCTGCCGTGTAGACCCAGCGGCGGGCAAAGCGGCGGATCAGCATCGGCATGAACAGCGTCACCGACAGGCCGAGCATCGCCACGACGGTGTAGAGGATCGAGACGACCTGCTCGTTGTGCAGGATCTCGTAGGCCTGGATCGGGATGACGCTCGACACCGTGGCGCGGGCGAAGGATTCGACCGCATAGAGCGAGGCGAAGGTGCGCGCGTCCGCGGCCTTGAGGGCCGGAAGCCAGATCGGATGGCGCACATGGGTGGACATAGCTCTCCCCGAAGCAGATTTGCCGGGCCAAATCTGCGGTGGCGATGCCGGCGCCAATATGAGGAAACCGACGCACATCAGGCAAAAAGCGAAGTTGGCCAAAGGCTTTCCGCCACTGGCCTAAAGCGGCGCCTGATCCTGTCCGCGTTGTCAGACGCCCGGCCTTCTTTTGCCCGGTGCAACCGTGATAGTCGTTTTGCGGGGCCGAAACAGAATGCGAGACCATGACCATCCAAACGCCGACCGCACCCGTCCAGGATCGACCAAGGCGCATCGTCGTCATCGACATCGTGCGCGGCATCGCGCTGATCGCCATGGCGAGCTACCACTTCACCTGGGATCTGGAATTCTTCGGCTACACCGATCCCGGCCTGACCGCCTTTGGCTGGTGGAAGATCTACGCGCGCTGCATCGCCTCGACATTCCTGTTCCTGGTCGGCGTCAGCCTGTACCTCGCCCATGGCAAGAAAATCCGCTGGAACGGCTTTTGGAAGCGGTTCGCCATGGTAGCCGGGGCCGCGATCGCGATTTCGATCGTCACCCGCATCGCCACCCCGGACGGTTTCATCTTCTTCGGCATATTGCACGAGATTGCGCTGGCCAGCCTGCTCGGCCTGCTGTTTCTTCGCCTGCCGGCTTTGCTGACCATGGTGGTTGCCGCGCTGGTCATCGCGGCGCCGGTCTATTTGCGCTTCGAGGCCTTCGACCATCCATGGCTGTGGTGGGTCGGCCTGTCGGCGATCAATCCGCGTTCCAACGACTACGTTCCACTGTTCCCATGGTTCGGCGCTGTGCTTTTCGGCATAGGCTCCACCAGGCTTGCCGCGGGCGCGGGTGTCTTGACGTGGCTGGCGAACCTCAAGACCGGGCGTTGGGCCAACCCGCTGGTCTTCATCGGCCGGCACAGCCTGGCCTTCTACCTGATCCACCAGCCATTGCTGATCGGCTGCGTTTGGCTGTTCTCGCAGATCATGCCGGCGCAGGTCGAAACCCCGCAGGTGAATTTCCTCAAAACCTGCCAGCTGTCCTGCGAGCAGTCGCGCGACACCGAGTTCTGTTCCAGCTACTGTGTCTGCATGCTCGATACGCTCGAGGGCGAGGCGACGCTTGATCGGCTCTACAACAACGATCAGACTGCGGAATGGAAATCACACTTGTCCGACCTTGCCGGCATGTGTACCGCCAACACCGACAGCAAGTTGATGGAGGAAGGGGTCAAATGACCGAGAAACAGCCGAAGCCGGGGCTCATCCCGTGGCCGCCGCTGATCTACATCGCCGCCATCGCCATCAGCATCGCGCTGGGCCTGCTCTATCCCCTGCCCTGGATCGGTGACCTCCTGGGCGATATTCTGTTCGCCGCCGGCTGGGTAGCACTGTTCGGCGTCGCGGCACTCTGGTTCACCGCCATCCGCACCATGATCCGCGCCAGAACCACGCTCAATCCGAACGCGGTGCCCGACCACCTCGTCACCACAGGTCCCTTTGGCATCACGCGCAATCCGATCTATCTGGCCAACACGCTGCTGTTGATCGGCGTCGCCTTTGTCTCAGGGATAGTCTGGTTCCTGCCGCTGGCGTTCATCGCGGCCTTCGCCACGCAGAAGATGGCGATCGAGGGCGAGGAAAAGGTGCTGGCGGCGAAGTTCGGCAAGAAATACCGCGACTACGCCAAACGCGTGCGGCGCTGGATTTGAGCAAGCCTCACCGCGGGCGTCGGAGTTCGAGTATTGCCTATACGGCCGCGACTTCTCCAGGCCTGCTTTCGAAATCAAACAGCCGCTGGGTAGCGAGAGCGGCGGCGCCCCGCGCCCACGAATCGTCTGCCCAGTCCGGCGTGATCGGCGGTGGAGTCCACATTGCGTAACGCCGTAGCGCGTCGCGCATGGGCTCGAAGAGGTAGTCGCCGAAGCTCACCGCTTCGCCGCCGCCGACAATCACCTCCGGATCGATGATGTTGCAGAAACTGCCCAGAAACCTGCCGATGCCTTCGCCCGCTTCGCGCAGCAAATTCACGGCCACCTCGTCACCGGTCTTGGCCGCTCTGACCATGTCGTAGCGGTCAACGTCGGCTGAGAGGCCCTTCCTCTCACGCCACCGCTTCACCAATGCTGGTTCGGAGAAGAACGTCTGAAGGCATCCGCGGCGGCCACACTCGCATTGCGGCCCGTTTGGATCATAGATGGAGTGCCCGATCTTGCCCGCGGCCCCGTTCGCGCCGTGATGGACCGAACCATCGATCACCACCGCGCAACTGATGCCGGCGCCAATGGCCAGCGCGCCGACAGTGCGGTGATGCCGGCCGAGACCGAACAATTGCTGCGCCAGCGCGAAAGCGTTGGTATCGTCGTCGGCCCACACGGGCACATTGACAAGATCGGCCAGCATGGCCGCTATCGGCACGTCGGTCCAATTGAACCGGTGACTGAGCCGGCAGACGCCATTGTCGATGACCCCAGGCACGGCGATGCCGATGCCGCTGAGCTGCGCCCCGGTTGGCGCGGCCCGATCGGCAAGCAACTGGCTGACAGCGGCGGCGCAGGCTTCTACCGTGCTTCGCGGCGACTGATCGGGCACAGCGACGCGTTTGGAGACAAGCGGTGTCGTGGCCAGGTCAGTCAGCACGCAATCGATCGCACCGACCATCAGCTTGAACCCGACAACAAGGCGGCCGGCATAATTGATGTTGATCGGGATTGGCCGCCGCCCCGGCGCTCCGACGCTGGCCTCTCCCTCCATCAGAATGTTCTCGTGCAACAGGTCGGTGACGACGAACGTTACCGCCGCCGGGCTTAGTCCGGTGATCGCGGCAATCTCGGCACGACTGATCGCCCCTTCCCTTCGCAGCAGGTTGAGAATCAGCCGGCGATTGATCGAGCGCGACGTCTGCTGGTCGCCTTTCAGTTTCATCTTCGCCTCATTGTTAATTTTGTAAATTAAGTATTGACCGGCCCCATCTGCATACGCTACGACTCGCCGTGGTTCAATTGGAATCCGGCTGTTCTCAGGGAGGAGATAAAAGCCATGACCATCACCGCTACGATGCTATCCACGACAAGACGCCGATTCCTGAAGGGCACGGGCGCGGCTCTCGCTGCATCTGCCACCGGGAGCCTCTGCTTGCCGGCCCTGGCGCAGGCGCAGGAAATCACCATCATTTCCAATCTCAGCAACGCCGGGCAACGCGACATCCTGCACAGGCTGGCAGCCGAGTACGAGGCGAAATCCGGCGCCAAGATCACCATCAACAATATGGATCACGAGGCGCACAAGACGGCGATCCGCAGCTATCTTGTCGTCGGCGCCCCCGACATCTGCTTCTGGTTCTCCGGCAATCGCATGAAGGCCTTTGTCACCAAGGGCCTGTTCGACGACATCTCCGATCTGTTTGCCCGAGAGAACTACAAGAGCGTGCTCGGCGCCACGACAAATGCAGTCACGGTCGGCGACAAGCAGTATGGCCTGCCGACGGGCGGCCTGCTTTGGGGTCTGTTCTACCGCAAGGATGTTTTTGCCGAACACAATTGGACGCCGCCGAAGACGTGGACCGATTTTCTCGCCTTTGGCGAGGCCGCGAAATCCGCAAGCATGATCCCGATGAGCATGGGCACCAAGGAGCTTTGGCCCGCGGGCGGCTGGTTCGACCACATGAACCTGCGCATCAACGGCCTCGACAAGCACATCGCCCTGATGGACGGGAAAGTCCAGTATACCGATCCGATGCTTACGCCCGTCTTCGACAAATGGAACGAGTTGATCAAGGCCGGGTTCTTCTCGCCGAACCACAGTTCCTTCGGCTGGGAGCAAGCCGGCGCTGCCCTGGCGCAGAAGAAAGCCGCCATGATGGACCTTGGTGGTTTCGTCAGGTCCGCCTTCCCGGAGGCAGACCTCCCGCAGCTCGCCTACGCGCCGTTTCCCGAAATCATCCCCGGTGTCGCCAGATATGAGGATTTTTCGGTCAACTCCGTTCATGTTCCGGCCAACGCCAAGAACAAGCAAGGCGCGCGCGACTTCCTCGCCTATTTCTACAAACCGGAGAATCTCGGAGCCTTCCTCGCCGCCGAGGGAGCGATCCCGCCGCGCAACGACTGCCCACCCAGCAACGACCCGCTGGTCAACGCCGCCGTGGAAGAGCTGAAGAAAGTGGTCGGCACGTCGCAATACTACGATCGCGACACCGATCCGGACATGGCCCAGGAAGGCATGACCGGGCTTCAGGAATTCATGGTCAAACCCGAACGGCGCGATCAGATCCTCGAACGGCTGGAAAAGACCCGCAAGAGAATATTCAGCTGATGCTGTCGCTCAAAAGCGCGCAGCGGTTTTGAGACAAATTGAACGCAGCTTAGTCCTCCCGGACTTGACGGGCGCCGCTTGCCCTGGCGGCCCCGTCTCCTTTTTGGATGAATTCCCATGCCCCGCTTCTGGCGCAGACATCGTCATTGGTTGACGCCGGCATTGTTCCTTCTGCCGGGCCTCATCCTGTTCAGCCTGGTGATCCTTGCCGCCTCCGTCGAGACGGTCTGGATTTCGCTGCACGAATGGGACGGTATCGGCGCCAAGACCTGGGTCGGCCTCGCCAACTATGCCGAGTTGGCCGAGGACCCGCAATTCTACGTCTCGCTGAAGAACAACATCATCTGGTTGCTGATCTTCATGCTGGCGCCGCCGATCGGTCTCGCACTCGCGCTGATCGTCAACCAGCAGATCCGCGGCATGCGCATTCTGAAGTCGCTGTTCTTTGTCCCTCTGGTGCTGGCTACGGTGACCGTGGGTGTCGTTTTCGGCTGGGTCTATGATCCCACCTTCGGCTTGCTGCAATTGATCTTCGGCCTGTTCGGTGCCACCGCGCCGGCGCTGCTTTCCGACGAGAATTTCGCCACTTTCGCGGTCGCCGCCGCGGCTCTCTGGCCGCAGATCGCCTTCTGCATGGTTCTGTTCCTGGCGGGGCTGAACAACCTCGACGAGGATCTGATCGGCGCCGGACGCGTCGACGGAGCACGCGGCTGGCGCATGCTTCGCCACGTAGTCCTGCCGCAGTTGTCGCAAGTCGGCTTCATCGCCATCGCAGTGACGGTGATCGGCGCGCTGCGCTCCTTCGACATGGTAGCCGTCATGACCACCGGCGGTCCCTACGGCTCGTCGACTGTGCTCGCCTACCAGATGTACGAGGAATCGATCTTTTCCTATCGCTTCGGCTATGGCGCGGCGATCGCCACGGTGCTCTTCGTGATCATGAGCGCCTTCATCGCCTGGTACCTGCACGGCCTTATCAAGGCCGAACGGAGCAATGCCTGATGTATCCGCGCCCGATCCCCGAAGACGCCAAGATCAAGCGTGCGCTCTACGTCGGCGGCGTGACGCTGGTCGTCGCGCTGTGGCTGCTGCCGCTGATTGCCGTCATGCTGACCTCGATCCGCTCCAATGAGGAATTGATGGCAGGCAATTACTGGGGCTGGCCACAGAAGTTCAGCCTGGTCGAGAATTACACGGCGGTCTTCGAGCAGACCGCGATGCTGCGCTTCTTCCTCAACAGCCTGCTGATCACCATCCCCTCGGTGATCGGCGTGCTGATCCTGTCGACGTTGACCGGCTTCGTGTTGTCGCGCTATCCGTTCCGCGGCTCAAATCTCATTTTCGCGCTGTTCGTCGGCGGCAATTTCCTGCCGGCCCAGGTCATGATGATCCCGGTGCGTGACCTCATGGTCAGGCTCGGCCTCTACGACACGGTCTACGCGCTGATCATGTTCCACATCGCCTTCCAGACCGGCTTTGCGACGCTGTTCATGCGAAACTTCATCGCGGCACTGCCGGGCGAATTGTTCCAGGCCGCGCGCGCCGAGGGCGCATCGCCCTTCCAGGTGCTGCGCCATGTGGTTGTCCCCCTGGTACGGCCGGCGCTGGCGGCGCTGGCCATCCTCACCTTCACCTTCATCTGGAATGATTATTTCTGGGCGATCGTGCTTACCCAGAGCGACGCCGTCAAACCCGTCACGGCCGGGCTGAACAATCTGCGCGGCGAATGGACGTCCGCCTGGAACATCGTCTCGGCGGCAACGATCTTCGTCGCCCTGCCGCCGGTAGTCATGTTCTTCCTGATGCAGAAGCACTTCATCAGCGGCCTCACCACGGGGGCGGTCAAGGGATGATTTTTGTTCGAGGAATTCAGGCCGCACCGTACGGACGCCGGCCAACACAGAAGGGCGGCGTGCGATGAGCAGCGTGGAACTGCGCAAGGTCGACAAGCACTATGCCGGCTATCATGCCTTGAAGGCAGTCGACCTGAGGATCGAAAAGGGCGAGTTCGTCGTCATGGTCGGGCCCTCCGGTTGCGGAAAATCGACATTGCTGAAGACGATCGCCGGGCTTGAGACCATCAACTCCGGCCAGGTCGTGATCAACGGGCGCGACGTCACCAGGGAAGAGCCCGGCGATCGCGGCATCGCCATGGTCTTCCAGTCCTATGCACTCTATCCGCACATGACCGTGGCCGAGAACATGGGCTTCGGCTTGCGGATGGCGAAACGCCGGAAGGCGGAGATCGATGCCGCCGTCAAGCGCGCCGCGCAGATACTTCGCCTCGAGGAGCAGCTCGACAAGCGCCCGAAGCAATTGTCGGGCGGGCAGCGCCAGCGCGTCGCGATCGGCCGCGCCATAACGCGCTCGCCTGAAGTCTTCTTGTTCGACGAACCGCTGTCGAACCTCGACGCCGCGCTTCGTACGCAGATGCGGGTCGAGCTTTCCAGCCTTCACGCCCAACTCGGATCGACGATGGTCTATGTCACCCACGACCAGATCGAGGCCATGACCATGGCGGACCGGATCGTGGTGCTGAACAAAGGGCGGGTCGAGCAGGTCGGCTCTCCTCTCGAACTCTACGCCAATCCGGCGAATATCTTCGTCGCCGGCTTTCTCGGCGCGCCGCGCATGAACTTCATCGAAGCGCGGGTGGAAACCGTCGGTGCGGGCGAGATCACGCTGACGGCGGCCGGAATGCCGGCGCTTGGCTTTGGCGGCATCGACGGCCTTTCGGCAGGCGACGCGGTGACCGTCGGTATCCGGCCGGAAAATCTGCACCTGGTCGAGGCGGCGAACGCGCGCCAGGCATCGTTCCCAGGCTTGGTACGATTGGTCGAACATCTGGGCCGGGAAACGGTTCTCTACCTCGACGCCTCTCCTCTTCAGGCGACCAATTCGGACAGCGGCACAGGCAATTTCACGGTCCAGCTCAACAAGGTGTCTCCGATCAGCGTCGGGGCCCAACTCACGGCTGGCTTCGATGTCGCCGATGCCTATCTCTTCGGACCCGATGGCCGCACGCTGACGCCGCGAAAACCCGTCCCCGCAACCTGACCCCCGAATCCAAGAGTATCATTCGTATGCAGCGCAACAAGCCCGCCCCGCTTTCGGTATGGCGACCACTCAACCTCCACCGCTTCCTGCTGGGAGCGCCGCATTATCCCGAACATGTCGACGAAAGCTGCTGGCAGCGCGATGCCGAACGCATGGCTGCAGCCGGGGTCAACACGGTCCGGATGGGCGAGTTCGCCTGGCACATCTTCGAACCCTACGAAGGCAAGGTCGATTTCGGCCTGTTCGACCGCGCGATCGAGGTTCTCGCGAACACGGGGATCGACACCATCATGTGCACGCCGACGGCCACACCGCCGCGCTGGCTCACCGCCAACTATCCGGAGGTGCTGCGTGTCGATGTGAGCGGCCGCCCCGCAAGCCACGGATCGCGCCAACATGCCGACACCACCAGCCCGGTGTTCCGCGCCCATAGCCGGCGCATCACGCGCGCCATGGCCGAGCATTACAGGAACAATCCCCGCGTCATCGGCTGGCAGACCGACAACGAGCTCAATACGACCGTTTCAGAATCGTTCGCGCCGGCGACACGGCTGGAATTCCAGAAATTCCTCCAGCACAAATACGGTGCGATCGGCGCGCTGAATTTCGCCTGGGGCGGCCATTTCTGGGCGACCGCCTACGACGATTTCTCGCAGATCGACCTGCCGCGCCCGCTGATGCCGTCCTATCCGAGCCCTGGGCATGTGCAGGACTACCACCGGTTCCTGGCCGCGGCGACGGCGGCTTTCCAGCACGACCAGGTCGAGATCCTGCGCGCCACCAATCCGGACTGGTTCATCTTTCACAATCTTGGCCAGCTCGCCGACATCGATTTCCGCGGCCAGTTCGGGCAAGACCTCGATTTCATCGGCTTCGATATCTATCCGATGCTGTACGACGAGATGAGGCGCACCGGTGGACATGCGGCCACCCAAGCACTGCATCTCGACATCTGCCGCGCATACACCGGCAATTACATCGTGCCGGAGCAGGCTTCCGGTTTCGGCAGCCAGCCGGGTTTTTCGACAATGACGCCGGAGCCGGGAGAGATGCGCCGCATGGCTATGACGTCCGTGGCGCGCGGCGCCGACGGCATCATGTTCTTCCGCTGGCGCCCAGCCCACTTCGGTGCCGAGATCTACTGGATGGGGGTCATCGATCACGACGATGTGCCGCGTCGCCGCTACGACGAGGCAAGCCGTTTCTTCCATGAGATCGCCGCCATCAAGGACCAGATCCTCGGCACCGTGGTGCGCATGGACCTCGGCATTGCCGGTGCCGATTTCGACAACCAGGAGGCGCACAAGACCTATCCTATGGGATTACCGAGCCCGCTTGAAGACGCCACGCTGTTGCATCGCTACTGCTACCAGAATGGCATTGCCTGCGGCTTCATCCATCCTGAAGACGATCTGTCACGGCTCAAGGCGCTCTATGTTCCGCATTGGGTGATGTGGAAGCAGGAATGGAATGCCCCGGTCGAGACGTTCGTCCGCAACGGCGGCACGCTGATCCTGTCGGCGTTGACCGGCACCCGAGACGAGAACAACCACATTGTTCGCGAGCAAGCACCCGGGCGCGAGCTTTCGGCGCTGAGCGGCGTCAAGGTCACCGAATTCGGCCGCCTGGTTCCGGAGGGCGGCACTGGGCTGTTCCCCTTGTTCCGGCAGGCCGCGATGGGCGCCTACGTGCCTCCGTCACCAATGCCGTCTTCGTCGGCGGAGCGCAAATATCGTTTCACCCTGGGCAACAGGCAGTTCGAGGCAGCCCACCTCTACGAGCTGCTCGAGGTCGCGCCGGACGCCGAGGTGCTGGGCACATGGTCGAACCGTTTTTGCGCCGGACAGCCGGCCATCACCTCTCGCCAACTCGGCCAGGGTCGCGTCGTCTATGTCGGCACCTATCTGACGCCCGAGCTTGCCGAAGCAATCGCCGATGTCGTGCTGGCCAAGGCCGGCGTGGTGCCCTTGCTGCCCGAACTGCCGGCCGGGGTGGAGGTATCCATGCGCGAAACCGACGACCGTCAACTGATGTTCGTTTTGAATACCAGGGATACTTCCATCACCGTCCCGAACGTACCGCTGGGTATCGATCTCTTGACGGGCCGCCCGGTCGGCGGCGCGATTGAACTCGAAGCCTATGGCTGCGCGGTTGTTTCGCTGGCCCTGTGAGAAGACGCAGACTTGCCGGAACGGCCGCGATCATTGGCCGTTCAGGTGTTGACGCCAAGCTCCACCAACCGCTCGACGCAGGACTCTTCGGCCTGGTCGAGTTCGGCGAGCGTTTCCTCGAGGTCGCGGCGCTTCTGCCTGAGATCCTCGCGCTTTTCCTCGATGCGCTTGATCATCAGCTTGAGTTGACCGACCTCGCCGGGCGGCTCCTTGTACATCTGGATGATTTCGCGGATTTCGTTGATCGAAAAACCAAGTCTCTTGCCGCGCATGATTTGCCGGATGAGGTGGCGATCGGAGGGGCGAAACAGTCGCGTGCGGCCACGCCGCACCGGCTGCACCAGTCCTTCGTCCTCATAGAAGCGCAGCGTCCGCGTCGATACGTCGAACTCGCGAGTCAACTCGGTGATCGAATAATATTCCCGCATTATCACTCCCACACGCCGGAATCCCGACCAAACCCATGCCATGCCGGAATCGACATGGCCCCCCGCGCCAGCCTCGCACGGCGTTTACGTAAAAGTCAATTGCGGGCGGCGGCACGGCCTTCAGGACACGCCGAACCACCATGTGGCGATGCCCAGAAACGCAAAGAAGCCGACGACATCGGTAACAGTGGTGACGAAGACCGCGGAAGCGACCGCTGGATCGACCTTGAAACGGTCGAGCAACAGCGGGATCAGGATGCCGGCGAGCGCGGCCACGAACATGTTGATGATCATCGCCGCCGCGATGATGCCGCCCAGATTGGGATCGCGGAACCAGGCCGCCGCGACGACACCGATCAGGATGGCGAAGATTATGCCGTTGATGAAGCCGACCCCCATCTCGCGGCGAATGATGCGGCTGGCGTTGTAGATGTCGAGATCCCTGGTCGCCAGCGCCCGTACGGTGACGGTCATGGTCTGCGAGCCGGCATTGCCGCCCATGCCGGCGACGATCGGCATCAGCACCGCCAGCGCCACGATATGTTCGATCGTGCGGTCGAACAGGCTGATCACCGACGCCGCCAGGAACGCGGTCAAAAGGTTGATCAGCAACCACGGAACGCGCGAGCGCGAGGTCGAAAAGATGCTGTCGGAGAGCTCCTCGTCGCCGACGCCGCCCATGCGCATCAGATCTTCCTCGGCCTCCTGCTGGATGACGTCGACGACATCGTCGATGGTCAGCACGCCGACCAGCCGCTCGTTCTCGTCGACGACGGCGGCCGACAAAAGATCGTACTGCTCGAATTCCCGCGCCGCCTCTTCCTGGTCCATGGTGGCGGGAATGGCGTGCCGCGTCTCATGCATCACCTCCTCGACCTTGACCGAGCGCTTGGTGCGCAGGATCTGGTCGAGGTCGATGGCGCCGAGCAGCTTGAAACTCGGATCGATGACGAAGATCTGGCTGAAACGCTCCGGAAGGTTGTTGTCCTCGCGCATGTAGTCGATGGTCTGACCGATCGTCCAGAACGGCGGCACCGCGACGAACTCCGTCTGCATGCGGCGGCCGGCGGTCTCTTCCGGATAATCGAGCGAGCGGCGCAGCCTGATCCGCTCGGTGAACGGCAGCTGCGACAGGATCTCGTCCTGGTCTTCCTGGTCGAGATCCTCGAGAATGTAGACCGCGTCGTCGGAATCGAGTTCCTGCACCGCCTGGGCGATCTGCGCATTGGGCAGATTGTCGACGATCTCCATGCGGATCGCCTCGTCGACCTCGGTCAGCGCGGAGAAGTCGAAGTCGGCGCCCAACAGTTCAACCAGCGCGCGGCGCTGGTCGGGGTGCAGCGCCTCAAGCAGGTCGCCGAGTTCCGATTGGTGCAGATCGTCGACTTCACGCTTCAGCGAGAGCGTGTCGCGATCGGCGATCGCAGCACCGATCTGGGCTAGGAAGGACGAAAGAACGGCGCCGTCCTCGCCATAGATATCGGCTTGGTGTTCCTCGGCGGCCCTGGCGCCGGTCATCCGTTCGTCCTGGCCTTCCACCAGCGCCTCCCGCCATCGCAATCCCGGAAAAGGTGCAAATCAGGTCTAGAACATCGGGCCCAAAAGTGGAAACCGGTTTTGGGAGAATCCGATGTTCAATAAGGAAATGGCGTAAAGCGCGGGAATATCAAACGAAATGCGCCCTGCCCGCAGCGGGCGGAGGCTGGCACAAATCGGATTCTGGGAAGAGATACTGGTGCGGTCGAGAAGACTCGAACTTCCACGGGTTGCCCCACAGCGACCTCAACGCTGCGCGTCTACCAATTCCGCCACGACCGCACGTGGTAGAGCCGGAACCGACCGGCTCGCGGCGTGTAGCAAATCGTTTCCGGCGAAACAAGTGCGCGGCACGCAATAATGTCAGGCGATTGGCATAACGTTCCACAGGATGGCAATGCAGGGCCGAACTGGACGTTTCGCCGGATTGGCGCCATATGAGGGCAACACGAGATACGCCATGCCAGAACGCAGCCAGATCGCCACGTCGTTCCTGCCGCTCCCCGGGTCGGCACCGGTCGAATGGCGCGTCGAACCAGGCCTCACCGCCTATCCCGATGCGCTTGCCTTCATGGAGGCGCGCGCCGAGGCGGTCCGCAGCGGGGCCGCCGGCGAAATGGTCTGGCTGGTCGAACATCCGTCGCTTTACACGGCCGGCACCAGTGCCCGCGGCGAGGATCTGATAGACGCCAACCGCTTCCCGGTGTTTGAAGCAGGACGCGGCGGCGAATACACCTACCATGGACCGGGCCAGCGGGTTGCCTATGTCATGCTCGACCTGAAGCGACGACGCGAGGATGTGCGCGCTTTCGTCGCCGCGCTCGAACAGTGGATCATCGGCACGCTCGCAGCCTTCAACGTGCATGGCGAGCGCCGCGAGGACCGGGTCGGTGTCTGGGTTGTGCGTCCGGATCGCCCTTCCCTGCCGGACGGCTCGCCGGCCGAGGACAAGATCGCGGCAATAGGCATCCGGCTGCGACGCTGGGTGAGCTTTCACGGCATCGCCATCAATGTCGAACCGGATCTCGACCATTTCAGCGGCATCGTGCCCTGCGGCGTGCAGGACCATGGCGTCACCAGCCTCGTCGACCTCGGTCTTCCCCTGACAATGGCCGACCTCGATCTCGCGCTGAAATCCGCCTTCGAGGATGTCTTCGGTCCAGCCACGGCATTGCCTGTCGAAGCCGCACGCAAGGCGGGTTGATTCTTCCTGATCCGGCACGGCTCAAATTAGCTGAGCTGAGGCCCACAAGACGCCGTAGCCATGGATGGCGAACACCGCCAGCAGCGCCGCCGCCATGGCGAAGCGGTCAACGGTGCGGATCGGCTTCAGCTCGTGGCGCGGCTTGAACCCGCTGCTCATCGTCAGCAAGCTGAGAATTGAAAACACCGCTCCTGTAGCGAGCAGAAAGTTTGAGGAAAAGCCGGCCTGCCAACCCACCGCCAGAAAGGCCGAGAGCAGGAAGAACGAGGCCAGCGCCAGCACGATGGGCCCCGGACAGATCTGGCGCAGCACCTGGCCGCCGTCGAACTTCCACACCGGCACAAGATTGGCGATATTGAACAGGGCGGCGAAGCCAGCCAGCGTCGCCAGCAGCCCAGCCGCCAACCGATGCCCTTCCGCGCCAGCAAAGGTGCTGGCAGCGATTGCGATCGGCACCAGGAAGGCGGAGAAACCGGCGCCCATCAACGCCACGAAGGCGACCTCGAAACGGCTGTCATAGGGCCGCCCGCCAATGGCGATGCCACCGAGCAACGGAATGAAGATCATCCGCGCCCTGTGGTGGCCCATCAGCCGAAATGCAGCCATGTGACCAAGCTCATGCAGGGCGACCACCGATGTCAGGATCGCTGCAAGTGCCAGCCCGCCAAGATGAAGGCCGAAGAACGGCCATAGGATCAGCGCCGAAAGACCGGCGAACCCCACCTGGCTCAGCGGATGCTCGAACCAGCCGCCCTTGCGATATTGCCCGGTTCGCGCCCAGCGCTGCAGCTTGGAGAGTTCGCGGCGCATGGCGAAATAGCGGAACACCAGGAAGGCAACGCCGCGATAACGATCGGTCTGGCTGAGCGTCACCCGCGTGCCGTTGCCCTCGGAAACAAGTTCGGCGGTTTCGCGATAATCCTTCCAGAACGAAGCATCGAGCGCGGTGTCCTCGATGACGCGCATCGAAAAGCGGCTTCCCTCTACGACGTCTTCAAACCGCGACTTGCGCTCGATCGGCTTGCCATCGCTTCCTTCCCAGGACAGCATGATTCGAGCCACGCCCTCGCCGTCCGGCCCTTCGGCCGAGAGTATCTCACCGGACCAGCCGGCATCGCTGCCGAGCGGCCACAGCGCCTGCCAGAGACGTTGCCGGTCCATCGCCACCAGACGAGACAGCCGGACCGTGCGCAAACCAAACGGCACGGTCATCAAGAGAAAGATCAGCCCGAGATTGCTGGCCACCAGAATGGCCGTGACGATGGGCGACACTTGGATGTTGCTCCCCTGTCTTCAGATCACCCTATCGTCGCGGCGGCAAGAAAGGCTTAACGGGCGCAACGGTCTTGGCCGCGCAGGATCCGCGGCGCCGAATGCCGCCAAAATCACATGGCTCCGATCCAGATTGCCATGGAAACGAGGAAAGTGCTCATGCAAACCAGTGAGATGACATCCTGAACCAGATCGGTCATAACTCTCTCCTGTTGTTGATATGTTCCTATTTTGTTCTAATTTTGTTCAAATGTCAACGGGCACAATCCGGCCGCCTCCGGAATTTTCGGGAGGTCAGATCGGCAGGGTTAAGAAAAGGTTGACGGGCGTGCGACGGTCGCCCGGCGCCGACCAGGGCCCGTCGAGATTCAGGTCAGGCCGGCATCATCTGGATATCGGCATGCGCTAAAGCGGGACGACTTTGCCGTCGGCCAGCGTGACGCGCCGGTCCATGCGCGACGCCAGCTCGTGATTGTGGGTGGCGATCAGCGCCGCGAGGCCCGATTGCTTGACCAGCGCCGCCAGCGCCTCGAACACATAGGAGGCGGTGACCGGGTCGAGATTGCCGGTCGGCTCATCCGCCAGCAGCACCAGCGGCGCATTGGCAACGGCGCGGGCGATGGCGACGCGCTGCTGCTCGCCGCCGGAAAGCTCGGACGGCCGGTGCGACGCGCGCTTGCCGATCTGCATGTAGTCGAGCAGCTGTGCCGCGCGCTCCGCCGCTTCCTTGCGGCTCAGCCCTTTGATGAGCTGCGGCATCATGATGTTTTCCAGCGCCGAGAATTCCGGCAGCAAATGATGGAACTGGTAGACGAACCCGACATCGTTGCGGCGGATCGCCGTGCGGTCGTCGTCGGAGAGGCGTCCGCAGGCGCGGCCGGCGAGGATGACGTCGCCGGCATCGGGACGCTCCAAGAGGCCGGCCGTGTGCAACAGCGTCGACTTGCCGGTGCCCGACGGCGCCACCAGCGCCACCATCTCGCCGCGCTTCAGCGAGAAATCCGCGCCGTTGAGAATGGTGAGCTTGCGCGGCCCCTGGACATAGTGCCGCTCGACGCTCTTCAACTCGATAATGGCCTCGGCCATCACTCGTACCTCAAGGCTTCGACGGGATCGAGGCGCGCGGCCCGCCATGCTGGAAAAACCGTTGCCAGGAATGACAGGCCGAGCGCCATCAGGATGACATAGGTCGTCTCGCGCGGATCCATCTTCGCCGGGAGCTGGCTGAGGAAATAGAGCTCCGGGTTGAACAGCACCTTGCCGGTCATCCAGGAGAAGAACTGGCGGATAGATTCGATGTTGGTGCAGATCAGCACGCCGAGCAGCACGCCGGCGAGCGTGCCGGTCACCCCGATCGCTGCCCCCGTCATCAGGAAGATGCGCAGGATGGCGCCGCGCGACGCTCCCATGGTGCGCAGGATGGCGATGTCGTGGCCCTTGTCCTTCACCAGCATGATCAGGCCGGAGATGATGTTGAGCGCCGCCACCAGCACGATCAGCGTCAGGATCATGAACATGACATTGCGCTCGACCTGCAGGGCGGAGAAGAACGTCTCGTTGCGCTGGCGCCAGTCGACCATGTCGATCGGCCGCTGCGCCGCCGCCTCCACCTTCGGTTTCAGCGCGTCGACGTCATCGGGATTGTCGACATAGATCTCGATCGTTTGCGCCCGGCCGTCCATGTTGAAATAAAGCTGCGCCTCGGAGAACGGCATGTAGACGATGGACGTGTCATATTCCGACATGCCGACTTCGAAGATCGCCGAGATCTTGTAGCCCTTCATGCGCGGCGTCGTGCCAATCGGGGTCACGTCGCCTTCCGGTGAGATCAGGGTAATGGTGTCGCCGAGCGTCAGGCCGAGATTCTCGGCCATGCGCTTGCCGATGGCCACGCCCTCGCCCGTATCGAAATCGGCGATCGAGCCCTGCTTGATGTTGCCGGCAACGATGGCGATCTTGCCGAGATCCTCGCCGCGGATGCCGCGCACCAGCGCACCGGTTCCGCCGCCGACATTGCCCTGTGCCAGCACCTGACCATCGATCAGTGGGATGGCGTATCTGACGCCTGATACACCGTTGATGCGGCCGGCGACCTGGGCATAATCCTCGAGGGGCGAATCGAGCGGCTGCACGATGAGATGACCGTTGACGCCGAGAATGCGTGTCAGCAGCTCCGCGCGGAAGCCGTTCATCACCGCCATCACCACGATCAGCGTGGCGACCCCCAGCATGATGCCGAGGAACGAGATCGAGGCGATCACCGAGATCACCGTCTCCTTGCGCCGCGAGCGCAAATAGCGCCAGGCGACCATGCGCTCGAAGATGGAAAAGGGCCCGGCGCCCGCCGATCTTGTCGCCACCGCTTCGCTCATGCGGCGATACCGAAGCGCTTTTTCGCGTCCGCGATCGGCAGCGTCTCGCGCTCGCCGGTCCTGCGATTCTTGATCTCGATCTCGCCGCTGGCCACGCCGCGCGGTCCGACGATCACCTGCCACGGCAGGCCGATCAGGTCGGCGGTGGCGAACTTGCCGCCGGGGCGCTGGTCGGTGTCGTCATAGAGCACGTCCTTGCCGGCAGCGACGAAAGCGGCATGCAACTCGTCGCAGACGCGGTCGCACTCGGCGTCGCCCGCCTTCATGTTGATCAGCCCGATGTCGAACGGCGCCACCGCCTCCGGCCAGATGATGCCGTTGTCGTCATGGCTCGCTTCGATGATCGCCGCGACAAGGCGCGACGGACCGATGCCGTAGGAGCCGCCGGAGACGAAATGATCCTTGCCGTCGGGGCCGGTCACCTTGGCGCCCATCGGCTTGGAATATTTGTCGCCGAAATGGAAGATGTGGCCGACCTCGATGCCTCGAGCCGAAACCTTGTCGTTCTCGCCGATCTTTTCCCAAGCCGCCTCGTCATGCATCTCGTCGGTGGCGGCGTAAGGCGTCGTCCACGTCTTGACGATGCCGCCGATCTCGGCGTCGTTGGCAAAATCGGTCTTCTCTCCAGGCACATCGAGCGAAAGATAGTCGCGATGGCAGTAGACCTGGCTCTCGCCGGTATCGGCAAGGATGATGAATTCATGGCTGAGGTCGCCGCCGATCGGTCCGGTGTCGGCCCGCATCGGGATAGCCTGCAGGCCCATGCGCGTAAACGTCCTGAGATAGGACACGAACATCCTGTTGTAGGCCGCCTTGGCGCCCTCGAAGTCGAGGTCGAAGGAATAGGCATCCTTCATCAGGAATTCCCTGCTGCGCATGACGCCGAAGCGCGGCCGCACTTCGTCGCGGAACTTCCACTGGATGTGGTAGAGATTGAGCGGCAGGTCCTTGTAGGATTTCACATAGGCGCGGACGATCTCGGTGACCACTTCCTCATTGGTCGGGCCGTAGAGCATGTCGCGGTCCTGCCGGTCCTTGATGCGCAGCATCTCCTTGCCGTAGTCGTCATAGCGGCCGCTTTCGCGCCACAGATCGGCCGACTGGATGGTCGGCATCAGGATTTCCAGCGCACCGGCACGATTCTGCTCCTCGCGGATGATGCGGCAGACCTTGTCCAGCACCCGCTTGCCGAGCGGCAGCCACGAGAAACTGCCCTGCCCCTGCTGGCGGATCATGCCGGCGCGCAGCATCAGCCGATGCGAGACGATTTCAGCCTCGCGCGGATTTTCTTTCAAGATAGGCAGGAAATAGCGCGACAAACGCATGGACTGGTCCGTGAGTGAGGATCGCCGCGCGGGAATCGGCGCGGCACGGGCTTGCTTGCCCCGGCTTCATAGCCATTTCATGGCGGAATGGAAACCCGGACGCACCGGTCCGAAAATCGGAAATTGATTTTCAAAAATACGGCGCTGCTGCGAGTAAAACGGTTGCACTGTCCTTCGCGGATCGGGCAAACGCGCGGCGTTCCAAGGCGCCGTGATTGCGCCGCGCGCCTTGCAGGTCGTTTCCCAAGCAACGCCTGCCGCACTATTGTGCAGTGCAGCACGAGAATGCCCGTTTCAAGGCAAAATTCTTCGTGACATTTTCATTCGCGTTAGGCTAATGTGCCCTCATAACCGAGAGGGTAGAAAAAAATCTGCTCTCCTACGCGGTCAAAGTCTTGGGAGGATGCGATCTAGGCGCGGTTACTCGCTGCCACCGGAAACCGGAAACAGATCGGACGCGTTTAAATTGCAAGGCCTTGTGCCTTGCTTTTTTTTTGTGCAATCACCCGCTTAGCGCAACGAGTTGCCAAACTACCTTACCTTGCGGCAGCACTCGCGCAGCCGCAAACGGCACGGCATTCCTGTTCGGAACGCGCAGCATTCCGGCTGGTAAAAACGCCCTTGCGGGGCGGTTTATTTGGTTGGGGTTTGGTTGAATTCCGGCACGATGTGCGGGATGTCGTTGAGGCTATATCCCAACCCATGCGTCAGGCCATAAAAAATGCCCATGAGGACGGCCGTGGCGAGGGTGGTGCGGATCACGGCGCGCAGCATATGGGGACCGCGCGGCGCGCTCGGAACCGTGCCCAGCGTCACATCATGATCGTCATCCTGCGTCTTCACACTGAACGGCAGCACGGCAAACAGCACCACCCACCAGGTCGCGAAAAACAGGGCGGTGAACGAAACCCAGCTCATGATTGCTCCAGTTCGATCAGCGTGCCGAAGAAATCCTTCGGATGCAGGAACAGCACCGGCTTGCCGTGCGCGCCGGTTCTCGGGTTGCCGTCGCCGAGCACACGGGCGCCGGCAGCCTTGAGACGGTCACGCGCGGCCAGGATGTCGTCGACCTCATAGCAAAGATGATGCATGCCGCCGGAAGGGTTCTTCTCCAGGAAGGCAGCGATCGGCGACCCGTCGCCCAACGGCTCCAGAAGCTCGATCTTGGTGTTGTCGACATTGACGAACACCACCGTGACGCCATGCTCCGGCAGCGCCTGCGGCTCCGTCACGTCAGCGCCAAGCGTGTTGCGATAGGCGGCGACGGCAGCAGCCAGATCCGGCACGGCAAGCGCGACATGGTTCAGGCGTTCGAGCATAGGTTTTCCTCAGGGCAATAAGCAGTAGGCAGTAGGGAATGGTGATAGATCTGCATCTCTGTCATTTTTCCTCTGCTGCCTAATGCCTACTGCCTACTCCCTCATCTCGTCACAAACACCGTCACCAGCGGCTTCTTGCCCCAGGCTTCGTTGGCTGCGCCGCGCACGGCGCGCCGGACCGCTTCCTGCACAAGGTCGAGGTCTTTTCGGCGCTGACGGGGGATCGAGTCCACAGCGCCGATTGCCGCATCGATCATCAGGTCCTCCAGCGTCTCGCCACGGCCGTCGGCCTCGGCGACGCCGATGGCGACCAGGTCGGGATCGCCGGCAAGCTCATATTTGTCGTCGAGCACGACATTGACCGCGACATGGCCGGCAAAGGATAGCTTGCGCCGGTCGCGGATGCCCATCGCCTGATCGGTGCCGATCAGCCTGCCATCCTTGTAGATGCGGCCGAACGGCACCTGGTCGATGATGGTGGCAGGGCCAGGAGCAAGCCTGAGCATGTCGCCGTCGCGTACCTGCGCCACCTGGCCGATGCCCGAAGTCGACATCAGTGATCCCTGCCCCACCAGGTGCGCCGCCTCGCCATGCACGGGAACGCCGATCTGCGGTCGAACCCATTCGTACATCTTGCGCAATTCGCTGCGCCGCGGATGGCCGGAGACATGCACCAGCGCATCGCCGTCCTCGATGATCTTGATGCCGAGGTCGATGAGGCGGTTCTTGATCTCGAGGATCGCCTTCTCGTTGCCTGGAATGGTGCGCGAGGAAAACACCACCGTGTCGCCGGCCGTAAATGATACCGATTTCATCTCGTCGCGCGACAGCTTGGCCAATGCGGCAAGTGGCTCGCCCTGGCTGCCGGTGCAGATGATGACGAGGTTTTCGCGCGGGATGAAGCCAAAATCCTCTTCGGCGATGAACTCTGGCAGCCCGTCCATATAGCCAAGTTCGCCAGCCACATCGATCACCCGCTTCAGCGAGCGGCCGAGCACCAGGCACTGGCGGCCGGCATCGCGCGCCGCCCTGGCGATGGAGACGATGCGGCCGACATTGGAGGAAAATGTGGTGACGGCAACACGGCCCTTGGCAGCCTGGATGACGCCTTTCAGTCCTTCGCCGACCGCGACCTCCGACGGCGACTCGCCTTCCCGCAGCGCGTTGGTCGAATCGCAGATCAGCGCCAGAACGCCCTTGTCGCCATAGGCGCGGAAACGCGCCTCGTCGGTCTTCGGCCCGATCGTCGGCTCCGGATCGATCTTCCAGTCACCGGTGTGGATGACGGTGCCGGCCGGCGAGGTGATCGCCAGCGACATCGGCTCGGGAATGGAGTGCGCGACCGGAATGGCCTCGATCTCGAACGGACCGACAGTGAATTTCTCACCCGCCTTGTAGATCGTCACCGGTATTTTCGGAGCCCCCTGCTCGCCTTGCCGCTTGGCTTCGAGCAAGCCGGCGCTGAACGGCGTCATCCACACCGGCGCCTTCAGCTTCGGCCAGGTGTCGAGCAGCGCGCCATAATGGTCTTCATGCGCATGGGTGATGACGATGCCGCGCAGATTGGCGAGGTTCTCCTCGATAAAGCGCGTATCTGGCAGCACGAGGTCGACCCCGGGGAGGGTGGCATCGGGGAAGGTCACACCGACATCGATAACGATCCACTCGCGCGCGCTCGGCGGACCGTAGCCGTAAAGAGCGAAGTTCATGCCGATCTCGCCAACGCCGCCGAGCGGCACGAAGACAAGGTCGGCGTTTTCCGCTTTCGCCATGATTTTTCCCTTCCTGGTCCTCAGACCAAGTCCATAAAGCAATTCCAGGAAAAGTGTCTAACGATTTTCCCACAGGAATTGCATGAAAACAAACACTTAGAGCCGCTAGCGAACGACCCTAGACGCGGGCAGACGCGACCGCGCCGAAATGCACGTCGCCGGCGGCAATCGTCAGAACAGAACCTTCATCGTCGCGGATCACGAAACGGCAGTCCTCGTCAATGGTTTCAAAGATCCCACGCACGACATTACCGTCAATTCTGACAGCAACCTGCCCACCGAGCCCCGCCGCGCGAGCCAACCAGCGTCGCCTGACGGCGGCAAGTCCGCGCCCTTCGTCCCACAACCGGGCATTCTCGCTCCAGGCATCCGACAGCGCCAGGAACAGTGTTTCCGCATCGCATGTCGCGCCCAGCGCACGCAATGATGTTGCCGGATAGGGCAAATCCTCAGGGTATGCCACCACATTCACGCCGATGCCGACTGCCACCGCGAAACGGCCGCCTTCCAGGATCGCCGATTCCAGCAGGATGCCCGCCAGCTTGGCACCGGAGGCAAGCACGTCATTCGGCCATTTCAGCTCGAAACGGTTCTTTCCCTCACTGCCGCCGTCGAGGCCGATGGCGATCCGGCCCTTCGGCACGACGGCGTCGAGCGCATCGGCCAGCGCCAGCCCGGCGACGAAACCCAGCGTCGCGGCAAGGCGAAGCTCGGCATTGGTGATGACGAGCAGCGTCGCCGCCAGATTGCCTTCGGGTGTTGCCCAGACGCGGCCACGTCGTCCGCGCCCGCTTTCCTGTTTCTTGGAAACAACCCACAGCCTGCCTGGGTCGCCGGCCCTTGCGTGGTCCAGTGCCAGCGCATTGGTGGAGCCGACGCTGTCATGCGCCTCGAGCCGGAACCCTTCCGACGCCGAGGTTGGAGCCAGCCGAAATGCCATGCCGTCTAGAAAAACGTCTTGGCGGCGGCTTCGGCATAGGTGCCGATCGGTCCGCCGATCAGCACATAGAACAGCACGAAGGCGCCGGAGACGCCGAGCACGACACGCAATTCGCTCGCCATCGGCACGAAGCCGCCGACCGGTTCGTCGAACCACATGATCTTGATGATGCGCAGATAATAATAGGCGCCCACGACAGAGGCCAGCACGCCGATGATCGCCAGCGCGTAGAGATTGGCATTGATGGCGGCGAGGAAGACGTACCATTTCCCCCAGAAGCCGGCGAGCGGCGGAATGCCGGCCAGCGAGAACATCAGGATGGTCAGGATCGTCGCCATGATCGGGTTGGTCGACGACAGGCCGGCCAGATCGCTGATCTGCTCGACATTGCCTTCCTTGCGCCGCATGGCGAGGATGAAGGCGAAGGTGCCGAGCGTCATCACCAGATAGATCAGCATGTAGATGGCGACGCCGCGCACGCCGGCCTGGCTGTTGGCGGCAAGGCCGACCAGCGCGTAGCCCATATGGCCGATCGAGGAATAAGCCATCAGCCGCTTGATGTTGGTCTGGCCGATCGCGGCGAAGGCGCCGAGCGCCATCGAAGCGATCGAGATGAAGACGATGATCTGCTGCCAGTCGGCGGCGATCGGCTTGAACGCGCCCATGGTGACGCGCACGATCAGCGCCATCGCCGCCATCTTCGGTGCCGCCGCCAGGAAGGCCGTCACCGGCGTCGGCGCGCCCTCATAGACGTCGGGCGTCCACATGTGGAACGGCACCGCCGAGATCTTAAAGGCAAGGCCGGCCAGCACGAAGACGAGACCGAAGACGAGGCCAAGCTGGCGCTCGCCGCTGCCCAGTGCCGTTGCGATCTCCTGGAAGCCGGTGTTGCCGGTGTAGCCGTAAACCAGGCTGATGCCGTAGAGCAGCATGCCCGACGACAGCGCGCCGAGGACGAAATATTTGAGGCCGGCCTCGGTCGAGCGCAGATTGTCACGATTGATCGCGCACAGCACATAGATCGCCAACGACTGCAGTTCGAGGCCGAGATAGAGGCCGATCATGCCGTTGGCGGAGATCATCAGCATCATGCCGAGCGTGCAGAGAAGGATCAGCACCGGATATTCGAACTTGTCGAACCGTTCCGCCTTGGCAAAGCGCATCGACATAACCAGCGTCACCGCCGAGCCGACCAGCGCCAGCACTTTCATGAAGTGGGCGAAGGTATCCTGGATGAATGCATTGCCGTAGGCGCTGCCCTGCCCGGTTTGGAAGATCAGCCAGGCTCCGGCGATCACCAGCACGGCGACGGCAATGCCAGTCACCGTGTTGGCTGTGTTGGCGCGCGAATAGGCCCCGACCATCAGCAGCGCCAGGGCGCCGACGGCAAGGATCAACTCTGGCGTCGAGAGCGACAGGCTGGAGAGAAGGTCCGGCGTCATGTTTCGCAAAACCTCTGGTCAGTTCGCCGCCGCGGTCTGCGCGGCGCCGATGGATGCAGTGACATTGGTGACGAGCGACTTGACCGATTCGGCCGTCGCGTCGAAGACGGGTGCGGGATAGACGCCGAAGAAGATGACCAGCATGACCAGCGGGTAGATGATCAGCTTCTCGCGCGGCGACAGATCCAGCAGGTTTTTCAGGCTGTCCTTGGTCAGCGCGCCGAAGATCACCCGGCGATAGAGCCAGAGCGCGTAGGCGGCCGACAGGATGACGCCGGTGGCGGCGAAGAACGCCACCCAGGTATTGACCCGGAACACGCCGAGCATGGTCAGGAACTCGCCGACGAAGCCGCTGGTGCCGGGCAGGCCGACATTGGCCATGGTGAAGATCATGAACACGGCGGCGTATTTCGGCATGTTGTTGACCAGGCCGCCATAGGCGTCGATCTCGCGCGTGTGCATGCGGTCGTAGATAACGCCGACGCACAGGAACAGCGCGCCGGAGACGAGGCCGTGGCTGAGCATCTGGAAGATGGCACCCTGCACGCCTTCCTGGTTCATGGCGAAGATGCCCATGGTGACGAAGCCCATATGGGCGACCGACGAATAGGCGATCAGCTTCTTCATGTCCTCCTGCATCAGCGCCACCAGCGAAGTGTAGATGATGGCGACGACGGAGAGCACGAAGACCAGCGGCGCGAACATCTCGGACGCCAGCGGGAACATCGGCAAGGAGAAACGCAGGAACCCGTAACCGCCCATCTTCAAGAGGATAGCTGCCAGGATGACCGACCCCGCCGTCGGTGCCTCGACGTGCGCGTCCGGCAGCCAGGTATGCACCGGCCACATCGGCATCTTCACCGCGAAAGAGGCGAAGAAGGCGAGCCATAGCCATGTCTGCATGTTGGCCGGGAAATTGTGCGTCAACAGAGTGGGGATGTCGGTCGTGCCGGACTGGTAGAACATCGCCATGATGGCGAGCAGCATCAGCACCGAGCCGGCCAGCGTGTAGAGGAAGAACTTGAACGACGCATAGACGCGCCGCTTGCCGCCCCAGACGCCGATGATGATGAACATCGGGATCAGGCCGGCTTCGAACAAGACGTAGAACAGCACGATATCGAGCGCGCAGAACACGCCGATCATCAGCGTTTCGAGCAGCAGGAAGGCGATCATGTAGGCTTTGACGCGCTTCTCGATCGATTCCCACGACGCCAGGATGCAGAGCGGCATCAGGAAGGTCGTCAGGATGACGAACAGCATCGAGATGCCGTCGACGCCCATATGGTAGGAAATGCCGGAGTCGAGCCAGGCAACTTTCTCGACGAACTGGAAGCCGGACTGCGAATTGTCGAAACCGGTCCAGATCAACAGCGAGATGACGAACGTGAACGTCGTCGTCAACAGAGCGATCGCGCGGATGTTGCGGCGCGCGTTTTCACTGTCATCGTTGATGAACAGGATGAGCAGCACACCAACCAGCGGCAGGAAGGTGACCAGCGAGAGGATTGGCCAGGCGGTCATCAGAGCATCATCCAGGTGACGAGTGCGGCAACGCCGATCAGCATGGCGAAGGCATAGTGGTAGAGATAGCCGGTCTGCAGCTTGACCACGCGGTTGGTGACATCGACGACCCGCGCCGAGATGCCATCCGGGCCGAGGCCGTCAATGACGGCGCCGTCGCCGGTCTTCCACAGGAAATGGCCGAGGCGCTTGGCGGGCCGCACGAACAGGAAGTCGTAGAGTTCGTCGAAATACCATTTGTTGAGCAGGAAGGCATAGAGCCCGCGATGGTGTGCAACCAGATTGACGGGCATTTCCGGCGAGCGGATGTAGAACTTCCAGGCCACCGCGAAACCGATCAGCATGGCGATGAACGGCGACAGTTCGACCCACAGCGGCAATTCGTGGATCTCGTGCAGGATGCGATTTTCCGGCAGCGTGAACAGCGACGCCTTCCAGAACTCGGCATAGCCTTCACCGATGAAGGCGCCGTGGAAGATGATGCCGGCAAACAGCGCGCCGGCCGCCAGGATGAACAGCGGCACCAGCATCACTGGCGGCGATTCGTGGACGTGGTGCATCACCTCATGGCTCGCCCGCGGCTGGCCGTGGAAGGTCATGAAGATCAGCCGCCAGGAGTAGAAGGAGGTGAAGCAGGCGGCGATGACCAAAAGCACGAAGGCCATGCCGGCAACCGGATTGTGGCTGGCAAAGGCGCTCTCGATGATGGCGTCCTTGGAGAAGAAGCCGGCGGTGCCGATGACCGTCACCGGAATGCCGACGCCAGTCAGCGCCAGCGTGCCGATCACCATCATCCAGTAAGTGGTCGGGATCAGCGTCCGCAAGCCGCCCATCCTGCGCATGTCCTGCTCGTCGGAAACGGCGTGGATGACGGAGCCAGAACCGAGGAACAGCAGTGCCTTGAAGAAGGCATGCGTGAACAGATGGAAGATCGCCGCGCCATAGGCGCCGACGCCGAGCGCCACGAACATGTAGCCGAGCTGCGAACAGGTCGAATAGGCGATGACGCGCTTGATGTCGTTCTGCACAAGGCCGACCGTCGCCGCGAAAAAGGCGGTGAAGGCGCCGATGAAGGTGACAACCATCAGTGCCGAATGCGACAGTTCGAACAGCGGCGACAGGCGCGCCAGCATGAACACGCCGGCCGTCACCATGGTGGCGGCATGGATCAGTGCGGAAACCGGCGTCGGCCCTTCCATGGCGTCCGGCAGCCAGGTGTGCAGCGGCACCTGCGCCGACTTGCCCATGGCACCCATGAACAGGAGCAGGCAGACGATCGTCATGGCCGCCTGCTTGTCCAGCGCATAGCCAAGGAAGGTCAGCACGGCGGCGCCTTGTGGCGCGCCTTCGGCCGGAACGAACGTAGCCGCATTGGCGAAGATAGTGCCGAGATTGACCGAGCCGAACAGCACGAACAAGCCGAAGATGCCGAGCGCAAAGCCGAAATCGCCGACGCGGTTGACGACGAAGGCCTTGATCGCCGCGGCATTGGCCGACGGCTTCTTGTACCAGAAGCCGATCAGCAGGTAGGAGGCGAGACCGACCCCTTCCCAGCCGAAGAACATCTGCACCAGATTGTCCGCCGTCACCAGCATCAGCATGGCGAAGGTGAACAGCGACAGATAGGCGAAGAAGCGCGGGCGGTTCGGATCGTGGTGCATGTAGCCGATCGAGTAGATGTGGACCAGCGCCGACACGGTGTTGACCACCACCAGCATCACCACCGTCAGCGTGTCGATCCGCAGCGCCCAGGACGCTTCCAGTCCGCCCGACTGGATCCAGCGCAGCACGGGCACGGTGAACACCTCGCCATGGCCGAAACCGACGGTGAAGAACGCGATCCACGACAGCACGGCCGCGATCACCAGGAAGCCGGAGGTGATGTATTCGGACGCCTTGGCGCCGAGCGACGTGCCGAACAGGCCGACGATCAGGAAGCCGAGCAGCGGAAGGAAGACGATGGCCTGATACATGGTGGTTCCGTCAACCCTTCATCATGTTCACGTCTTCGACCGCGATCGAGCCGCGGTTGCGGAAGAAGACGACGAGAATGGCAAGTCCGATGGCGGCCTCGGCCGCCGCGACCGTCAGCACGAACAGCGCGAAAACCTGGCCGACCAGGTCGCCAAGTGCGGCCGAAAAGGCGACGAAATTGATGTTCACAGCAAGCAGGATCAGCTCGACCGACATCAGGATGACGATGACGTTCTTGCGGTTCAGGAAGATGCCGAACACGCCGAGCGTGAACAGGATCGCCGATACGGTCAGGTAATGCGCGATGCCGACAACCATCTCAGAGCCCCTCGCCTGTCTTGACCTTGCGGATTTCCATGCCCGTCGCCGGCGTGCGGCCGACCTGGGCCGCGATCGACTGCCGCTTGATCCCCGGTTTGTGGCGCAGCGTCAGTACGATGGCACCGATCATGGCGACAAGCAGGATGAGGCCCGAAATCTGGAAGTAGTAGAGGTAGTCGGTATAGAGGATGTCGCCGAGTGCGGCCGTATTTGTCCGCGCTGCGAGATCCGGGATGGGTTTCGAGACCGTAGAGGCGAGCTGCGGCGCGAATGTATAGCCGCCTAGCACGACGATCAGCTCCGCCGCCAGGATCAGCCCAACCATGGCGCCGATCGGCGCATACTGCAGGGCACCTTCCTTCATCTCGGCGAAATCGACGTCGAGCATCATGACCACGAACAGGAACAGCACCATGACCGCGCCGACATAGACGACGAGCAGGATCATCGCCAGGAACTCGGCCCCGGTCAGCATGAACAGGCCGGCGGCGTTGAAGAAGGTCAGGATCAGGAACAGCACCGAATGCACGGGGTTGCGCGACGAAATGACCATGAACGCCGACGCCACCGCGACAAAGGCGAAGAGGTAGAAAAAGGCCGCCTCTAGTCCACTCAGCATTGGGGTTCCCCCAGGTTCCTGTCCGAACAGGACGCTCGTCCTGTTTCGATTTTTGCCACCGCCTCCGGTCGGCAAGTTGCGTGTTCCTAGCCCATGTTCCGATCGGGTTGAAAGACCCGATCGAAAGAAACATGCGCCACTCAGAATTCCTGAGGATGATCAGGTCCGAAAAGGCTGCAACTTTTCGGGATCATCCTCTGGCCGAGGCCTCTCGCCCCGTCCATGCGTCAAATATCAGCGGTACGGCGAGTCCAGCGAGATGTTGCGCGCCAGTTCGCGCTCCCAACGGTCGCCATTCGCCAACAGCCTGTCCTTGTCGTAGTAGAGTTCCTCGCGCGTCTCCGTCGCGAATTCGAAATTCGGCCCCTCGACGATGGCATCGACCGGGCAGGCTTCCTGGCAGAAGCCGCAATAGATGCACTTCACCATGTCGATGTCGTAACGCACCGTGCGGCGCGTGCCGTCATTGCGGCGCGGCCCGGCCTCGATGGTGATCGCCTGAGCCGGGCAGATGGCCTCGCACAATTTGCAGGCAATGCAGCGTTCCTCGCCATTGGGATAGCGGCGCAACGCGTGCTCGCCCCGGAAGCGCGGGCTGGTGGGCCCCTTCTCGTGCGGATAGTTGATCGTCTCCTTCGGCGCGAAGAACTGGCGCATCGACAGGAAGAAGGCGCTGACGAAATCCTGCAGCAGCAGCGATTTTGCGGCTTGGGAAAGAGTGGACATCACGCAAACCCCGTGATCTTGAGGACGGCGGCGGTGGCGACCACCATGAACAGCGAGATAGGCAGGAACACCTTCCAGCCAAGCCGCATCAGCTGGTCGTAGCGATAGCGCGGCACGAAGGCCTTCACCATGGAAATGCCGAAGAACACGAAGCAGACCTTCAGCACGAACCAGATGACGCCCGGCACCCAGGTGAACGGCGCGAAATCGAAGGGCGGCAGCCAGCCGCCGAGGAACAGGATGGTGGCCAGCGCGCACATCAGTACGATGGCGACATACTCGCCGAGGAAGAACAGCAGGAACGGCGTCGACGAGTACTCGACCATGTGCCCGGCGACCAGTTCCGATTCGGCTTCCACCAGGTCGAAAGGCGGACGGTTCGTCTCGGCCAGTGCCGAGATGAAGAAGATGATGAACATCGGGAACAGTGCCAACCAGTTCCAATCGAGGAAGGTGTTGGGCAGGCCAAGCCGCGTACCAAGCCCGTCATGCTGCGACAGCACGATTTCGGACAGGTTGAGCGAGCCGGCAGTGAGCAGCACGGTGACGATGACGAAGCCGATCGAGACTTCGTAGGACACCATCTGCGCGGCCGAACGCAGCGCGCCGAGGAATGGATATTTCGAGTTGGACGCCCAGCCGCCCATGATCACGCCATAGACCTCGAGCGAGGAAATGGCGAAGACATAGAGGATGCCGACATTGACGTTGGCGATCGCCCAGCCCTGGCTGACCGGGATGACCGCCCAGGCCGAGATCGCCAGCACGGCCGAGACCAGCGGCGCCAGCAGGAAGACGCCCTTGTTGGCGCCGGACGGGATCACCGGTTCCTTGAAGACGAACTTTAGCAGATCGGCGAATGCCTGCAGCGTGCCCCAGGGGCCGACGACGTTCGGGCCGCGGCGCAATTGCACCGCCGCCCAGATCTTGCGATCGGCGTAGAGGATGTAGGCGACGAAGATCAAAAGCACGACGATCAGCACGACCGACTTCAACAGGATCAGCAGCGCCGGCAGCACGTAGAAGGAGAAGAAAGTGTCCATGCTTATTCCGCCGCCTGCTTGAAGCCGCTCTTGGCCAGCGCCGAGCATTCCGCCATCACGGCCGATGCCCGCGCGATCGGGTTGGTCAGGTAGAAATCCTTGACCGGCGAGGTGAAGGTGCCCTTGTTCAGGCGCCCGCCGAGCTTGGCCACTTTGGCGATGTCCTCGGCATTGCCGGCCGCGACCTGATCGATGCGGGCCAGGTGCGGGTATTCTCCGTAGAGTTTTGCGCGCAGTTGCGGCAGCGAATCGAACGACAGTTTCTTGCCCAGTACATCCGACAGGGCCCGCAGGATCGCCCAGTCCTCGCGCGCTTCGCCCGGCGCGAAGCCGGCACGGTTGGTCTGCTGCACGCGGCCCTCGGTGTTGACATAGGTGGCCGACTTTTCGGTATAGGCGGCAGCCGGCAGGATGACATTGGCGCGGTGTGCGCCCTTGTCGCCATGCGTGCCGATATAGACGACGAAGGCGCCGCCGGTCTTGGCCATGTCGATCTCGTCGGCGCCGAGCAGGAACAGCAGCTCCATGTCGCCCAGCATGCCGGCAACATTCTTGCCGCCCTCGCCCGGCACGAAGCCGAGATCGAGGCCGCCGACACGTCCGGCCGCATTGTGCAGTACGGCAAAGCCGTTCCAGTCCGCGCGAGCAGCGTTCACAGCGGCGGCTAGTTTTGCCGCCTGGCCGAGCACGGCCGCGCCATCGGCGCGCGCCAGCGCGCCCTGGCCGACGATAACAAGCGGACGTGTCGCCTTCTTAAGCACCTGGAAGAACTTGCCGTTGCCGTCCGCCAGATCCTTCAGCGAATCCGGGCCGGCGCCCAGCTGTTCGTAGTCATAGCGCGTGTCGCCGACATCGCCGACGACACCGACCGGCAAATTGCCGATCCGCCAGCGCTTGCGGATGCGGGCGTTGAGCACCGAGGCTTCGTAGCGCGGGTTGGCGCCGATGATCAGCACCGCATCGGCCTGCTCGATGCCTTCAATGGTCGGGTTGAAGATATAGCTCGCACGGCCAAGCGCCGGATCGAGGGCGGCACCGTCCTGGCGGCAGTCGATATTTCTTGAACCGAGCGAGGCCATCAGCAGCTTCAGCGCGTAGATTTCCTCGACCGCGGCGAGATCGCCTGAAATGGCGCCGATTTTCTCGGGAGCGGTCTTCGACACCTCGTCCTTGATCGCGGCGAACGCCTCGGCCCAGCTTGCCGGAACCAGCTTGCCGTCCTTGCGCACATAGGGGCGGTCGAGGCGCTGCGTGCGCAGGCCGTCCCAGATGAAGCGGGTCTTGTCGGAAATCCACTCCTCGTTCACCGCTTCGTTGACGCGCGGCAGGATGCGCATCACTTCGCGGCCCCGGCTGTCGACGCGGATCGCCGAGCCGACCGCGTCCATCACGTCGATGGATTCGGTCTTGGTTAGCTCCCACGGCCGCGCCTGGAACGCAAAGGGTTTCGAGGTAAGGGCGCCGACCGGACACAGGTCGATGACATTGCCCTGCAGCTCCGAGGTCATCGCGCTTTCGAGATAGGTGGTGATCTCGGCGTCCTCGCCACGGCCGATCAGGCCGAGTTCGGAGATGCCGGCGACTTCCGTGGTGAAGCGGACGCAGCGCGTGCAATGGATGCAGCGGTTCATCACCGTCTTGACCAGAGGCCCGATATACTTGTCTTCGACCGCGCGCTTGTTTTCATGATAGCGCGAGGAATCGACGCCGAAGGCCATCGCCTGGTCCTGCAGGTCGCATTCGCCGCCTTGGTCGCAGATCGGGCAATCCAGAGGATGGTTGATCAGCAGGAACTCCATCACGCCTTCCCTGGCCTTCTTGACCATCGGCGTGTTGGTGAAGATTTCCGGCGCCTCGCCATTCGGGCCGGGGCGCAGGTCGCGCACGCCCATGGCACAGGAAGCCTGCGGCTTGGGCGGTCCGCCCTTCACCTCGATCAGGCACATCCGGCAATTGCCGGCGATCGACAGCCGCTCATGGAAGCAGAAGCGCGGCACTTCCGCGCCAGCGTCTTCCGCCGCCTGCAGCAGCGTGTAGTGGTCGGGTACAGTGATCTCTTTCCCGTCGACCTTGAGCTTTGCCATTCGCCTCAAACCCCTGCGGAGTTCCCGCAATCTCTTTTTCCGGGCATGGTCGAAACCACACCGGGCATTTCATTCACTTCGTGACGGCGAGCGCCGCCGCTTGGGCCGTCCAGTCGTCGCGGCCGATACGTCCGCCGAGCGACAGATAGTCCTCGACCCAGGCAACCTCTTGCGGCGTCCATGCCGCGATCTGGGCATAGGTCCAGATGCCCAGGCCGTTGAGAACCTTTTCCAGCTTGGGACCGATACCCGATATGGCCTTGAGGTCCGCCGGTTCTGCCGGCTTTTCTATCGCCTTGGGCTGTCTGAAATCCTCTGGCATCAGCACATCGGCGGCGTCGCCGGCCGCCGGGACGGCATTCGCCGCCGGCACTGCAGCGGCCGGTTCCTTCGCGGCAATGTCCGTGACTTCCTGGGCAAAGGACTGCGCCTCGGCAATCATGGTTTTCGCCGTCGCGCGCGCCCTGGTGGAGGACGGACTCGGATCGTCGAACTGCGCGACGCGCGCCTCGAAATCATCGACGATCGGCTGCAGCAGCCGTTGCGAGGCCTCCGCCGCCCCCGAAAGCGCGCCCAGCCAGACGCCGAATGCGTGATTGGCGAACCCGAGGCCAAGCGCCGACATCGCCGCCACACCCGCCACGGGATGTACGAGAAGGTTGACGGCACTGGCCATCTCCTTCGGCATCATCCTGGTCAGATCCTGGTTCATTTTCTCGAGCTGGTCCAAATTGGGCATCAATGGATTGGGAGTCGAATACGGCGCCATAGATTCTCCTGGTCGTTTCTTCGTTCGCCCGCCCCGGTTATCTCAGATCGGGCACTTGCCCGTATTTCCCTTCGGGCTCTCGCCCGCATTCAAAAAATTCTTCTATTCCGCCGCCACCATCACCGGTTCGGCCCGGTGCGCGTTGCGCGAAAACTCGTCGATGCGCCGCTCCACCTCCCCGCGGAAATGCCTCATCAGGCCCTGGATAGGCCATGCCGCCGCATCGCCCAGCGCGCAGATCGTGTGACCCTCGACCTGCTTGGTGACGTCGAGCAGCATGTCGATCTCGCGCTTCTGCGCCTCGCCGCGCACAAGGCGCTCCATCACCCGCCACATCCAGCCCGTGCCTTCGCGGCACGGCGTGCACTGGCCGCAGCTCTCGTGCTTGTAGAAGTAGGAAAGCCGAGCGATCGCCTTCACGATATCGGTCGACTTGTCCATGACGATGACAGCCGCCGTACCGAGGCCGGACTTGAGGTCGCGCAATGCGTCGAAATCCATCGGCGTATCGATGATCTGCTCGGCCGGCACCAGGGGCACCGATGCACCGCCGGGGATGACCGCCAAAAGATTGTCCCAGCCGCCGCGAATGCCGCCGCAATGCGTCTCGATCAGCTCGCGGAACGGGATCGACATCGCCTCTTCGACCGTGCACGGATTGTTGACGTGGCCGGAGATGCAGAACAGCTTGGTGCCGACATTGTTGGGCCGGCCGATGGACGAGAACCAGGCAGCACCGCGGCGCAGAATGGTTGGCGCCACGGCGATCGATTCGACATTGTTGACCGTGGTCGGACAACCATAAAGGCCGACATTGGCCGGAAATGGCGGCTTCAGCCTGGGCTGGCCCTTCTTGCCTTCGAGGCTTTCGAGGAGTGCTGTCTCCTCGCCGCAGATATAGGCGCCGGCGCCGTGGTGCATGTAGATTTCGAAATCATAGCCGGAGGTGTTGTTCTTGCCGATCAGCTTGGCCTCATAGGCCTCGTCGATCGCCCGCTGCAGCGCCTCGCGCTCACGGACGAACTCGCCGCGCACATAGATGTAGGCTGCAATCGCACCCATCGCGAAACCGGCAAGCAGCGCCCCCTCGACCAGCGTGTGCGGGTCATTGCGCAGGATGTCGCGATCCTTGCAGGTGCCTGGCTCGGATTCGTCGGCATTGATGACGAGGTAGCTCGGCCGGCCGTCGCTCTGCTTGGGCATGAACGACCATTTGAGGCCCGTCGGAAAGCCTGCGCCGCCGCGGCCGCGCAGGCCCGACGCCTTCATCTCGTTGACGATCCAGTCGCGTCCCTTCGCGACGATGCCCGGCGTGTTGTCCCAGGCACCGCGCGCCTGCGCGCCGGCCAGCGACTTGTCGAATAGGCCGTAGATGTTGGTGAAGATGCGATCTTTGTCCTGAAGCATTTTTCGTCCCTCAGACCGGCTTCTTGCCGAAGACGCGGATGTATTCGGCGACGCCGCCCTTGGCGAGCGCCTTGGCCTGCTTGACCCAGTCGTCACGCTCGATGCGGCCTTGGAAGGAGAGATAGCCGTCCACCCACTCACGCTCGACCTTCTTCCACGATGCGATCTGCGCGAAAGTGAAAATGCCAAGGGAATGCAGGATGCCTTCGATCTTCGGCCCGACGCCCGAGATCAGCTTGAGGTCGTCGACCAGTGCCGGCCTGTCGATGCCGGCTGGACGGTTCTTGTCCTCCAGCGACGGCTTGGAAGGCTTGGCGGCTTTCGCCGCCGGCACTTTGACTTCCGGTGCTTTGAAGGCGGTCGCCGGCTCGGCTTTGTTCTTCGGGCCGCTGCGCTGCTTGGAAACCTGCTCGACCTCGGGGTCCGCCTTGTTGGCATTGGCGGCCGAATGCAACGGTGCCGAAACGCTCGCCGCCTTTTCAACGGCCGGCGCCACTTTGACCGGCGAAGGCGATTTCAGCGCCGGGCTGGTTTCCGGCGCATCGGTTTTCGGCTTGCTGGCCTTCGACGGCGCAACCGGAGCGTCAGCTGCTACTGGCGCGACCGTGGCGATGATCGCATCAGGCGCCGCCTTGGCGGCCTTGGCCGCCTCCCTGGCCTCCCTATCGCGGGTCGACTTGAGAATCGCCTTTTCGCTCTTCAGGCTGGTGAGGCCGGAGGCCGGCTCCGAGCCCGTGCGGCCGTTCTGCGGCCCCGGCGTTACCGAGGCGCCCTTGCCCGCATCATAGAGGTCGATGATCTCGGCCAGCCGTTCGGGGGTGAGGTCTTCGAAAGTATCCTTGAACACCATGACCATCGGCGCGTTGACGCAGGCGCCGAGGCATTCGACCTCTTCCCACGACAAGGTGCCCTTGTCGTTGGTGTGGAACTGGTCGTGATGGATCTTTGACCGGCAGACATCCATCAGCGCTTCCGAGCCGCGCAACATGCAGGGCGTGGTGCCGCAGACCTGGATATGCGCGCGCGTGCCGACCGGGTTCAACTGATATTGGGTGTAGAAGGTCGCCACCTCGAGGCCACGGATACGGGGCATGCCGAGCATGTCGGAGATCGTCTCGATCGCCGCCTTCGTCACCCAGCCTTCCTGCTCCTGCGCCAGCATCAGAAGCGGGATGATGGCCGACGGTTCGCGGCCCTTCGGGTACTTCTTGATCCATTGCTTCGCCGCGGCCGCATTCGCGCGGTTGAAGGCGAAGGATGCTGGCTGGACGCTGGCTTCTGCGAGACGGCGGACTGACATTTAGCGATCGACCTCACCAAACACGATGTCGAGGGAGCCGAGAACGGCGGTGACGTCGGCCAGCATGTGGCCGCGACAGAGGAAATCCATGGCCTGCAGATGCGCGAAGCCGGGCGCGCGCAGCTTGCAGCGGTAGGGCTTGTTGGAGCCATCGGAGATCAGATAGACGCCGAATTCACCCTTCGGCGCCTCGACCGCCGCATAGACCTCGCCGGCCGGCACGCGATAACCCTCGGTGTAGAGCTTGAAGTGGTGGATCAGCGCTTCCATCGAGCGCTTCATCGCCTGACGCTTGGGCGGCACCACCTTGCCGTCGAGGTTCGACACTGGACCGGTGCTTTCCTTGCCCAGCAAGAGATCGACGCACTGGCGCATGATTTTTGCAGACTGGCGCATTTCTTCCATGCGCACGAGGTAACGGTCGAAGCAGTCGCCGTTCTTGCCGATCGGAATGTCGAAATCCATTTCCGAATAGCATTCATAGGGTTGCGACTTGCGCAGATCCCAAGGAGCGCCCGAGCCGCGCACCATGACTCCGGAAAAACCCCAGGCCCAGGCATCGGCCAGCGTTACGATGCCGATATCGACATTGCGCTGTTTGAAGATGCGATTGCCGGTCAGCAACTGATCGAGGTCGTCGATCGACTTCAGGAACGGGTCAATCCACTTGCCGATATCCTCGACCAGATTCTGCGGCAGGTCCTGATGGACGCCGCCAGGACGGAAATAGGCGGCGTGCATGCGCGAACCGGAGGCGCGCTCATAGAATACCATCAGCTTTTCGCGCTCGACGAAGCCCCACAGCGGCGGAGTCAGCGCACCGACGTCCATCGCCTGCGTCGTCACATTGAGGATGTGCGACATGATGCGGCCGATTTCGCAGTAGAGCACGCGAATCAGCTGCCCGCGCTTCGGCACGTCGATGCCGAGCAGGCGCTCAGCGGCCAGCGCGAAAGCGTGCTCCTGGTTCATCGGCGCGCAATAGTCGAGCCGGTCCAGATAGGGGATCGCCTGCAGATAGGTCTTGGCCTCGATCAGCTTTTCCGTGCCGCGGTGCAGCAGCCCGATATGCGGATCGACGCGATCGACGACTTCGCCGTCGAGTTCAAGGACCAACCTCAAAACACCATGCGCCGCAGGGTGTTGAGGCCCAAAGTTGATGTTAAAATTGCGGACGGAGGTCTCAGCCATTTACTGCTTTGCCTTCTCGTCCCCGGGAAGCACGTAATCAGTACCTTCCCACGGGGACAAAAAATCGAAATTGCGGAATTCCTGCTTGAGTTCCACAGGCTCGTAGATGACGCGCTTGGCTTCGTCGTCGTAACGCACTTCGACGAAACCGGTCAGCGGGAAATCCTTGCGCAGCGGATGGCCTTCGAAGCCGTAGTCGGTCAACAGGCGGCGCAGATCGGGATGGCCGGAGAACAGCACGCCGTAGAGATCGTAGGTCTCGCGCTCGAACCAGTCGGCACCGGGGAACACGCCGGTGATCGACGGCACCATGGTTTCCTCGTCGGCCTGCACCTTGACGCGGATGCGCACATTCTGCTTCGGCGACAGGAGATGATAGACGACGTCGAAGCGCTTGGCGCGTGACGGATAGTCCGCACCGCAGATGTCGATGATCGAGATGAACTGGCAGCGCGCATCGTCGCGCAGGAAGGTCATGACCTCGACCAGATCGCGCGGCTCGACGCGAATGGTAAGCTCGCCATAGGCGATATCAGCGTCATTCACGCGGTCGATCAGCTTCTCGCCGAGATAGGTCGACAGTTCGCTCAGGGATGCGGTCATGGATTTACCGTTCGATCGTGCCGGTGCGGCGGATCTTCTTCTGCAGCAGAAGAATGCCGTAAAGCAGCGCTTCGGCGCTCGGCGGGCAGCCGGGCACATAGATGTCGACCGGCACGATGCGGTCGCAGCCGCGCACCACCGAATAGGAATAGTGGTAGTAGCCGCCGCCATTGGCGCATGAGCCCATCGAGATGACGTAGCGCGGCTCCGGCATCTGGTCGTAGACCTTGCGCAACGCCGGCGCCATCTTGTTGGTCAGCGTGCCGGCGACGATCATGATGTCGGACTGGCGCGGAGACGCGCGCGGCGCGACGCCGAACCGCTCCGAGTCATAGCGCGGCATCGAGGTGTGGATCATCTCGACCGCGCAGCAGGCAAGACCAAAGGTCATGAACATCAGCGAACCGCTGCGCGCCCAGGTGATCAGCGCCTCTGTCGACGTAACGAGAAAGCCCTTGTCGGCCAGTTCGTTGTTGATCTCGAGGAAGAAGGGATCGTCTCCCCCTACCGGCCGGCCGGTATTGGGATCGAGGATACCTTTAGGCTTCGGCGCGACGAGGGTGCCTGAACTGTCGTTCAATCCCATTCCAGCGCTCCTTTTTTCCATTCATACGCAAAGCCGATGGTCAGCACCGCCAGAAACACCATCATCGACCAGAAGCCGAGCATTCCGATCTTCGAGAACGACACCGCCCACGGAAAAAGGAAGGCCACTTCCAGGTCGAAGATGATGAACAGGATCGACACCAGGTAGAATCGGATGTCGAACTTCATGCGGGCGTCGTCGAACGAGTTGAAACCGCACTCGTAGGCGGAAAGCTTTTCGGGATCGGGGTTGCGGTAAGCCACCAGGAAGGGTGCGGCCAGCAGCGCCAGGCCGACAACCAGCGCCACGCCGATGAACAGGACGATGGGCAGGTATGAGCTCAAGAGTGCGTTCATGCTCGGCTTTCCGTTGGCGCCAATCCACGTTGATTACAGCACCGGACCCTAATGCGGAAGCGTGACAGTTTAACCGCTGAACCGTTTTAAGGGCCTATGCTGCAACGCGGCGAGGGTTAGCGCAGCACTTCCAGCGAAGCAAGTCAAACCTTGTTCAAAACACTGACCTGGACGGCTTATCGCGGCAAACTGGTCCGATCCGCTCCTGTTTGATTTCCTTCGCCTTTTACTCCACTTTTCTCTCCTGACATGGTTGCCGCCAAAACCCTGCTAGCATTGTCCGGAATCACCCATCATCGCCCTCAGAGTGACGCCTGCATGAAGGAAAAGATCTCGCTCCCCATGGCCCGGCGCATCGCGCTTGCAGCCCAAGGTTTTCTCGATCCCCGCCCAACAGCTACGCCCGACCGCCGCCATTTTGCCCGCGTGCTGGCTCGAACCGGTCTGCTGCAGATCGATTCCGTCAGCGCGGTGGTGCGCGCTCATTATATGCCGCTCTATTCGCGCCTTGGCCCTTACCCTCTCGCCTTGCTCGACAATGCGGCCATGACGCGCAAGCGCACGGTCTTCGAATATTGGGCGCATGAGGCCTCTTTCCTGCCGGTCGAGACATACCCGCTGATGCGCTGGCGCATGCAACGGGCCGAGCGCGGCGACGAAATGTATCTGGGCCTCGCCAAATGGGGTCGCGAGCACGCCGCCTATGTCGAAGAGATCTACCGCCAGGTCGTCGAGCGCGGCCCGACCGCCGCCTCCGCGCTCGAGGGCCAGAAGGGCTCGGGCGGCTGGTGGGGCTGGAGCCATGCCAAGCATGCCTTCGAATGGCTGTTCTGGGCCGGACGCATCACCACGGCGCACCGTCGCGGTTTCGAACGCTTCTATGACCTGCCGGAGCGTGTGCTGCCGCAGGCGATCCTCGATCTTCCGGTTCCGGCCGCCGAGGACGCGCACCGCGAATTGCTGCGCATTTCGGCCCGCGCCCACGGCATCGCGACATCAGGCGATTTGCGCGACTATTTCCGCCTCTCGCCGGCCGACATGAAAGGCCGGCTGGAGGAATTGGTTGAAACAGGCGAATTGCTGCCGGTGCGCGTCGAAGGCTGGGACAAGCCGGCCTATCTTCACAAGGATGCCCGTCTGCCGCGCAAGATCGAGGCCCGCGCCCTGTTGGCACCGTTCGATCCGGTCGTCTTCGAACGCTCGCGCACCGAGCGGCTGTTCGATTTCCACTACCGCATCGAAATCTACACGCCGGCCGACAAGCGGCAATACGGCTATTATGTCCTGCCGTTCCTGCTCGGCGACAGGATCGTCGCGCGCGTCGACCTCAAGGCCGACCGGCCGGCCAGTGCCCTGCGCGTCCATGCCACCTATGCCGAGTCCGGTGCGCCGCCTGAAACCGCTGCTCAGCTCTTCGAGGAATTGAAACAGATGCAGGGCTGGCTTGGCCTTGAGCGCATGGAAGTGACGCCCGCCGGTGACTTGGGTCCGGCGCTGGCCGACATCGCCGTGTCGTAAGCCGCGTTGACACTGCCGCCTGCAAAAGCCTAAATCCGGTACAGACGGTCTCTTCTCTTCAACGAGAGGAGCTAAGAGGGAATGCGGTGAGGGACGAAATCCCAAATCCGCGGCTGTCCCCGCAACTGTAAGCGAAGAGCCAAGGCCGAAAGCCACTGGGTGATCCCGGGAAGGCGGCTACCCAAGGCAATGACCCGCGAGCCAGGAGACCTGCCGTCTGCGACTACAGAATCCGATCGTCCGGCGGGTTTCCGGGCAAGGAGCACGATCTTTGGACCACGACAGCAGTTTTTCGGCTGGCACAGCGGATGTTTCGTCCGGCCATGATGATGCCTTGGCTGGCGTCACCGTGATCGTCTGCGCCTCCTGCCGCGATGAAACCGGCTCCGACGCCCATCCCCGCGCCGGCGAACTGCTGGCGGACGACACGCGACGCGCCGCGTCGGGCGACAACATTCGCATCAGCAGCGTCGAATGTCTCGGCAATTGCAAGCGGCGGCTCAGCGCCGCCATCCTGCGCAACGGCTGCTGGAGCTATGTCTTCGGCGACCTGACACCAACCAGCGGCGCCGATCTGGTCACTGGAGCCAAACTCTTCGCCACTTCGACGGACGGCCTGATCCCATGGCGCGGCCGCCCCGATAGCCTGAAGCGCGGCCTTGTTGCCCGCATCCCTCCCCTCGACCTGTGAAGGACCTGAAATGACCGCTTCCGTCTCCCGCGTCCCCTGCACCGTCGTCACCGGCTTTCTCGGCGCCGGCAAGACGACGCTGGTCCGCCATCTCCTGGAAAACGCCGGCGGCAAGCGTATTGCCATCATCGTCAACGAGTTCGGCGACATCGGCATCGACGGCGAGATCCTGAAGGGCTGCGGCATCGACACCTGCCCCGAGGAAAACATCGTCGAACTGGCCAATGGCTGCATCTGCTGCACCGTCGCCGACGATTTCGTGCCGGCGCTCGACCAGATCCTCGCGCTGACTCCGAAGGTCGACCACATCCTGATCGAGACTTCCGGCCTCGCTTTGCCCAAGCCGCTGGTCCAGGCTTTCCAGTGGCCGAGCGTGAAAAGCCGCGTGACCGTTGATGGCGTCATCGCCGTGGTCGACGGGCCGGCATTGGCCGAGGGACGCGTCGCCAACGACATGGAGGCACTCCAGGCGCAGCGCGCCCAGGACGAGACGCTCGACCACGACGACCCGGTCGAGGAAGTGTTCGAGGACCAGATCGCTTGCGCCGACCTGATCATCCTGTCGAAAAGCGACCTGATGGACGCCACCGGCACCGCCCGCGCCAACGCCATCATCAACGAACACTCCGCCCGCGCGGTGAAGATCGTGCCGACGTCGCATGGCAAGGTGGATCCCTCCGTGCTGCTCGGCCTCGGTCTCGCGGTCGAGGACGATATCGAGAACCGCAAGTCCCATCACGACGGCGCCTTCGACCATGAGCATGACGACTTCGATACGTTCATCGTCGACATTGCCTCGATCGCCAATCCGGACGAATTGGCGAAACGCGTCGCCACGGCTGCCGAGGAAGAGAACGTGCTGCGTGTGAAAGGCTTCGTCGAGGTCGGCGGCAAGCCGATGCGGCTGCTGCTGCAGGCCGTCGGGCCGCGCGTCAACCACTACTATGACCGCGCCTGGACGGCGCAGGACGACCGCCGCTCGCGCCTCGTCGTGATCGGCCTCAAGGGGCTGAACCGCCCGGCTATCGAGCGTATACTCGCCGGCTGATTTCGGACACAGGTTGCGATGCACATCCTAACCACGACATCCGCCTCGCTCGACGACCTCGCCGAGCCGGTCGATCTGCGGCAGGCGCCGGCGGATATCGTGGCCCTGTCCTTCACCGACAGCGACCTCGCCGGGTTGGCGGCAGCGTGGAAGGCCGACGCCGACCGCCTGCCCTCGATGCGGCTGGCGGCTCTGCGCGACTTGCGCCATCCCATGTCCGTCGACCTCTGGGTCGACAGCGTCGCCCGTCACGCCAAGATCATCCTCGTCCGCATCCTCGGCGGCTACGACTGGTGGCGCTACGGCTGCGACCAGCTTGCCTCGACGGCGCGGGCGCGCGGTATAAAACTGGCGCTGCTGCCTGGCGAATGCCGCGACGAGGACCTAAGGCTGATCGAAGCCTCGACGCTGCCGCGCGAAGAACTCGACGGCTTGCTCGACTATTTCCGCGAGGGCGGCCTGGCGAATATGAGCGCGCTGGTGCGGAAGCTGGCAAGGTTAGCGGGACAGAATGAGCCTGTCGTCGAGCCGGTCGCGGTCCCGAAGGCTGGGTTTTACGAGCCCGCATGCGGAGTTGTGGAGAAGCCGGACGCATCGAGTGTTGGCGTTCCGTCACACCCCCCTCTGTCCTGCCGGACATCTCCCCCGCAAGGGGGGAGATCGGCTGTCACCAAAGCCGGCTCCTCATCTGCCCCGTCAGATAGGAATCTATCTCGGATATCCGCGATTGGCGAAATCCCTGATGACGGCGCAATCTCCCCCCTTGCGGGGGAGATGTCCGGCAGGACAGAGGGGGGTGTGACGGAACTCGACGTTGACAACGTCAACGCCCCAGTCGTGCCCATCCTGTTCTACCGCTCGATGCTGCTGGCCGCCGATGTCGCGCCCATCGACGCGCTGTTTGAGGCGCTGCGGCAGCGCGGCATCAACCCCGTCCCCATCTTCGTCTCCAGCCTCAAGGACCCAGCATCCCTGGCGTTCGTGGAAACGTCACTGGCCTTCCTGAAACCCGCCGCCATCATCACCGCGACCGCTTTCGCTTCCGGCGCCGAGCCCGGCGTCGAAACTCTGTTCGACCGCGCCGGCGTGCCCGTCTTCCAGGTCATCGTCGCCACCACCCGACGCGACATCTGGCAGAACAACCAGCGCGGCCTCGCCCCCGCCGACCTTGCCATGCATGTCGTGCTGCCCGAGCTCGACGGCCGCATCCTCGCCGGCGCCATTTCCTTCAAGGGCGAAAGCGAGATCGATCCCGCGCTTGGCCACCGCGCCTTCGCCAACCGACCGGAACCCGATCGCGTCGCGCAGGTGGCTGACCGCGTCGCGGCCTTCATCCGCCTGCAGCAGACGCCCCGCGCCGGGCGCAAGCTCGCCATCCTGATCCCGGATTATCCGAGCGCCCCCGGCCGCACCGGCTACGCCGTCGGCCTCGACGTGCCGTCCAGCGTGTTGGCGATGCTGCACGACCTGAGGGAACAGGGCTATGGTGTTGAGGGGATTCCGGAGACACCGCGTGCGTTGCTGGAGAGCCTGGAAACGTCCGGCCACGGGCTGAAACTTGACGATTATCTCGTCTCTTCGACCGAATTGCCGAAGGCGGCAATGGGTGCCGTAGAGGCGACCTGGGGCAAAGCAGAGGACGAGACAGGTTTGCGCGAGGCACCCCCCTCTGTCCTGCCGGACATCTCCCCCGCAAGGGGGGAGATTGAGCTGTCATCTGCGCTTTCGCTAATCTCAAGCGTTGCAGAAGAGGCGCAGGCGGCGGCACTGCCAATCTCCCCCCTTGCGGGGGAGATGTCCGGCAGGACAGAGGGGGGTGTTCAAGCGCACACCCCTGCCAAATTCCCCTTCCGTGCCGCCACCTTCGGCAACGTCACCGTGGCCCTCGCCCCCGACCGCGGCCGCTCGGCCGACCGCCGCGCCGACTATCACGACCCGACACTGCCGCCGCGCCATGCGCTGATCGCCTTCGGCTTGTGGCTGCGCAAGTCGCTGGACGTCCATGCGCTGGTCCATGTCGGCGCCCATGGCACGCTGGAATGGCTGCCGGGCAAGACGATTGCGCTTTCGGAAAACTGCTTTCCCGAGATCGTCACCGGTCCCCTGCCCGTCATCTATCCCTTCATCGTCTCCAACCCCGGCGAAGCGGCACAGGCCAAGCGGCGCATTGCCGCCGTCACCCTTGGCCATCTGCCGCCGCCACTGACCGGTGCCGGACTGGACGAGAACCAGCACAAGCTGGAACGGTTGGTCGACGAATATGCCCAGGCCGACGGGCTCGACCGCCGCCGCCGTGACCGCCTGGCCAAGCTGATCGTCGACACCGCGCAGAAGACCGGCCTCGCCTCCGAAGCCGGCGTCGCAACGACCGACGCGCCCGACGAAGCGCTGCGCCGCATTGACGCCTGGCTCTGCGACCTCAAGGATTTCGCCATCAAGGACGGGCTGCACATCTACGGCCGCGCCCCCGAGGACGAGCCCGACGCCATGCGCCGCCAAAGTGCTGACGCGGAGAAGGCGGCATTGCTAGCGGCGCTCGATGGCCGCCACGTCAAGGCCGGTCCGGCCGGCGCGCCCGCGCGGGGACGCTCGGACGTCTTGCCCACCGGCCGCAACCTCTTCACGTCGGACCCGCGCACCATGCCGACGCCGACCGCCTATGATCTGGGCCGAGCGGCAGCGGAGGAGGTAGTACGCGGTTACATGCAATCGCATGGCGACTGGCCGCGCTCGCTGGTCATCGATCTCTGGGGCTCGGCTTCGCTGCGCACCGGCGGCGAGGAGATCGCGCAAGGGCTGGCGCTGATGGGCTGCCGGCCGCAATGGGACCCTGCGACCGGCCGTATCACCGGCATCGAAGTGCTGCCGCCGGCCACGCTTGGCCGCCCACGTGTCGACGTCACCTGGCGCATATCAGGCCTGTTTCGCGACATGTTCCCGACCCAGATCGCACTGATCGATGCCGCCGCCAACGCCGTTGCCGCGCGTGACGAGGAGGATTCGGAAAACCCGCTCGCGGCGAGGACCCGCGCCGATGGCAAGGTCAGCCCACGCATTTTCGGCACCTCGCCCGGCACCTATGGCGCCGGCGTCGAGGATCTTTTGTCCTCCGGCGATTGGGGAGTGCGCGAAGAGGTCGGCCGCGCCTATCTCGACGCGACCTCGCATGCCTATGGCGGCGCCGAGGGCGAAGGCATCTCGGCCCCTGGCGCCTTCGAGGGTCGCATCGCCGAAGCGGATCTTCTCGTCCACACCGGCGACGATCCAGGCCGCGACATTCTCGAAGGCTCCGCCGATGTCGCCTTCATCGGCGGCTTTTCGGCAGCCCTGGCAACGTTGGGCAGGAACGCCGACGTCATCGTGCTCGACACCACGGACCCGCAAAAGCCGAAGCCGCGCTCGGTTGGCGAGGCGGTGGCCCGCGTCGTGCGCGCCCGCGCCGTCAATCCGCGCTTCATATCGGGCCAGATGCGCCACGGCCCGCGTGGCGCCTCCGAATTCGCCGAAACGGTCGACCGGCTGGTCGGCTTCGCCGAAACCACTCATGCCATATCGGGAACGCTGATCGAGGCCGTTCACGATGCGTATGTCGGCAATCCAGCCGTCCGCGCCTTCATCCTGCGCGAGAACCCCGCCGCCGCAAAAATCATCGCCGAGCGCTTGCTGTCGGCGCGCCGGCGTGGCCTATGGCATCCCTTGCGCAATTCCATCGACGACGATCTCACGGCCCTGATTGCCGAGGCGGAAGCGCTTGGGGTGGCGGCATGAACGACTTCTCACGTCGTGGCGCCTGCCCCGCCCTGTCAGCGCCGATGCAGACCGGCGACGGCCTGCTGGTGCGGCTCAACCCGGTCGCGGGAGAATTGTCGCCGAAGTTTTTGATCGGACTGGCCGAATCCGCATTGCGGCTTGGCAATGGCATCATGGAAGTCACCGCGCGCGGCAGCCTGCAGATACGCGGCCTGACGGCGGAAAGCGCGACCGTGCTGGCGGCGGAGGTCGATGCGCTGGGCATCGCGGTGCGCACCGGTGTGCCGGTCGAGACCGGGCCGCTTGCCGGCATCGATCCTCAGGAGATCGTCGATCCCCGGCCTTTGGCGGAACGGATCAGGGCAGCGGTCGAAGAGACTGGGCTAACGCAACGGCTCGGCCCGAAGGTGTCGGTCGTCGTGGACGGCGGCGGGCAGCTGGGGCTGGATTCGGTGACGGCCGATGTGCGGCTTGCTGCAATGCGCACCGATGCGGGAGTTCGATGGCGGGTGTCTGTCGCGGGCGATGGGCAGAACGCGAGACCGCTGGTCACGGTGGAAGACGATGCAGCGCGCGATATTGCTGTTGCCGTGCTCAGGATGGTCGCCGAGAAAGGCCGCTTGGTCCGCGCGAGGGATTTGTCGGAGAGGCAGTTGGCTTCTCTCGCAGGTTGGCATTCCTTCACACCCCCCTCTGTCCTGTCGGACATCTCCCCCTCAAGGGGGGAGATTGGCAGCTTCGCTGTCCGCGCCCGCAGCTCAACATTGGTGATTGGCGAAAGCAAAGATGGGAGCGCAATCTCCCCCCCTGAGGGGGAGATGTCCGGCAGGACAGAGGGGGGCGCCGTAGAGCACTCTCGCCGGCCAATTGGCTTCTTCAACATAAGCCACGCCATCGCCCTCGGCACCGGCCTCCCCTATGGCAGCATGCCAGCCGACAAGATCATCACCCTTGCCCAAAACGCCCTCACCCTCGGCACAACCGAAATCCGCCTCGCCCCCGGCCGCGCCTTGCTTCTCCTCGGCCAACCAGCAGCCGCCAGCCAGCCCCTCCAAGACGCCGCCGCCAGCCTCGGCTTCGTCACCGCCGCCACCGATCCGCGCACGCGCATCGCCGCTTGCCCCGGCACGCCGGCCTGCGGTTCCGGCCGGATCGCCACGCGTGATATTGCCGAGACGATCGCCGCCGAAAACGCCGACGTTCTCGACTTCACACTGCACATTTCAGGCTGCGCCAAGGGCTGCGCCCACCCAGGCAAGGCAGCCCTCACTCTGGTCGGCGGCGAAAACGGAGCCGGACTTGTCGTGAACGCGACGGCAAAGGCTCTTCCTGCCGGCTACAGGCCGGGCTATGACGCCGCGCGCGGCATCAGCCGCGTCGCGGCAATGATCCGCAGCGCACGATATCAAGGCGAGACCGCCGCTGCTTGCCTGACAAGGCTCGGGCCGGCCGCTATCGCCGAGGCTTACCGACAGGCCCGAACTTACCAACAGGAATGAGCATGGCCGCCTACGACTATATCCATGACGGCACGGCGATATACGAGCGCTCCTTCGCGATCATCCGCGCCGAGGCTGATCTGTCGCGCTTCTCCGAAGCCGAGGCCGATGTCGCCGTCCGCATGATCCATGCCTGCGGCCAGGTCGAAGCATCAGGTCGTTTTGTGTTCTCCACGGATTTCGTTGCCGCCGCGCGCGCCGCTTTGGCGGCGGGCGCGCAGATTTTCTGCGACGCGGAAATGGTCTCGCATGGCGTTACCCGCGCCCGGTTGCCGGCCGGCAACGAGGTGATCTGCACCTTGCGTGACCCGCGCACGCCCGACATCGCTAAAGCGATCGGCAACACCCGTTCCGCCGCCGCGATCGACCTGTGGGGCGAGCGCATGGCGGGGTCAGTGGTCGCCATCGGCAATGCGCCGACCGCGCTGTTCTATTTGCTGGAAAAACTGCGCGACGGCGCGCCGAAGCCGGCGGCCATCATCGGCATGCCGGTCGGCTTCGTTGGTGCGGCCGAATCCAAGGATGCTTTGGCCGAGAATTCCTATGGCGTGCCATACGCCATTGTTCGCGGCAGGCTCGGCGGCAGCGCCATGACCGCCGCGGCGGTCAATGCGTTGGCGAGGCCGGGCCTGTGAACGCACTCCCAAAAGGTCGTCTCGTTGGCGTCGGCACCGGTCCCGGCGACCCTGAGCTGCTGACGCTAAAGGCCGCGCGGGTCTTGGCCGAGGCGGATGTCGTGGCGTACTTCGCCAAGCGCGGCAACAACAGCAACGCACGCGCCATCGTCGAAGCGCAGTTCCGGCCCGAGATGACGGAATTGCCGCTGCTCTATCCCGTCACCATAGAGATCGACAAGGATCACGACGACTATCGGTCGCAGATCACGGCATTCTACGAGGACTCGGCCGAGAAGGTCGCCGAACACCTTCAGGCAGGCAGGATGGTTGCCGTGCTGTCAGAGGGCGACCCACTTTTCTACGGCTCATACATGCATCTGCATGTGCGGCTCGCCCATCGCTTTCCAACCGAGGTCATTCCTGGCGTCACCGCCATGTCCGGCTGCTGGTCGCAGACTGGTGTCCCGATCGTCCAGGGCGATGATGTGCTGACGGTTCTGCCGGGCACGATGAGCGAGTTCGAGCTGACACGCCGGCTGGCCGACACAGATGCCGCCGTCATCATGAAGGTCGGCCGCAACCTGCCCAAGATCAGGCGGGCTCTGGAAGCTACCGGCAAGCTGACGCGCGCCGTCTACGTGGAGCGCGGCACCATGGCTGGCAGTGTGTCCATGAAGCTTGCCGACAAGCAGGATGACAAGGCGCCCTACTTCGCCATCGTGCTGGTCGCCGGCTGGTCCGGCCGCCCCGGCGCCCTGGGAGGCAAAGCATGAGTGGCCGTCTCACCGTCATCGGCCTTGGCCCCGGCAATGCCGATCAGGTCACGCCGGAAGCCAGCCGCGCTGTCGCCGAGGCCAAATTCTTTTACGGCTACAAACCCTATCTCGACCGGCTGGAACTGCGCTCGGATCAGACCCGCGTCGCTTCCGACAATCGCGAGGAGCTCGCCCGCTCCAAGGATGCATTGGTCAAAGCCGCCGAGGGCCACGATGTTGCGGTCGTCTCCGGCGGCGATCCCGGTGTGTTCGCCATGGCGGCGGCCGTCTGCGAGGCGATCGAGGCTGGCCCGGCCGAATGGCGCGCGGTCGATGTCGCCGTCGTGCCCGGCATCACCGCCATGCTCGCGGTTGCCGCCCGTATCGGCGCCCCGCTCGGCCATGATTTCTGCGCCATCTCGCTGTCCGACAATCTGAAGCCGTGGGAGTTGATCGAACTGCGCCTGCTGGCAGCGGCCGGCGCAGGCTTCGTCATCGCGCTCTACAACCCGATCAGCAAGGCGCGCCCCTGGCAGCTCGGCCGCGCTTTCGAATGTCTCACCGCGATCCTGCCAGGCACCACGCCAGTGATTTTCGGCCGCGCCGCCGGCCGCCCGGACGAGCGTATCGAGGTCTACCTGTTGGCAGACGTCGACGCGCAAAAGGCCGACATGGCGACCTGCATCATCATCGGTTCGCCGGAAACCCGGATCATCAGGCGCGCGGAGAAGCCGGCGCTGGTCTACACGCCGCGTTCGGCAGCGGGCTCGACAAAATGATCGACCCCAAATTGATCAACAATGGCGGTCAGCGCTTCGACGGTTTCAGCCGAAGGGACATCCGGCAGATCAGGCCGTCGGACCATGACCACGTCGAGGCCAAGCGCCCGCGCCGCAGCGATCTTGCCGTATGTGGCCGCGCCGCCGCTGTTCTTGGACACGACGACTTCGATGCGATGCTTTTCGAGCAGCGCGCGCTCATCGGGCTCGCGAAACGGGCCACGGGCCAACAGATATTCGGCATCAGGCACGGCCAACGTGGGCTCGACCGGATCGACACTGCGAATGAGATAGTGGTGCTGGGGCGCGGCTTCGAAAACCGCAACCTCTTGCCGGCCGAGCGCCAGGAAGACACGGCGCGGCAACGGCCCAAGCGCCTGCGCGGCATCGCCAAACGTATCGACCAGCGTCCAACGGTCGCCTTCGACAGGCTCCCAGCCAGGGCGTCGCAGGGCAAGGATCGGCACGCCGGACGCGCGTGCGGCTTGCGCGGCATTGGCGGAGATCTGCGCCGCATAAGGATGCGTGGCGTCGATCATCAGGTCGACGCGCATCTCCCTGAGATAGGCGGCCAATCCATCGGCACCGCCAAAGCCTCCGGTTCGCACCGGCACGCCCTGTTCGACAGGGCTCTCGGTACGGCCAGCCAGCGACAGCGTGACCGAGGCACGCGCCGCCAGTTTTCCGGCCAGTTGCCGGGCTTCAGCGGTGCCGCCGAGGATCAGAATACGGTGGGTCATCATGCCTGCTGAGCGTCCGCACGGTGCCAGGGTCAACTCACGATGGCTCACCATCGTCGGTATCGGCGAGGACGGTTTAGCGGGTCTCGGCGACGAGGCCAAGCAGCGGATTGCGCAGGCGGAGATCATCTTCGGCGGCAAGCGGCACCTGGCGCTTGTTGCTTCCTTCGCCAAGGGCGAAGCGCGCCCCTGGCCGGTTCCATTCGATGCCGAGATGGCCGACGTGCTGGCGCTTGCCGGCAAAAACGTCTGCGTGCTCGCCTCCGGCGACCCCTTCTTCCACGGCGTCGGCGCCACGCTCGCCCGCAAGGTCAAGCCCCAAGAGATGCATGTCATTCCCGCCCCGTCGGCCGTTTCACTGGCGGCCGCCAGGCTTGGCTGGGCGCTGCAGGACATCGAGACCGTGTCGCTGCATGGCCGACCGATCGACCTGATCCGGCCGCTGCTGCAGCCGGACGCCCGCATCCTGGCGCTGACCTCGGATGCCGAAGCCCCTGCGGCAATCGCCCGCCTGCTCACGGAACTCGATTTCGGTGCCTCGCCGCTGACTGTCCTGGAGGCGCTGGGCGGGCCAAACGAGAATCGGCGCTCGGCCCGCGCCGATGCCTTCGATCTCGAAAACATCAATCCGCTCAACGTGCTGGCTATTGAGATTGATCCTAGCCCGCAAGCCCGCGTGCTGCCGCTCACATCAGGCCTTGCCGATCATCTGTTCGACCATGACGGCCAGATCACCAAGCGCGAAATCCGCGCCGTCACCCTGTCGGCTCTGGCGCCGAGGCGTAGCGAATTGCTGTGGGACATCGGCGCCGGCTCCGGTTCCATCGGCATCGAATGGATGCTGGCCCACCCCTCGATGCGCGCCATCGCCATCGAGGCCGACCCGATCCGCGCCGCCCGCATCGGCCGCAACGCCGCCGCCTGCGGCGTTCCCGGTCTCGTCGTGGTCGAAGGCACCGCGCCCAAGGCGCTTGCCAGGCTGGACACGCCTGACGCGATCTTCATCGGCGGCGGCGGCAGCGATCCCGGCGTGCTGAACGCCGCCATCAAGGCCTTGCGCGACGGCGGCCGCCTCGTTGCCAATGCGGTGACGCTGGAGATGGAAGCCCTGCTTCTTGCCCAGCATACGAAGCTCGGCGGCGACCTTACCCGGATCGCCATATCCCGCGCATCGCCCGTCGGCTCGATGCAGGCCTGGCGGCCGGCCATGCCGGTCACCCAATGGAGTTGGGTGAAGCCATGATGGTCGCGGGCATCGGCAGCCGAAAAGGTGTACGCGTCGAGGACGTGCTTGCCGCGATAGAAACCGCCCTGGAAGCGCATGGGCTGGCGATGACGGCTCTTTCGGCGCTGGCGACTGCCACGCTGAAGAAGGATGAAGAAGCCATCCCTGCCGCTGGCCGCGCGCTGCGTCTTCCAGTCATCGTCGTCGATGACTCAGCGCTCCAGGCCGCCTCGCCGGAAACGCTCAGCCATTCCGACCTCTCGCAGGATCTGGCCGGCACGCCATCGGTTTCCGAGGCATCCGCCCTTGCCGTCGCCGGCAAAGGCGCCAGACTGCTTGGCCCCCGCACGGTGCTCGGCCCGGTCACTTGCGCCATCGCCATCAGCGGAGACGCGCCATGACCGTCCATTTCATCGGCGCCGGTCCAGGCGCCGCCGACCTCATCACGCTGCGCGGCGCGAGGCTCTTGGCAAGCTGCCCGGTTTGCCTTCATGCCGGCTCGATCGTAGCGCCCGAATTGTTGCAGCACTGCGCGCCGGGGACAAAACTGATCGACACCGCGCCGATGTCGCTTGATGAGATCGAGGCCGCATTTCTGGACGCCCATAATACCGGCCATGATGTCGCCCGCCTGCATTCCGGCGACCTGTCGGTGTGGAGCGCCGTTGCCGAGCAGATCCGCCGGCTGGAAAAGCATGGCATCACCTACACGCTGACACCGGGCGTGCCGTCCTTCGCCGCCGCTGCCGCAGCACTTCGCCGCGAACTGACCATTCCCGAAGTCGCGCAAAGCCTGGTGCTGACCCGCATCTCCGGCCGCGCCTCAAAAATGCCGCCCGGCGAGACGCTTGCGGGCTTCGGTCGCACCGGCGCCACGCTCGCCATTCATCTGGCTATCCACGCCATCGACCGCGTCGTCGCCGAACTCACACCGCACTATGGCAGCGATTGCCCGGTGGCGATCGTCTTCCGCGCCTCCTGGCCGGACGAACGCGTGCTGACCGGCACGCTGGCCACAATCGAGGCACAGCTCGCCGCCGACCCAATGGAGCGTACGGCGATCATCTTCGTCGGCCGCTCGCTGGCAGCGGAAGGTTTTGGTGAGAGTTCATTGTACGACGCGCACTATCAGCGGCGTTTTCGCGGGCGGGACGGATTGTGAGCGGCAGCACCAAAAATACCGGCGAAAATGCCACGCTCGAAAGAGCTTTGTCCCGGCTGAATTTCAAACCGCGCCGGCTCGAGCCAGGCCATGTCTGGCTGGCCGGGGCCGGCCCCGGCGACCCCGGCTGCCTGACAATGGAAGTGCTTGCGGCGTTAGCCGAGGCGGATGCCCTGGTCTACGACGCGCTGGTCTCATCTGATGTCGTCGCCGTTGCCGAAAATGCCGAGCTTTTCTTTGCCGGCAAGCGCGGCGGCAAGCCGTCGATGAAACAGGACGACATCACCGCCCTCTTGGTGCGGCTGGCGCGTGCTGGCCGTCGCGTAGTCAGGCTGAAGGGCGGCGATCCCTATATTTTCGGCCGTGGCGGCGAAGAGGCTCTGGCGCTCGCGCGGGAAGCTATCCCATTTCGCGTCCTGCCCGGCCTGACCTCGGGGCTCAGCGCGCTGGCCGCCACCGGCATCCCGGCCACCATGCGCGGCATCAACAAGGCCGTGATCCTGGCCACCGGCCATGCCGCCGGCACCGATGACGATCTCGACTGGGCGGCAATCGCCCGCACCGGCCAGCCTGTCGTCGTCTATATGGGCATGGCCAATCTGCCGCTGATCGCCGCGGCGCTGCTCGATGGCGGGCTGGCGCCGTCGACGCCGGCGGCGGTGATCGTCGCCGCAACGACACCGCAGGAGCGGACGGTCGTCGCCACGCTGGCCACCATTGCCGAGGAAGCCGCTGCCGCCGGCCTTGCCTCGCCGGCGCTGATCGTCGTCGGCGGCATCGTCGCCATGCGCGCGGCACTGGCGGGGAACGCATGACGGCTCGCGCCATCATCATCGGCGCGCCGCGCTCGGGCTCTGGCAAGACAAGCGTCACCATCGGCATCCTGCGCGCGCTCACCCGGCGCGGGCTGAAGGTGCGGGGCGCCAAATCCGGTCCCGACTATATCGACCCAGGCTTCCACACCGCAGCCACCGGGCTTTCCGGCGTCAATCTCGACAGCTGGGCGATGCCGCCGTCGCTGCTCAACGCATTGGCAGCGCAGGCAGCCGACGACACCGATTTCGTCATCCTCGAAAGCGCCATGGGACTGTTCGACGGGATTCCGGCTTCGCAGGGGCGCAGCGGTTCGGCAGCCGACCTGGCGCGGCTCTACGGCCTGCCGGTGCTGCTGGTGCTCGATGTGTCCGGCCAGTCGACCACCGCGGCCGCCGTCGCCAAGGGCTTTGCCACCTATGATGCGGACGTGCGCATGGCCGGCGTCGTGCTCAACCGGCTGGGCAGCGAGCGGCACCGCCGGCTGTCCGGCGATGCCATCGAGGCGATCGGCCTGCCGGTCGTCGGCGCTATCCTGCGCGATCCGACCCTCAACCTGCCTGAGCGCCATCTCGGTCTTGTGCAGGCCGGCGAATATGACGACCTGATGGCACATCTCGACCGGCTTGCCGACATGGCGGAAAAATCGCTCGACCTCGACGCCATTATGGCCCTGGCGACACCCCTTACCCCGGCGCCCGGCGGCTTCGCCGACGCGCTGGCACCGCCCGGTCAACGCATTGCGCTGGCCGAAGATGCCGCCTTCACCTTCCTCTATCCGCATGTCGCCGCCTACTGGCGCAAGTCGGGTGCCGAAATCGTCCCGTTCTCTCCGCTCGCCGACGAGGCACCCGATGAAGATTGCGACGTCTGCTGGCTGCCCGGCGGCTATCCCGAGCTTCACGCCGGCCGGCTCGCAGCCGCCGCAAATTTCCGCGCCGGAATGGCAAGATTCGCCGCGACGAAGCCCATCCATGGCGAGTGCGGCGGCTTCATGGTGCTTGGCGAAGCGCTCGAGGCCGCCTCCGGCGAAACGCATGCGATGCTTGGCCTGCTCGGCCATTCCACCAGCTTTGCCAAGCGCAAGATGAACCTCGGCTACCGCGAGGCCCGGTTGCGTGCCGATTGTCCGCTGGGCTCAGCTGGCGCGCTGATCCGCGGCCACGAATTCCACTATGCGCAGATGACCGCCATCGGTAATGACGAGCCGTTGGCCGACCTTGCCGACGGCCAGGGCAATCCGATCGGCGCCTCGGGCTTTCGGCGGGGCCATGTCAGCGGTACCTTCTTCCACGCCATAGCGAAGGGCTAGAGCATGAGGCTCCGAAACATCAGTCCGTCGCCTCGGCAGGTCCTCGACGACATCGCGCTTTGCCTGGTCTTCTTCACCCGTCTGCCGCTGCCCGTGTTCGATTTTCGCGGCCGCAGCCTTGCCGCAGCGATCTGGGCCGCACCGGTCACCGGCCTCGTCGTCGGCCTGATCGGCGCCATCGTCTTTGCCACGGCGGAACGGTTTGGCCTTGCCATGGCTCCGGCGGCCGCCCTTGCCCTTGCGGCTACCCTGCTCACCACCGGCTGCCTGCATGAGGACGGGCTGTCCGATGTTGCCGACGGCTTTGGCGGCGGCAAGTCGCGCGGCAAAAAACTCGAGATCATGCGCGACAGCCGCATCGGCGCCTATGGTGCTGCGGCGCTGGCTCTGTCGCTGCTGATCCGCTGGAGCGTCCTTTCGCAACTCGTCGACCCCACACAGGCGCTCTTCGCCCTCGTGGCCGCACACGCGGCCTCGCGCGGTCTGCTCGGCGCCTTCATGCATTTCTTGCCGCCGGCCCGGGCCGATGGCCTGTCGGCCGACGCCGGCGCCGTCTCGCGGGAAGCCGCCATGGCCGGCGCCGTGGTCGGTGCGATCCCGCTGCTCCTGCTCGGGCTGGGAGGCGCCGTTTTTGCGCTCATCCTGCTCGGCCTTTTGTTTGCCGCGTTCTGCGCCCTTTGCCTCAACCAGATCGGTGGCCAGACCGGCGACACGATCGGCGCCTTGCAGCAGGCGAGCGAAATCGCGGTGCTTCTCGTCGCTTCAGTAGCCCTTTCCTGATTCCCTTTGACCTGATTCTCTTTTGGAGACTTTGCCCCCATGCCCTTCAAATCACTCGATGGACTGCGCGCCGCTTGCCTCGAGCTGCCGGCTGGCAGCGACGCCGCGGCCAATGCCGTTGCGCGCCGCCAGGACACCCTGACCAAGCCGCAAGGCAGCCTCGGCCGGCTGGAGACGATCGCTGCATGGCTGGCGCGCTGGCAGAGCCGCGACATGCCAAAACTCGATCGCGTCAAGGTTTTCGTCTTCGCCGGCAACCATGGCGTCACCGCGCAAGGCGTGTCGGCCTATCCTTCCGAGGTCACCGTGCAGATGGTGGCGAACTTCGCCGGTGGCGGTGCCGCCATCAACCAGCTCGCCCGCATGGCTGGCGCCGAACTCGACGTCATTCCGCTCGATCTCGACCAGCCGACCGGCGACTTCACTCAAATGCCGGCGATGGATGAGAAAGCCTTCCTCGCCGCCGTGTCGGCCGGCTACGACGCGGTGACCAAAGACCTCGACCTCGTCTGCTTCGGCGAAATGGGCATCGGCAACACCACGCCGGCCGCCGCCATTACGGCGGCGCTGTTCGGCGGTGGTGCTGAAAAATGGACTGGGCGCGGCACCGGCGTCGACGACGCCGGCTTGAAGCGCAAGGTGGTCGCCATCGAAGCCGGCCTGAAGCGCCATGCCGATTCTCTTTCCGACCCACTAAACGTCGCAGCCAATCTTGGCGGACGCGAACTCGCCGCCATTTTCGGCGCCACGCTGGCCGCCCGCCATCTGGGCATACCCGTGCTGCTCGACGGCTTCGTCTGCACCGCCGCCGCAGCCCCACTGGCAAAGCTGCACCCGACCGGGCTCGCCCACACGATCGCCGCGCACGTTTCGGCTGAATCGGGCCATCGTGGCCTGCTCGAAGCGCTCGGCTTGCCGCCGCTGCTCGATCTCGGCATGCGGCTCGGCGAAGGCTCCGGCGCGTGTCTGGCCGTCAACATCGTCCGTTCAGCGCTGGAATGCCATGCGAGGATGGCCAGTTTTGCCGAGGCTGGTGTGTCGGAGAAGTAGAGCAATTCCAGGACAAGTGTGTATCGGCTTTCCCCGGGGAAAGGCGCGTAGCACCCCCCTTGGGAATTGCCTCGAAACAAGAGCTGAACCGGTTCCCCCGTTTCCGTGAAACGGGGACTATGCGGGTGATTAACTTTGCCGCAGCTGGTCGACGCGGGGGGGGGGCCGCGCCGAAGACGGTCAAAACTTATACGACACACCTATCGTGACAGTGTGCAAGGCCGGGCTAATGTCTTCGACATAGTTGTTGAAGACGACGGTCTTTGAGCCGAAATCTGCGTAGCGATATTCGCCACGAACCGTAATGTTGTCGGTGACACCGTATTCAGCGCCTGCGCCTATCGTCCATCCGTTGAATGAAGCCGAGTGACTTTCCTGTCGACCCACATCTCGAGTGTCTGCTTTTCCATTGAGGTAGGCGTAACCGCCCGTACCGTAGATCAGCACCCGATCAAATGCGACACCAGCCCTGGCGCGGACGGAAGCAACCCATCTCGCCTTGAAGCCATTGATGTCGCCTCCGCTTCCGCCGTCGTCGCCATCTATGCCGGTTGCGTTGATGTCCGCTTCGCCACCGAACACGAATGAGCCGGATTGCCAGTTGTAGCCGGCATGCAAGCCGCCGACGACACCGCTTCCATCCGCATTGTCCTGGTCGAAGATGTTCGGACTAGCCTCGGTAACACCCCATGGCTGATCAACCTTGCTCCACCCGCCGCCGATCTGGGCGCCAATGTAGCCGCCCGTCCAGTTGTAGCTCGATGCGACCGGCAGCTCGACCGTCCGGTCCGCGGCAAGTGCCGTACCAGCCATCAAAGCCGCAAAGAATACAGAACCGATAAAAACGGAAGCCCGCATGCGTTTGATCCCCAAGCATTGCCCTGCACGAATAATACTACAGCTCGCTCGCATTAGACGTGATATTTTCGCAACAACTAAAGGAAACAAGCTGTTCGACGCCTGCCCGATCCCGGCATGCAGCGGCGCCACGCATATCATGGCATGCCGGACTGAACCAGACTCCGGCCGCCGCGGCTGGGACGATGGCTGGAATGGACAGGTCTGCGATCCGGGCGGCGCAATGCGGGATCTGGCCCGTTCAACTGTTGAATTTCTTCATGGCCGATGCCTAGGCCGGCATCGGGCCATTCCCTGGCGTGTTTCTGCAGGCGCATGGCTGGGAAAGTGACGGCATCGGCACGGTAGTCACGGTCACGCTCACGCGCTCGTGACACGCCAAACGCGTCTCGTTTTCAGGGTCTTTCCACCAAGTCTTCTAGGAATTTGGTGGGTGCGCACAGGATTGAACTGTGGACCCGCTGATTAAGAGTCAGCTGCTCTACCAACTGAGCTACGCACCCACTCGGCCGGCAAAAACCGGCGTTGGCGGGCATATAGCCGCCACCATCGGTCATGTCCAGCCCTGCCGGAGTCATTTCCCGACAAATCGCTTTCAGCCCATCGCGATCAAACGAACAGCTTGCCCTCCGCCACCTTCACGGCATTGCCGCCGATGCGTGCGGAGGCCAGTTTTCCGCCTTCCACGTTCAATTCGAGGCGAATTCGCGATGGCCTGCCCATCTCCAGCCCCTGCTCGATCCACAGCTGCCAAATGCCGTCGGTCGGCGCGTCGAAATGCATGATGGCGCCGGCAAAAGCCGCTGCCGCCGAACCCGTCGCCGGATCTTCATACGATGGCGTGCCGGGCACGATCATGCGCACATGGAAGGCGCTTTCGTGGTTCACCGTCTCGCGGCAATAGACATACGGGCTGGCGAAGGCCCATTCGCTCTTGCGCGGCGCCAGTTCCGACCAGGCTTGGTTATCCAGACGGATGCGGCCCGCCGCTTCGAGATTGGCGACCGGAATGGTCACATAGGGCACGCCCGCCGACCAGAACGCGACGCGATGATTCTCGAAGCCGATTTCGTGCGGCGTCAGGCCAAGGGCTGCACCGATAGCCTCCGGATCGGCCTCCAGCTTCAGCGGCTCCGGCAGCTTCGCCAGATCGAACTCGGCAAACGTCGCTCCATCATGCTTGCTGACGGCACAACGCACCGGGCCGATGTTTTCCTCCAGTACGAAGATGCCAGCGCCGCCCTCCTCCGCCAGTTCGGCCAGCGCGATCGCCGAGCCGACCGTTGGATGACCGGCGAACGGCATTTCATAGTCGGGCGTGAAGATGCGGATGCGGTTTTTATGCTTTGGATTGTTCGGCGGCAGCACGAAAACCGATTCGGACAGGTTGAATTCGCGGGCGATTGCCTGCATCGCGGCCGTGTCCAATCCCTTGCTGTCCAGCACGACGGCCAAAGGATTGCCGGCCAGTCGCTCCGTCGTAAACACATCGTAAAGCAAGTAATTCCGGGTTTTCATTCCTGCCTCAATCCAAACATGGGCGAAATTTAATTTGATATTCGAACCATCAAGCCTGATCTGTGCACAGATCGGGACATTTGCGCATTATAGGGGTCCAGCGTGGACCAAATTGTCAATCTGCCAAAGACGGAATCGGATACCACCATCGAGACGGCGCTCGGGCTCGACAAGCAAGGTCTGCGCAAGTCGCGCCGGCGCGGCTGGCTCTATGCCCTGCTGGCGCTGATCGTGCTCGCCGGCGGGCTTGGCGCCTATCAGTGGTATGCCGGCACGCCGGCCAGGATCGACTACACCACGGTGCCAGCCGCAAAGGCCGACCTCACCGTCGCGGTGTCGGCGACCGGCACGCTGCAGCCGCTCACCCAGGTCGACATTTCCAGCCAGCTCTCCGGCATCATCCGTTCGGTGTCGGTCGAGGAGAACCAGCGGGTCAGGAAGGGCGACGTGCTGGCAGCGCTCGACACCGCCAAGCTGCAGGTCCAGATCGAACGGGCTGAGGCCTCCGCCAAGGGTGCGGCGGCCAATGTCGAGGACGCCACGGTAACGCTCGCCGAAAACGAGAAGGCGCTTGTCCGCGCGGCGGCTTTGACCAAACGCGGCATGGCGACCGAGCAGTCGCTCGAGGCGGCGACCGCGACCCGCGATCGCTCCAAGGCGGCGCTCGATAGCGCCCAGGCCAACCTCGCCATCGCCAATGCCGATCTGAAATCGCAGCAGACCGACCTTGCCAACAGCACCATCTATGCGCCGATCGACGGCATCGTGCTGACGCGCTCGGTCGATCCCGGCCAGACGGTCGCCTCCTCCCTGCAGGCGCCGGTGTTGTTCATCATCGCCGCCGATCTCAGGAACATGGAACTGGTGGCTGCGGTCGACGAGGCAGACATCGGCGCGGTCAAGACAGGCCAGCATGCCCGTTTCACCGTCGATGCCTTTCCGGATCGGCCATTCGATGCCGAGATCCGCGATATTTCCTACGCCTCGGTCACCACCGACGGCGTCGTCACCTACAATGCGCGGCTGGAAGTCGACAACGGCGAGCTGTTGCTGCGGCCCGGGATGACCGCCACCGTTTCGGTCGTCACCAAACAGGCCAAGGGCGTGCTCACAGTGCCGGCCACGGCCTTTCGCTATCGCCCGACACAGCAGGCGGCCGCCCGCACGTGGAGCCTGAGTGATCTGTTCACCGGCCGCATGGGTCGCCCCGGCGGCAATCGCCAGAGCCAAGCCCCGACGCCGCCCACCGACGGCTCGCGCACGCTCTACGTGCTGGAGAATGGGCGTCCGCGCCCGGTCAACGTCAAGATCGGCTCCACCGACGGCGAACTGACCGAGATCACCTCCGGCCTGGACGAAGGCGCTCAGGTTATCACCGCGTCGCAGCAGCGGAGCTGACACCGTGGCCGCGGGCGCGACCCTCATCACCTTCGACAAGGTCTGGAAAAGCTATGGCCAGGGCGAGGCCAGGGTGCATGCGCTGGCCGGCGTCGACCTTGCCATCCGCCGCGGTGAATTCGTCGCCATCATGGGGCCGTCCGGCTCCGGCAAGTCGACGGCGATGAACATCATCGGCTGCCTCGACACGCCGACGGCCGGAACCTATTCCTTCATGGGAATCGATGCCGGCCGGCTCGACCGCAACCGCCGCGCCATGCTGCGCAATCTCTATGTCGGCTTCGTCTTCCAAGGCTACAATCTGCTGGCCCGCACCACGGCGGCGGAAAATGTCGAACTGCCGCTGATCTATCGCGGCGTCGCCGCTCGCGAACGCCGCGACCTTGCCATGCAGGCGCTGGCCCAGGTCGGCCTTGTCGGCCGCGAGCACCACACGCCGGCCGAGCTCTCCGGTGGCCAGCAGCAGCGCGTGGCGATCGCCCGCGCCATCGTCACCCGCCCGACGCTGCTCGTCGCCGACGAGCCGACCGGCAATCTCGACACCGCACGTACGCACGAGATCATGGAATTGCTGACCCGGCTGAACAAGGAGCTTGGCCTGACCATCGCCATGGTCACCCACGAGGCCGACGTCGCCGGCTATGCCGAACGCACAATTCGCTTCCTCGACGGGCATGTCGCCTCCGACACCATGAAGATCGAGGTGGCACAACCATGATCTGGGAAACCGTCCGTCTCTCGCTCCGCTCGATCCGTCGCAACGTGCTGCGCTCATTCCTGACCTTGCTCGGTATCGTCATCGGCGTTGCCGCCGTTATCGCGATGCTGACCATCGGCTCTGGCACCACCGAAAAGGTCAAGGCCGACATCTCCAAGCTCGGCAGCAACCTGCTGGTCGTGCGCTCCGGCCGTCCGGCCGGCCCAGGCGCTCCGGGCGGGCTCGATCAGGCAGTGCGTCCGCTGGCTGAAAAGGATCTGGCCGCGCTGGTTGCGCACCTGACCGGCGCGCGCGCCATTTCGCCGGCCTCGCAAAAACAGGTGCGTGTCATCTTCGGCACCGAGAGCCTGACCTCGGGCGTCACCGGCACCGACAGCGCCTATCTCGATGCGCGCGACTGGAAACTGGTGTCCGGCCGCCCGTTCAGCGATTCCGAAACCCGCTCGGGCACCGGCGTGTGCCTGATCGGCGAGACGGTGCGCCAGCAATTCTTCGGGGCCGGCGATCCGGAGGGCGAGATCATCCGCGTCAACCGCACCTCCTGCAAGATCATCGGCCTGCTCGAGCCCAAGGGCTATACCGGCTTCGGCCAGGACCAGGACAATGTCGTGCTGATGCCGCTGCACGCCTATCAGCGCCGCATCGCAGGCAATCGCGACATCGACAACATCTACATCGCCGCCGACGACCGCACGCCGACCAGCGAATTGCAGCCGCGCGTCGAGGACATTTTGCGCGACGCGCGCCGCGTCACGCCGGACCGCGAGAGCGATTTCGCCATCCGTGACATGACCCAGATCGCCGACGCCATGGCCAGCGCCACAACCACCATGACCGGCATGCTGGGTGCTGTCGCCGGCGTCAGCCTGCTGGTCGGCGGCATCGGCATCATGAACATCATGCTGGTCTCGGTCACCGAGCGTACACGCGAGATCGGCATCAGGCTGGCCATCGGCGCGCATGAAAAGCACATCCTCATCCAGTTCCTGGTCGAGGCGACGGTGCTGTCGCTGCTCGGCGGCATCATCGGCATCCTGATCGGCCTGTCGCTGGCCGGCCTCGCCGCGGTGACGCTGACCATCCCCTTCGCGCCAAGCCCCGCGGTCATCCTGCTCGCCGTGGGTTTTTCAGCGCTGATCGGCATGGTCTTCGGCTTCTTCCCGGCGCTACGCGGCGCCAGGCTCGATCCGATCGATGCGCTAAGGCACGAATAGGGCAACCCGATCGGAACGCACCCCGCGCCCGGCCGGCTTTTGCGCAGGCTTCGACGTTCCCAACCCGCCCCGCCACTGTCGCCGCACCGTTCGCGATGCTAGGGCAATTCACCTTGGGTCGAGGAATAGCGCGTGAGCAAGAAGGCGCGGCTGATCCTGGTGATGGTCATCATCGAGGCCGCTCTTGCAGGCATCTGGTGGTATCTCGCCCGCTACGGCATGGCCAATCCCGACCGCGTCACACCAGATTTCCAGGCAGTCGTCGGCCAGACCATGGGGATGGCGATGGGCGGCTTGCTGGGCATCGGCTTTATCCTGTTCTTCGTCGCCACCCGCAACGATCGCGAGCCGGCGCAGGACAAGGCGCAACGCTAATCCCTGCCGGCAAAATGCCAATCAATCAGCGGCTTCATGTGCGGCGACAGCCCTTTCGGCAGGTCGGCGGCATCACGGATGATCACCGGTCCCTCGATCTCCGGATCGATTTCGGTGGCGACGAAGGCTGAGATGCGGCGCGCGATCTCGTCGGCGGGCGCCTTCGCGTGATAGCGGCGGAAGATCACCGTTCCGCTGTTGGTCGACAGCGCGTGGTAGCGCTTGCCGCGTTCGGCACCCGACAGGTCGAGGCCGGTTTCCTCGCGAACCTCGCGGATCATGTTGAAATCGACATCGACCAGTCCATCGCGAAAATCGAGCGGCTCGAACGACCCGGCGGCGAAATAGACGCGGCCGGCGTTCACCGTGTGCGGTCCCATGCGGATCGCCACCAGCGCGTTGTCGCCGGCCACCAGCATGGCATGCGCATAGGCATGCTCGGCGCCCGAATTCTCGCGCCGTTTTCGCCATAGCAGGAACGTCGAGTAATTGACCGCATGGCAGCGGCCGACGAGACGGTTGTCGCGGTACGCGAGTTGCGACAGCAACACCACTATGCCGTCGAACAGCGCCGGATTGGCGGCGATTTCGCGCTGCCAGTTCTCGGCGATGGCCTCTGCATTGTCCCAAGCGAAGGGATGCGGGCGGGGATCGAGCCTGACGTCGACGGCGTCGACCGGCAGGATGACATTGCGCGGCAGGTCGAAACTCATGGGCGTATCAAACGATGTCCAGGGTGATGGCCACCGGACAATGGTCCGACGCCTTCGGCCGATCCCAGCCGGCGCGCGGAAAGCGATCGACCTCCTGGCCGGGTGGGAAAATCGTGCGCCAGGGCTGGCCGTTGCGGATGATGTCGGGAACAGCCGTAGCATTGCTGGCGGCGAGCCCCTTCGACAGCAGGATATAGTCGAGCTGGCACAGATGCCGCTCTTCCGGTCCGCGCGTGTGATAAAAACTCCAGCGGTCTATCTCGGGCCGCCGCTCGACGACGTTTTCGCAGAAACCCCCCGCCGTCAGTACGTTGATGCAGGATAGGGTCTCGTCGATCACCTCGAAGCGGTAGCCGTCGATCGCATCGCCGGCGACCATCACGCGTTGCCGGTAGTCATTCATGTCGCCACAGATCGCCCAGCGCTTGTCGGCGGCATGGTCCTTGCCGAAGCGCTCCTCGATGATCCGCCGCACGGCCTGCGCCTCGGCGATGCGGACCGGCATCGTCGCCTCACGCCCGTCAAACCCGTTGCGCGGCGAGCCCATCGACTTGAAGTGCACGAGATAGAGCGTCAGCGGCACGCCGCCCACCGTGATGTCGATTTCCAGGCAATCGCGCCGGAAGATGCGCTCATTGGCCTGGTTGCCAAGTGCCGCCAACTCCGGCGTATGCAGCCCGAACTGCTCGTAGGTGACATAGGCGTGGCTGGTCATGCGCACGAATTCGATCGGCTGGCCGTGCGCGGTTTGGTTGCGCATCATCACGGCAACGTCGATGCCGCGCGAATCATTGCCCGATGTGATGTATTTCTGCCGGTAGCCTTGTCCCACCATCTTGAACAGGTAACCGTATTCGAAGGCCTTCAGCGCCTCGATATTGTCGACCTCCTGCATGCAGACGATGTCGGCGCGGGTGGCCGCGATTGCCAGCGCCGTCAACTGGCGCGTGTCGTCGGACTGGGCGATGGCGCGTGCCTGCTCCAGCATCTTGTATTCCGCCTCGCTCTGGATATCGAACAGCGCCAACGTTCGATCTTCGTTGAGCTGGTTGCGATAGCCGGAAAAATCGAACCTGTTCATCAGGTTCTCGACATTGAAAGTGGCAAGGCGCAGCGACATGCCATGACCTTTGCCCGCAAGCGCTGCAGAAAACAAGGTTGCAGGACCACCTCCTAGGGAGACCGGTTGGTCCTGGGGGCATACGCGCCGTGGTTGACCGGAACCTTTCCGTTCATCCGCCGTTCAGATGCAAACATCCACATTAGGCCCATTCCTCGGGTAGGCGTGGGGCCTGTACCTCTTGGAGAGTGCAATGAATTCGCTCTTTTCGTCCACGATAACATCAGGACTGGTAGCGCTCAGTATCCTCTCCGGCACCACGGCACCGTCCGCTGCCGGTCCGATCATACAGCCGACACTGTCGATTCCCACCAGCACCGCGGCACCGGCGGTCACCCCGGTCCGCGAGGAATGGGCGGGCGGCAACAACCGTCCGTTCTACAGTGATAATTGGAGGTGGCGCCGCCATGATGGGCGTCGCCACTGGAACCGTGACAACTGGGACCGCGGCAACTGGAATGGATGGAACCGCGGCAACTGGAATGGCGGAGATGACTGGCGTTGGCGCCACGGTCGCCACCATTATCGCGGCGGCCGCTATTACGATGATGGAGCGGCCGCAATCCTGGGCCTTGGGCTGGGGCTCGGCCTCGGCAGCATGTACAACAACTACAACTACTATGACAGGTACTATGTCAGGCCGGCCCCGCGCCATTATTACCGCGCAGGACGGCTTTCGAGCGCCCATGTCCAATGGTGCTACAACCGTTATCGGTCGTATCGCGCCTACGACAACACGTTCCAGCCTTATAGCGGCCCGCGCCAGCAGTGCTACTCGCCCTATAGCTGAGCTGCAGCCGACCTACCGGCAGAATAAGGAAACGGCGCCACGAGGCGCCGTTTCAGATTCCAGCTGTATGTGCTGATTTCGCTCAGTTTTTCGCCTTGTCGACCAGCTTGTTCTTCGAAATCCATGGCATCATCGCGCGCAGCTTGGCGCCGACTTCCTCGATCTGGTGGCTGTCGTTCATGCGGCGGATGCCCTTGAAGCGTGACATGCCAGCGCGGTATTCCTGCATCCACTCCGACGTGAACTTGCCGGTCTGGATGTCCTTCAGCACGCGCTTCATCTCGGCCTTGGTCTCGGCGGTGATGATACGCGGACCCGAGACGTATTCGCCCCATTCGGCGGTGTTCGAGATCGAGTAGTTCATGTTGGCGATGCCGCCTTCATAGATCAGGTCGACGATCAGCTTGACCTCGTGCAGGCACTCGAAATAGGCCATCTCCGGCGCGTAGCCGGCTTCCACCAGCGTCTCGAAGCCGGCGCGGATCAGCTCAACCAGGCCGCCGCACAGCACGACCTGCTCGCCGAACAGATCGGTCTCGCATTCCTCGCGGAAATTGGTCTCGATAATGCCCGAACGGCCACCACCGACGCCGCAGGCGTAGGACAGCGCCAGGTCGAGCGCATTGCCCGAAGCGTCCTGGTTGACGGCGACCAGGCACGGCACACCGCCGCCCTTCTGGTATTCGCCGCGCACGGTATGGCCGGGACCCTTGGGCGCGATCATGACGACGTCGACCGTCGACTTCGGCTCGATGAGGCCGAAATGCACGTTGAGGCCGTGCGCGAAGGCGATTGCGGCACCGTCGCGGATGTTTGGCGCGATCTCGTTCTTGTAGATGTCGGCCTGCAGTTCGTCAGGCGTCGCCATCATCATCAGGTCGGCCCATTTGGCGGCGTCGGCCACGCTCATCACCTTGAGCCCGTCGGCTTCGACCTTCTTGGCGGTCGCCGAGCCGGCCTTGAGGCCGATGGCGATCTCCTTGGCGCCGGAATCCTTGAGGTTGAGCGCATGCGCCCTGCCCTGGCTGCCATAGCCGATGATGGCAACCTTCTTGCCCTTGATCAGGTTGAGATCGGCATCACGATCGTAATAGACGCGCATTCTTTGTCTTCCTTCCCGTTTTTTATGAATCAGCCTTGCGGCCGGTTTTTGCTCCGAAAAGAGCGAGAAACTGCTGCGTCGCCCGCGCGGCATCGCCGCCGATCGCCGCCTCAGTCAATTCCAGCCGATCGCCGAGCAGCAGACGTATCTGCACGTCACGGGCGACCAGCCCGAAAAAGGTGCGGAACGCCGTTTCGGCATCCGCGAAGTCGAGCCACCCGGCCTGGCGGCCGGCCTCAAGGACAGGCTTCAACCGCTTGGCCAGCGCGAAACGGCCATTCTCCAGCACGACAGCGCCGAGATTGTCGTTTCCCGATCCGGCATGGCCGACCGCCACACGATTGAGCGCTATCGAGGTGTCGCTCGAAATTACCTTCAGCCAGTCGGAAGCAAAGCGTTCCAGGCTTGCCGTCAGCGAGTCCAGATCGAGCCCCTTGCCGTCGACCGGCGCCACCCGCACTTTCGAAGCCTGCCACTGCACTGTCGCCGTCAGCAATCCATCACGATCGCCGAACCATTTGTAGAGCGTTTCCTTGGAGCAACTCGCACGGCGTGCCACGGCTGTCATGGTCAGTTGGTCGCCCTCCTCGACCAGCAGCCGCAACGCCGCATCGAGAACGGCCTTCTGCCGCTCTGTCAGCGCTTGGCTGTTCTCGATCTCGGGTAGGATGTGCAACACGCTCTTCTCTCAAAGGCAAGGCCGGCCGGTTATCCCCGCCCAGCCGTACCGTACGTTACGGTTCGCTCAATCTATGGCGTATTGTTTTGAGCCTTGCAAGCCCTATTTCTGTCTGGCGGCATCAGCGCCGGACGGCTTGCGCGGGAAAGAAGATGCTGATCGGGTTGCTTGCCTTGACGGTTGCCGCCGCGTTCTCCGGCGCTGCGATCTATGTCAGCGTCGCCGAGCAACCGGCGCGGCTTCGTCTCGATGACAAGGCGCTGCTGCAGGAATGGCAGCCTTCCTACAAACGCGGCGCCGCCATGCAGGCGTCGATTGCCCTTGTCGCCTGCGTTCTCGGTCTGATTGCCTGGTGGCAGGCCGGCGGTCTCGCCTTTCTGGTTGGCGCCGTATTGATCATCCTGCCCTGGCCGTGGACGCTGATCGCCATGATGCCGACCAACAGGGTGCTGGGGGCGATGGACGCAGGCGCCGCCAATCCGCAAGCCAGGTCCCTGATCGTCAAATGGGGCAATCTGCATCTGGTTCGCACCGCACTTGGCGTGCTGGCGACGCTGGCGTTTCTCTGGGGCAGCCATCTGGCCTGACCTCGCCAGGTCGGCTCGGTGCCATGGCGTCAGTCCACGACGGGCGGATGACGCAACCGTCCGAGCAGTGCCGAGACCATGGTCAACTCATCGGCCGAGAGTTTGGCGTCGACCAGTTCGGCGATCGATCGTCCGTAGACAGCCCACATCTGGCGCCGCGTCTCGCGGCCCTTGGGAGTGATGCGGATGGTCTGGCCGCGACCGTCATCGGCCACCGGCAGCTTCTCCACAAGCCCATCGGCCTCGAGCCGCGCCAGCAGCCGGGAGATATTGTATTGCGCAAACAGTGTGCGCTCGATCAGCTGAAACGGTCGCACCCCGCCCTCGCCCGCCTCGGCGAGCTCGTGCAGCACGTCATACCAGGCAAGCGGCGGCAGGCCAGCGGCCTTCAACGCCTCTTCAGCGCTTTCCATCAGCTGGCGCGAAACGCGCATCAGGCGGGCCCAGGCCTTGATGGCTTCAGGCGAAGGCGCGACTTTCTCGGTCATGGCCCAGCATAGGCAATAGATGCAATTGCATCAAGCTTGACGATCGATGCGTATGCATCTAGATAGATGCAATTGCATTAACTATGGAAAGCCAACCCGATGAAACACGAAATCTGGAAACTCACCGAAATTGGGGAGAGCGAAATGGCCAATAAACTCATCCTCGTCAGCCATCATCTCTGCCCCTATGTGCAGCGCGCCGCGATTTCACTGGCTGAAAAGGGCGTGCCGTTCGAACGCGTCGATATCGACCTCGCCAATAAGCCGGACTGGTTCAAGGCAATCTCGCCGCTCGGCAAGGTGCCGCTGCTGCGCGCGCAGCGAAATGGCGAGGAAACGGTGATCTTCGAATCCGCGGTCATCCTCGAATTCCTCGAAGAGACGCAGGCCAACCCTCTCCACCCCGCCGACCCCTATACCCGCGCCCGGCATCGTGCCTGGATCGAATTCGGCTCGGCAACCCTTAACGCCATCGGCCGGTTCTATTCAGCCTCGACCGAGGCCGGCTTCCTTGCCGAGTCCGGTTCATTGTCAGCGATGTTCGATCGTGTTGAGGCCGAGCTGGCGGAATGCATACGGAACGGACCATGGTTCGCGGGTGAGCGCTTTTCGCTCGTCGATGCCGTCTACGGCCCGATCTTCCGTTACTTCGATGCCTTCGATCGGATCGGCGATTTCGGCATCCTGGAGGGCAAGCCGCTCGTCCGGGCCTGGCGCAAGGCATTGAGTGAACGGGCGTCGATCAAGCACGCCGTGGCACCGGACTACCCGCGGGGCCTGGGTGCGTTCCTGCAGGCAAAGGGATCGTACCTTTCGAGCCTCATTGGCCGAAGCGATCCGGCCACTTCGCCTCTGCAAGCCCGATCCGCCTGAACGGATCGATCACGGTTCCAGCCACCATCGAGGCGAGGAAAGCCGAATGGCCGGGACAATCCTTCAGCCGTCGGGCGAAATCAAGCCACCGCTTCAGGCTTTGGCGTGCTTACGCCTGGGCGGCATCAAAATCGGCGCGCGCTGTCCGCACCGCATCGTGGTTGAGTTCGGCCCACAGAATCAATTGATGAAAGGCGCCGAACATCGAGCGCCCGAGATCGGTCAGGCTGTATTCAACACCCGGTGGTTTGGTCGGGAACACCTCACGATGGACATAGCCATCGCGCTGCAAATCGTGCAGCGTCTGGGTCAGCATGCGCTGCGAAATATCGGGCACCAGGCGCCTCAACTCGCCGAAGCGATAGGGTCTTTCAGCCAGCGCCATCATCAGCAGCGATCTCCATTTGCCGCTGACGCCCTGGATGACATCGCGAACCGGACAATTGGCGAAATTGCCGCCGCCGGAGATGGCCTTGTAGACCTCCATCTTCGATCTGAGATTGATGACCTTGCCGTCCATGGCTGGTTCCCTGCCTGTGCCTACCTCCCGAAAAACTGCCTTCTTTACGGCGGTGGGTCAATTCCTATTTTAGTGCTGGTCTCTTTCAGAGACTACCACTCGATCCGCCCTTGCGGCGCAACGTCAGGATCCCCCATGACCGAAACCCTTCTCGTCACCGGCGCCTCCGGCCAGCTCGGCCGCGGCGTCATCCACTATCTCTTGGACACGCACAAAGTTCCGCCGGCAAAGATCATCGCCACCACACGCAACCCAGAAAACGTGGCCGATTTAGCGGCGCGCGGCGTTGTCGTCAGGGCCGCCGATTTCAATGACGCGGCCTCGCTGGAAACCGCATTCAAGGGCGCCGACAAGGTGCTGATCATCTCGACCGGCGATCTCGATCTCAAAAGCGGCAAGCGCCTGAGGCAGCACGAAAATGCAGTCGCGGCGGCCAAGAACGCCGGCGTTTCGCATCTGCTCTACACCTCGATGCCCAATCCGGAGCCGGTGTCGCCGGTCCTGTTTGCCGGCGACCACTACGGCACCGAGCAGGCGATCAAGGCGAGTGGCATCCCCTACACGATCTTCCGCAACGGCTGGTACCAGGAGAACCTGTTCATGGCCCTGCCGCACGCGATCGCCTCTGGACACTGGTATACGTCCGCCGGCGAAGGCCGCATTGCGCACGGCGCACGCGATGACATGGCAGCAGCGATTGCCGCCGGCCTCGCCGGCGCCTCGAGCGAAAGCAAGACCTACACGTTGACCGGCCCGCACGCCTACACCACGGCCGAAATCGCCGCCCTGGTGAGCGAGGTCACCGGAAAGCCGCTCAATGTCGTGCAGGTTCCGGATGAAGCCTTGACGGAAGGGGTGAAGGCAGCAGGCGTTCCCGAGGATTTCGCTGACGTCGTCGTGTCGTTCGACGCAAACACGCGCGCAGGCCGCATCGCCATTGTGACCGACGCGATCGAGACGCTTTCCGGCAGGACGCCAAAGACGTTGAAGCAATTTCTCGAGGCGAACAAAACCGCATTGGCGGGCTGAGGCGGCATTTTCGCCGGTATGGCAGGGCTGTGCTGTGAGGCACAGCCCGTTTGCCAATCGCCTGTTTAGATCGCTACTTGTGTACCGATCTCCACCACACGGCCGGTCGGGATCTGGAAATACTCCGTCGCATCGGCCGCCGTGCGTGCCAGGCCGATGAACAACCGGTCCTGCCACACCGGCATGCCTGAATTGGGCGAGGCCTTGAGCGAGCGCCGCGACAGGAAGAACGACGTCGTCATGATGTCGAACTTCCAGCCCTGCTTGCGGCAGATCGCCAGCGCACGCGGGATGTTGGGCTGCTCCATGTAGCCGAAGGTCAGCGTCACCCGCATGAACAGCTCGTTGACCGTCTCCATCTTGACCCGGTCGCTGTCGGGCACCACCGGCTGCGGCGCCGTCACCACCGAAAGGATGACGTTCTGCTCGTGCAGCACCTTGTAGTGCTTGAGGCTGTGCATCAGCGCGGTTGGCGCGCTGAGCGGATCGCTGGTCAGGAACACGGCGGTGCCCGACACCAGCTGAGGTTTCTTCTTCAACAGATTGCCGGCGAGGAAATCGAGCGGGATTTCGTTGCGGCGGGTCTTGTCGAACAGATAGCGACTGCCGCGCACCCAGGTCCACATGGCCATGATGATAGCGAAGGCCACCGCCAACGAGGCCCAACCGCCCTCGAATACCTTGACGATGTTGGAGGCAAAGAAGCCGATATCGATGAACAAGAACAGCGCCGTCAGCGCGATTGCCGGCCAGAGGTTCCATTTCCAGATACGCGTCATGATCACGAAGAGCAGGGTCGTCGTCACCAGCATGTTGCCGGTCACCGAGATGCCATAGGCCGAGGCCAGCCTGCTGGACTCGCCGAAGCCAACGACAAGCATCATCACCACCAGCGCCAGCAACAGATTGACGCGCGGCATGTAGATCTGGCCGGACTGCTTTTCCGACGTGTGCAGGATTTCCAGGCGCGGCAGCATGTTGAGCTGCACCGCCTGCCGGGTCAGCGAGAAAGCGCCTGATATGACCGCCTGGCTGGCGATCACCGTCGCAGCGGTCGCCAGCACCACCATCGGGATCAGCGTCCAACCCCCGTTCATCTCGAAGAATGGATGGCCGACGACTCCGCCGTTGGCCAGCACGAAGGCGCCCTGCCCGGCATAGTTGAGCAGCAGACAAGGGAACACGATCGCCAGCCAGGCGAGCACGATCGGCTTGCGGCCGAAATGACCGAGATCGGCATAGAGCGCCTCGGCGCCGGTGACGGCAAGGAAGACGGCGCCGATGGTGACGAAGGCAACGTCGGGCGAATTGATCAGAAAGGCGACGATATAGTGCGGGCTCACCGCCCACAGGATTTCCGTGTCGGCGATGATGTGATTGAGGCCGGAAAGGCCAATGGCGAGGAACCACACGGCGGTTACCGGGCCGAACACCAAGCCAACACCACCCGTGCCGAACCGCTGCACCGCGAACAATATGGCCAGGATAACCAATGTCAGCGGTACCACATAAGGCTGGAAGGCAGGCGTGACGACATTCATGCCCTCGACCGCCGAAAGGACCGAGATGGCCGGCGTGATGACGGCATCGCCGAAAAACAGAGAGGCCCCGACGATGCCGATGGCGAGAATGATCGCCGAGCGCGTCGGGAAGCTGCCGCGCGCCAGCGCCATCAGGGACAGCACGCCGCCCTCGCCGCGGTTATCGGCGCGCAGCACGAACATGATATATTTTACTGTAACCGTAATCGTGAGCGACCAGATAATCAGCGACAACACACCAAGGATGTCGCCACGATCGGCGACATCGCCGCCGGACGAGGCGTGCAAAGCTTCGCGAAAGGCGTAGATCGGGCTGGTGCCAATATCACCATAGACGATACCGAGCGCGCCCAGCATCAGGACCTTGGTGCTGTGCTGTTCGACCTCTGGATGGCTTGATTGTTCGACGGGTTCTGCCTCAGTACCAGCATTGGTAAGGGCCATGGACGACACTCCGATAAGCGCGCGGTGCTCTACGCTTGCTGCGACGCAATATCAAGTGCCGTCGGGTAATGGCTGCCATGTCTGTCGCGCGAAGCTGCCATCGCTACCACCCGCAGGCCTTGAGAAATCGCCCCACCGTGCCGGCCATGCCATACTCCAACGCGTCGGCTGTCAACCCGTGTCCGATCGACACTTCGGCCAATGCCGGAATGCGCTTGGCAAGCGCAGGCAGATTGCTAACCACCAGATCATGCCCGGCATTGACCTGAAGCCCGGCAGCAAGCGCTGCATCGGCGGTTTTTCCCAACCTTTCCAATTCCTTGGCCGCCTTGGCGGAATCCGAATGACAGCTTCCATACGGACCCGTGTAGAGCTCGATACGATCGGTCCCGGTATCGCGCGCGGCAGCCACGCAATCGGGGTCCGGATCGGCAAACAGCGACACGCGAAAGCCTCCCTTTTTCAGGCGTTTGACGACCGGAGTAAGGAACGCAGCCTGGGCCGCGAAGTTCCAGCCGTGGTCGGAGGTTGCCTGGGCCGGATCGTCCGGCACCAGTGTCACCTGTTCGGGCTGATGCTTTTCCACAAGTGCCAGGAACTCCTCGGTCGGATAGCCCTCTATGTTGAATTCGGCGCGCGGAAACTCGTCGTCGATCAGCGACCGGATCTCGGGCAGGTCGGAGTGTCTTGTGTGCCGCTCGTCGGGGCGCGGATGCACAGTCAGCCCATGCGCCCCGGCCAGGAGCGCAATGCGGCCGAGGCCGGTGACGCTGGGCCACGGCAGGTCGCGCCGGTTGCGCAGCATGGCGATGGCATTGAGATTGACGGAGAGTTTTGCGGGCATGGCGATGGCCTCGGAAATCATTCGATGCGCCACCTATAATGCGTTTGACGGGAACAGTAATGCCTTCGGTGGGAACAGACTGGGGGTTTCGGGTGTTCCAAGAGCCTGATGAATGAGTCCGGGAAAGGACGCACCCATGAATTTTCTCGATGCCGTGCCGGCGATTCGCCGTGTCGAGACCACTCGTGACGACCTTTTCGCCATCGATGTCGTCGGGCACGTTTCCGCGGCCGACGGCGAAAACCTTTTCGGCTTGCTGGAGGCTGCCTATGCCCTCCACCGGCGCATCGACGTGCTGGTGCGCCTCATCGACCATGAGGGCGTCGACTGGGCCGATATCGCGGACGAGACCCTGAAGCAGGGCGCCATCCATGCGTTGGAACATGTCGGACGTTGTGCGACGATAGGCGAACCGGATTGGATAGCGGGCGCGCAACGCTTTCTGCCGTCCTCGCCGCCGATCGAATTCAGGCACTTCAAGATCGAGGACGAAGCCGCGGCCTGGCAATGGCTTGCTGCGCGGCCTGTCGGGGAGCGACAGCGTCCCGCCGCCTCTACCTGACGATCGTCAGCCGCTCCGCCGCCCGCGTGATGGCGGTGTAGAGCCAGCGCTGGCGGGTTTCCTTGAAGGCCCAGCTTTCATCGAACAGCACGATCTCGTTCCACTGCGAGCCCTGTGCCTTGTGCACGGTCAGCGCGTAGCCATAGTCGAAATCGTCGAATCGCTTCTTCTGCTGCCAGGGGATATCGGCGTCGGGATCCTCGAAAGCCGCCTTGAGCAACTTGATCTTGGCGACGCCGCGATCCGGATCGTCCTCTTCCGGTGAAACCAGCAGATTGATGCCGGGCTTCACCGTCTCGCGCGACGAGGTCATCACCTTCCACAGCGAGCCGTTGAGCAAGCCCTTGGCCGGATCGTTGCGCAGGCAGACCAGCTTGTCGCCGGCCTGCGGATACTCGGCATTGAAGCCTTTGAGCTCGCGCAGCCGCTGATTGTAGCGGCGCCGGGTGCGGTTGGTGCCGACCAGAACCTGGTCCGCCTTCAGCACCAGTTCCTGGGTAACGTCTTCCTTGCCGATGACCTGCGCCGTGCCGTAGTCGCCACGCATGAACTCGCGGCCCTCGCGCACATCGAGCGCCAGCCGCAGGATCGGGTTGTCGCGCGCCTGCCGGTGGATTTCGGTAAGCAGGAAATCCGGCTCGTGATCGGTGAAGAAGCCGCCACCCGAGATCGGCGGCAACTGGCCGGGGTCACCGAGCACCAGGATCGGCGTGCCGAAACTCATCAGGTCGCGGCCAAGCTGCTCGTCGACCATCGAACATTCATCGATGACGACCAGTTTCGCCCGCGAGATCGGGCTCTGCCGGTTGAGCGAAAAGGTCGGCGACATGGAGGTCTTGCCGGTGACCTCGTCGGCCACCGATTCCTCGCCTTTGGGCCTGTAGATCAGCGAATGGATGGTGCGCGCATTGACCGCGCCCTTGGAGCGCAGCACCTGTGCGGCCTTGCCGGTGAAGGCGGCGAACTGCACCTGGCCGTCGACATGTTCGGCGAAATAACGTGCCAGCGTCGTCTTGCCGGTGCCAGCATAGCCGAACAGCCGGAACAGCTGCGGCTTTCCGGTCTTCAGCCAGCGAGCAACCGCTTGCAACGCCTCGTCCTGTTGGGGAGAGAATTCCATCAGCGCGAGAGACCGGATTCGCAAGGGAAAGACAAGACAGCCATCACCACCATCGACGGGTCGGGCGCCTCAGTGCCGCCGACAGGGTCAGGCTATCAGGGGCAAATCAGAACGTAAAGAGAACACACGATCTCGCTCGACGTCCTTGGGACGGGTTGCCGACCTATCGGGTCGGGCCGCCACGACCCTATCGGGCCGGGCCGGGATCGTTCTCCAGCAGGATCGGCTTGCCGTGCGGGGTGGCATGTGCGGCGCGTTCCCAGGACTCAGCCATCGCGTCTACATCCGCCTTGGCGGCCAGTCCTTTCGAGGCAAGCAGGCCCTCCAGCGCCGCCAGCCAATGTTCGTAATAGTCATGGCCGTCAGCCGCGGCGCCTGGGTTCTTCACTTGCGCCGACAGCGCCTGCGCCCATTCGCTCCACGAAAACACACCCTTGTCGTGCAGCGCCACCGTCATGGCGAAGGCTTCGGCCTGCCATGGCTCGGCAAACACCGGGGCATCGATCCCCGGTGGCAGATCTGCGACAAGGCCGTCACGCCGGCTCAAGATAGCTCTCCCAGGCATCGATCGACACGCTCAGAGTCGGGTCCGCCCCCTCGCCCCAAATCTCCGACCCGTCGAAAACCACGGTGTAGACCCATTGCGGGTTTTCGCCGTGCCCATGCGCGTTGCTGTCGGGAAAGACAAAGCCATCGCGCACCGCCTCGATCATTCCATTCTTGCCGCGTGCGTAGCGCGGCAGCCGCGTGTGGCCGGTCGGGTTGAAGTTCTTGGTCCGCACGGCATCGCCGGCCTTGAACCGTGCCGGCTGCGCCACCGGCCGGTCGCAAGGACCGCCCTTGGCCAGCACTGCGGGCACGTTTTCCGCCGTCAGCACCCTTTTTGGTGTTGCCGCCGGATCGACCGCCCGGCCCTCGGCCAGGTCGCGCTCGCTGACGAAGCCATGGCGCTTGAGCAGGGTCTCCAGTGCCTTGATCCAGATCTCGTAGTAGCTCGACGCATAGTAGTCGGCCGGATGCAGCGATTCCCGCGCATGCCGGCTCTCGTCGATGTTCCACGCGCCCATGGCGCCGGCAGTCAGCGTCACGCCGAGCGCCCGCCTTTCCCATGCGGCATGAAAATACGGCTCGTCCTTTTCGGGCGCGACCGGGCCGAACCCCATCTGTCCGCCGAGATCCTGCGGCCCGTTCACGCCGGCTGCCTCGCCAGGCCGGTGCCGATCATCGCGTCGCGGCTCACCAGTTCCGCCAGCTGTTCCTCGCTCCAGCCGTCGGTGCCCGCAGGCCGCATCGGTACGACGAGGTAGCGCAGTTCCGCGGTCGAATCCCAGACGCGGATCTTCTTGGCCGTCGGCAGCGTCAGCCCGAATTCCTGCAGCACCCCGCGCGGATCGATGACGGCGCGCGACCGATAGGGCGGGGCCTTGTACCAAACCGGCGGCAGGCCGAGCACCGACCACGGATAGCAGGAGCACAGCGTGCAGACGACGAGGTTGTGCGTCTCCTCGGTGTTGAAGACGGCCTGCATATGTTCGCCCTGACGGCCGGCATAACCAAGCGATCCGATCGCCGCAGTCGCATCGCGTTTCAGCCAGTCGGCAAAGTCCGCATCGCTCCAGGCCTTAGCCACCACCCTGGCGCCGTTGCGCGGCCCGATTTTTGTTTCATAGGTGTCGACGATGACGTCGATCGCCGCCGGATCGATCAGCCCCTTTTGAGTGAGGATGGTTTGCAGCGCGCGCACGCGGGCGGCAAACGGATCGAGTTCGTTGTCGTGGTCATGGTCGTTGTCGTGGTCATGGGACATGGCGGCAAATTACGTTTCCCGTGATGCCACCGCAAGCGCAACGCCTTGGGCCAGCGGCACGTGGCGCTGGCCCTGCCACATCATTCGGCGGCCGCCCGCTGCGGTTCGGGCAGCATTTCCTGCTTGGCATCGAGTGGCGAGGGCTGGTCGACATCTTCGACCGCGCTCCGATCGCCCTTGCGCCTCGACCAAAGCCCGACCAGCCAGCCCGAGAAATTCTCCATGTAGACATAGATCACCGGGGTCACGAACAGGGTCAGCGCCTGCGAGGCAAGCAAACCACCGACAACGGCAACGCCTAGAGGCTGGCGCAGCTCGGCGCTGGCGCCGGTGCCGAGCGCGATCGGGAAGGTCCCCATAAGTGCCGCCAGCGTCGTCATCATGATCGGCCTGAACCGCATCAGGCAGGCCTTGTGGATGGATTCCTTCGCGGACATGCCATCACGTCGGAGCTCGAGCGCGACGTCGACCATCATGATGCCGTTCTTCTTGACGATGCCGATCAGCATCAGGATGCCGATCACCGCGATGACAGACAGATCCATGCCGGCGAAGCGCAAGGCAACGACGGCACCCAGCACAGCCGACGGCAGGCCGGTGAGAATCGTGAGCGGGTGGATGAAGCTCTCGTACAGGATGCCGAGCACGATATAGATGGTCAGGATCGCGCCGCCGACCAGAAGACCCTGGTTGGCTAGTGAGTCCTGGAAGGTCTTGGCCGTGCCGGCAAAGGTGGTCGAGATCGCCGTCGGCATGCCGATCTGCTCTTTGAGCGCCTCGATGCGCGCTACGCTGTCACCCAGTGCCACGCCCTGCGGCAGGTTATAGGAGATCGTCACCGCCGGAAGCTGGCCGAGCTGGTTGACGGTCAAGGCGCCTGCCGTGCGATCGACCCGGGCGAAGGCGCCAAGCGGAACTAGACTGCCGCTCGCAGTCCTCATCTGGATGGCGAGCATCCGCTCCGGCGACCATTCGATCTTGGGATCGAGCTCCGTGACGACTTCGTAGCTGTCGGCCGAACCGAAGATCGTTGAAACCTGATCGGTGCCGAAGCCGCCATAAAGGGCGGAGCGCAGCGTGGCAGTATCGATGCCGAGCTGCGCGGCCTTATCGCGGTCCACCACCAGCGTCGCCTGCAGTGCATTGTTCTGCAGGTCGCTGGTGACATCGGTGAAGTTCGTATGGTCGGCCGCCATCGCGTCATTCAGTTTCTGCGCCCAGGTGTCGGTTAGTCCGGTATCGAGCCCTTGAACCACGAGCTGGTAGGCGCTGGCCGACGACCGTGCGCCCAGCCTCAGGTTTTGCACCGGTTGCATGTAGGTCTCGATACCCGCCACGCCGGCCAGTTGCTTGCGCAGATCCGAAAGGACCTTGTCGATATCGGGACGCTGGTCCTTGCCCTTGAGCTGGACGAAGAGTTGCCCTTGGTTGAGCGCATTGTTGCCGCTGCCCGCCGACCACGCCACATGGTCGACATAGGGCGAATGCGAGAAGACGCTGGCGACCTGCCCTTGCAGCTTGGACATGGCGTCGAACGAGATGTCCTGACGCGCGATGGTGGTCACCGATATCTGGCCGATATCCTCCTGCGGGAAGAAGCCCTTCGGCGAGGCCTCGATCAGCCACACCGAGGCTGCCGCGGTTCCCATGAAGACGAGGAACACCAGGAAGGTGTGCCTCAGGCAGAAACTCAAGATCCGGTCGTAGCCGCGTGTAACGAGGTCCCGTTTATGGCCAGGGCCATGCTTGTCGCGGTCGGCCTTGCTGACCGACAGCAAGCGCGAGCACAGCATCGGCGTCAGCGTCAGCGATACGAACATCGACGCCAGGATGGCGACCGTCACCACGACGGCGAACTCGTTGAAGATGCGGCCGATAACGCCGCCCATCAGCAGCACCGGGATGAACACGGCCACCAGCGAGATCGAGATCGAGATGATGGTGAAGCCAATTTCGCGCGCGCCCTTCAGCGACGCATCGAAGGCCGACAACCCATCCTCCTCCATGTGGCGGAAGATGTTTTCCAGCATCACGATAGCGTCGTCGACGACGAGGCCGACCGCGAGCGTCAGACCCATCAGCGATATGTTGTCGATGGAAAAGCCGAACAGGAACATCGCACCGAGCGTGGCAATCAGCGAAATCGGCACCGCCACGGCCGGGATGATGGTCGCCGTCACCCGGCGCAGGAACACGAAGATCACCATCACCACCAGCGCTATGGTCAACAGCAGCGTGAACTGCACGTCATCGACGGCTTGGCGGATCGAGGTCGAGCGATCGTTGAGCAGCTTGATCGAGGCAGCGCCCGGCATCTGGTCCTGGAAGGATGGCAGCATCGCCTTGACCTTGTCGACGACGTCGACCGTGTTGGCGTCGGGCTGGCGCTGCACCGCCATGATGATCGCGCGGGTGCCATCGTACCAACTTGCGGTCGTGGTCGTCTGAACCGAATCGACGACGCGGGTCACCTCGCCCAGCCGCACCGGGTGACCGTTTTTGGTGGCTATGATGATGTTGGAGAAACCGGCCGCGTCATTGAGCTGCGTATTGGCGGTGATCGTAAGTTGCTGCTTGTCGTTCTGGAGCACGCCGAGCGGCGTGTTGCTGTTGGCGGACGCGATCGCCGCCTGCAGTTGATCGATCGAGATGCCGCGCGCGGCAAGCGCGGTCGGGTCGATCTGGATGCGAACGGCGTATTTCTGCTGGCCGAAGATCGAAACTTGAGCCACCCCGTCGATGGTCGACAGCGACGGCGAGATGACGTTTTCCGCGAACGCATCGAGATCGGTCAATGGGACCGTGTCGCTGACCAGCGACATTAAAAGAATGGGCGCGTCGGCCGGATTGACTTTGCGATAGCTCGGCGGCGACGTCATCTGCGGCGGCAGGGATCTTTGCGTCCGCGCGATCGCCGCCTGCACGTCCGCGGCGGCGGCGTCGATGTCCCGATTGAGCACGAACTGGATGGCGATCGAGGTCGAGCCAAGCGAGTTGCTGGTCGAGATCGAATCGATGCCGGCTATGGTGGCGAACTGCTTGATCAGGGGCGTCGCCACCGATGTGGCCATGGTTTCCGGAGAGGCGCCGGGCAGCGAAGCCGAGACGTTGACCACCGGGAATTCGGCACTCGGAAGTGCTGCCACCGGCAGGAATTTGTAAGCGAACAGACCGCCCAGCACGAGGGCGAACGACATCAGAAGGGTGGCGACAGGCCGGCGTATGCAAAATTCGGAGATCATCGAGCCGCCTCGCCGGCCTTGGCCGCCTCGGCCACCTTGGGCGCGGCAGCACCCGCCGCGGCGTTGCCTTCATGCACAGCGGCGCCGTCCTTCAGCTTCGTCTGGCCTTCGGTGACAACTTTCTCACCGCTTTTCAGCCCTTGGCTGATGGCGCTGTTCTCGCCTTCGGTCAGCGCCACCTGCACCGGGCGCATTTCGACGGTGCTGTCCGGCTTGACGACATAGACGAACGGCCCCTTCTGGCTAGGCTGGACCGCTACCGTGGGAACGGAGGTCATCCGCGGCATGATGCCGGCATCGAGCACGACATTCACATACTGGCCCGGCCACAGCGAAAGGTCGGCATTCGGAATGCTTGCCCGCGTGGCGATCGTGCCCGACGCGGTGTCGACGCTTGAATCAACGAAATCGAGCGTGCCCTTGCCGATCGGCGTCGGGTCGCCGTCCTTGGTCAGCGTCACTGCCCCTTGCTGCGGATTTGCGAGTGCCTTGTGCAGCAGCGCCAGGTTGCTCTCAGGAAAATTGAAGTTGACCTGCAGCGGGTCCATCTGGGTGATGGTCACCAGCGGAGTGGCCGTGCTGCTGTTGCCATTGCTGGTGGTGACGAGGTCGCCGACGGTGACGTTGACCGCACCCAGCCTGCCGGCAATCGGCGCCGTGATCGTGGCAAAGCCAAGCTGGACGTTGTCGGCGTCGATCGTCGCCTTGTCGGCATCGACGGTCGCCGCGGCAGCCTTCGCCGCAGCGACTGCCTGGTCATAGGTCTGCTGCGTGCCGGCCTGCTTGGCGACCAGGTCTTTGGCGCGCTGCAGATCGGACTGCGAGCTGGCGAGCATTGCCTGATCCTTGGCGAGCGCCGCCTGGTCCTTGGCCAGTTGCGCCTTCAGCGCCCGGTCATCAAGCGAAAACAGAACGTCGCCAACCCTGACCATCTGCCCGTCCTTGACGTCGATCGAGACGATCTGGCTGGAGACCCGCGCGTTGATGCTGACGACGGCTGGAGAGGAGACGAAACCGATCGCGTAACGCCGGATCGCGAAATCGGCGGTGGAAGCGACGGCCGAGAGGATCGAGGCCGAGCGGGCGCCACTGCCGCCACCTGCCGACTTGTCCCCCGCCGCCGGCTTGTCGATTGCCGGTTTGTCCGCCGCCGCGACCTGCTTTGCGCCGGTAAGTTGCTGAACTCTGCTCAGCGTGCCCGGAGACAGATAGAGCCAGGCCGCGCCGACACAGGCGACCGCAAGCAATGAAAGAATGACTTTTCCACGCATCGACAAAAGGCCCTCTCTGTCCGACACGCCATAGCCAGGTGGTCGTATTCTAGCGCAACTCGCGGCTCATTGCCGCGATTTCGCCGAATACATAGGACACGCCTTTGTCGGAAAAGGGCCAAAACACGGCATTACGAAGATTTAATGTGCACTGCACAATGGATGTGCAACACGGCTTGGCTCTCAATCCGAGAGTCCGGATCCCGTTTCGTAACGATCAGATGGTGCGCCCCACGACCTATCCAAGCATCGGCCAAAGCGTCGCCGCCAAGAGCACGCCCATGGCGATGTTGAACCATTTCAACCGCACCGGATCCGACAGGAAACCGCGCAGCGCGGTGCCGAACCCCGCCCACACGGAGACGCTTGGCAGATTGACGACGGTGAAAGCCACGGCGATCAACACCACCGACAGGAATGGACGCTCAGGATTGGCGTAGACGGCCATGGCGGTGATCGCCATCACCCATGCCTTGGGATTGACCCACTGGAACGCCGCCGCATCGACGAAGCGCATCGGCCGCGCCTTCACCTCGCCCTTGCCGTTGAGCGAGCGCGACATGGCGATCTTCCAGGCGAGATAGAGCAGATAGACACCGCCGGCGATCTTCAATCCGGTGTGCAACGCCGGGAAAGCCGTAAGCACCGCACCCAGGCCAAGACCCACGGCGACCAGCAGCACCAGAAAACCGATGCTGATGCCCAGCATGTGTGGAACCGATCTGACGAGGCCGAAATTCACTCCCGATGCCAGAAGCATGAGGTTGTTCGGCCCCGGCGTGATCGAGGTTACGAAAGCGTAGACAAGCAGGGCAAGGAATGCGTCAAGCGACATGATATCCTCCCAGATATGTCAGCATTATTGTCGCTTCGTGAGGGCAGCGCAAAGGCCAGCGGCCGGCTCCTGGTCGAACCAGGCCCCCGCCGAAACTGTCGATGCGGCGGGCTTACATCGCCTGTGGGCCGCGGTTCAACGCCGCCACGCCGGTGCGGCAGATTTCGACCAGGCCCAGCGGCTTCATGATGGCGATGAACTGGTCGATCTTTGAGCCCTTGCCGGTGATCTCGAAGATGAAATGCTCGGTGTTGGCGTCGATGACGCTGGCGCGGAACGCGTCGGCCAGCCGCAGTGCCTCGACGCGGGCCTCGCCGGTGCCGGCCACCTTGACCAGCGCCAGTTCGCGCTCCAGCGGCCGCTCCTGGCCGGATTCATGCGAACGCACGGTCAGATCGACGACGCGGTGCACCGGCACGATGCGCTCCAGCTGATGCTTGATCTGCTCCAGCACATGCGGCGTGCCGCGCGTCACGATGGTGATGCGCGACAAGTGCTTCTCATGTTCGGTCTCGGAGACGGTCAGGCTCTCGATGTTGTAGCCGCGCCCTGAAAACAGGCCGATGACCCGGGCAAGCACGCCCGGCTCGTTGTCGACCAGCACGGAAAGCGTGTGGTTTTCCGGCTTTTCGGTTTCCTTGGCGATGAAATAGGCGGAACCGGTCGGCTGTAGCTGTGCGTTCATGACATGAATCTCGATTTCAAGCTCTTGGATCTAATTCTCTGTTTGCGCATGGCTTCTTGCGACAAGCCATGCCCGGGTCTGCCGGCTACACCAGTTCCCTGCCCCTGGCGTCGATGGCGTTGGCCACCGCCTCGTCGGTCGCCTCGTCGGGCAGCAGCATCTCGTTGTGCGCCTTGCCCGAGGGGATCATCGGGAAGCAGTTGGCGAGCGTCGCCACGCGGCAATCGAACAGCACCGGCTTCCTGACCGAGATCATCTCCTTGATCGCATCGTCCAACTCACCCGGCTTCTCGCAACGGATGCCGTGACCGCCATAGGCCTCCGCCAGCTTGACGAAGTCCGGCATTGCCTCGGTATAGGAATGGGACAGGCGATTGCCGTGCAGCAGCTGCTGCCACTGCCGCACCATGCCCATATACTGGTTGTTCAAGATGAAGATCTTGATCGGCGCGTCGTGCTGCACGGCAGCGCTCATCTCCTGCATTGTCATCTGCACCGAGGCATCGCCGGCGATGTCGATGACCAATGCGTCGGGATGCGCGATCTGCACGCCGAGCGCCGCCGGCAGGCCATAGCCCATCGTGCCCAGCCCGCCCGAAGTCATCCAGCGGTTCGGCTTCTCGAAATGATAGTGCTGCGCCGCCCACATCTGGTGCTGGCCGACCTCGGTGGTGATGTAGGTGTCCATGCCCTTGGTCAGTTCATAGAGCCGCTCGATGGCGTATTGCGGCATGATCACGTCGTTGTTCATCTTGTAGGCGAGCGAGTCGCGCGCGCGCCATTTGGCGATCTGCTCCCACCAGGGATAGAGCGCCTTCTTGTCGGCCTTGGCGCTCGCCCGCCACAGCCGCACCATGTCCTCCAGCACCCGGCCGACATCGCCGATGATCGGCACCTCGGTGTGGACATTCTTGTTGATCGACGACGGATCGATGTCGATGTGGATCTTCTTCGAGTTCGGCGAAAACGCGGTCAGCCGCCCGGTGATACGGTCGTCGAACCGAGCGCCGATGCAGATCATCACGTCGCAATCATGCATGGCCATGTTGGCTTCATAGGTGCCGTGCATGCCCAGCATGCCCATCCAGTTCTTGCCCGATGCCGGATAGGCGCCGAGGCCCATCAGCGTCGAGGTGATCGGAAAACCGGTGAGATCGACCAGCTCGCGCAGCAGACGGCTTGCTTCCGGGCCGGAATTGATGACGCCGCCGCCGCTATAGATGATCGGCTTCTTGGCGCCGGCCATCAGCTCGACCGCCGCCTTGATCTTGTCCAGGTCGCCCTGGACCTTCGGCTGGTAGCTGGTGCGCGGCGCGATCTGCGGCGGGACGTAGAATCCCTTGGCGAACTGCACATCCTTTGGGATGTCGACGACGACCGGACCGGGGCGGCCGGTGGTCGCGACATGGAAAGCCTCGTGGATGGTCGCGGCGAGTTCGTTGACGTCCTTCACCAGCCAGTTGTGCTTGGTGCAGGGGCGCGTGATGCCGACCGTATCGCATTCCTGAAAAGCGTCGGAGCCGATCAGCGAGGTCGGCACCTGCCCGGTCAGGCAGACCAGCGGGATCGAATCCATCAAGGCGTCCTGCAGCGGCGTCACCGCATTGGTGGCGCCGGGGCCGGAGGTCACCAGCATCACGCCGGCCTTGCCGGTCGAACGCGCATAGCCTTCAGCCGCATGGCCGGCACCTTGCTCGTGGCGCACCAGGATGTGCTCGACCTCGTCCTGTTGAAAGATCTCATCATAGATCGGAAGGACAGCGCCACCTGGATAGCCGAAGACGTGCTTGACGCCATTGTCCTTCAGCGCCTGCACCACCATTTCGGCGCCTGTCATCTCGCGCCGCTCGTTCTTTCCGTTGCTCATCGGTCTTGTCCCGTACTGTCCGCCGTCAGGCGATTGCTGGTCGTTTAGTCGTGTTTCAGGCAATAAAAAAGGCTCCCGAGGGAGCCTGTGTCTGCGCATGGGGGGTTTTCGCCCGGCGGTTACACCGCCTTGCCCATGCGCTTTCCTACGAGAATGAGTGCCGTTTTCATGGTGGCGGACACTAAGGGCGGGAAAGGCAGCCTGTCAACGGGAAAAATCGCGCCGGCGCGCAGCGTGCCGGCGCGATTGCGGTGATCAGCCCGGCGCCTTGCAGCGGGAAACGCGCGGATCGCATTTGGACACCTTCCTGGCCTGCATCTTTGCCGGCGGGTGGTGAGGCGCCGCCTTGGCCGGACCATGGTGCTGGGACATGCGCATGGCCAGTGCCTGCTGGTGCGGCCTTTGCGGCCCGGCCCTGTGTGTCAGGCGCTGGCCAGAAACCGACTTGGACGAAGCCGGGTTGGGCGGCGATTTTACAACGATGCGCCCATTGCCGGAGGTTTTGCCGGCATGGGCCTTGAGCGCATCGGCCTTCGCACCGTTGCCGGCGACCATGCGCTTGCGCACGGTGGCGCCCGGATTGCCCGCTGCCACCGCGGCCGGAGAAAGGGCCTTGTCGCCGATCGACGTCTTGGAGCCATGGCCCACCACAGTTTGCCCGTTTCCATAGGGTGCCGTGGTGACGGGCGTTCCATTGCCTGCCAGCCTCTTGATCTCCGCGCCCTTGGAAGCATCGAGCCTTGCACTGGCAAACACCCCTTTGCGAGGCGGAACCACTTTTGCCGCCCGGATTGATTCGATGACGGGCTTCGGCAATTGCTGCAGCCTGGGCCCGGCATTGATCGCAACGACCTGGTTGCCGAGCCGCACATGCGGCGCGTTGTTGACCACGACGGTCTGATTGATGATCGTCGTGTTGCGCACGATGACGACGTTTTCCTGAACCGGCCGCACCACCCTGACCAGATCGACCGCGCCGATCGCCGCCACCGGCACGAAACACCACCAGGCATCGTCGAAGGCGACGTCGACATCGGGCGGCGCCGGCGCCCAGCCGACATCGTTGCCGCCCTGGCGCCAGACCACCCAGGCTGGTGCCCATTGATCGCCGGCTATCCACACCCAGCCGAAATCTGGATCATAGGCCCAACGGCCGTAGTGATAGACGACATCGCCAAACGGCTCGGTGGATTGCCAGTACCAGCCGTCGTCGGTCCAGACCCAGTGACCTTCAGTGTAGGGCCGCCATTCGGTACGGACTGTCGGAACCCAGACATCGCCGAAGCGCGCGGAGGTTCGCCATCCGCCATAGTTTGAAAGCCTTTCGCGGATGGTAACGGAAATTTCCGCCGCGTGAGCCTGAGTTCCGGGCAGTACCAGCGGGCTGGTCAAGGTCGCGCTCATGGCCATGACCAGAGCCATGGCAGCGGCGCGTCCGCGCCGGCCGATAGAATGAACTGAAAATGCTTGCATAACGGGCTCCAGAGTTCCGCATCCAGAAAATCCCCGGGAACCGCCCTGTTGCCCGCCACCGCTTCCCGGCTTCTCACCGATCGGTTGTCGTCAGCCCCGGTGACCGCATTGCGGCATATGACCATCAATTTTGCGCGACCGGCGTGGCATTGTCCCCGACGTTCGGAATCGGAGCGTCCGTTCCCAACAGCTGGGTGTTCCAAAACCGCTTGGTGATCTCAATTTCCGGGTAAGTCATTGAAACCGCTGAAAACTATGGTGGGGCGTGACGAGGGCCACTATCTTTGCCGATACTTGATTGTTCGGCCGGCACGTCGGGCTGAGCCATCATGACGATCTGGATTTCACGGGAGGAACCCTGATGCTCGATAAGGCCCCAAACAAGAAACTGTCCGACCTGCTCGATCAATTCGGCGCCGCCCTGGCCGCCAATGACATCGAGAAAGCGATCGATTGCTTTCAGGAGGATTGCTATTGGCGCGACCTCGTCACCTTCACCTGGAACATCAAGACCATGGAAGGCCGCGACCAGGTCCGCGACATGCTGAAAAGCCAGTTGTCGAAGACCAGGCCGTCACACTTTGCCATCGCCAAGGGCGAGGACGCGACCGAGAGCGGCGGGTTGATCGAGGGCTGGATCAGCTTCGAGACCGAGGCGGCACGCGGCTTCGGTCACATCAGGCTGAAGGACGGCAAGATCTGGACGCTGCTGACCACGATGGTCGAGCTAAAGGGCCACGAGGAGCCGGCGGGCTTCGCGCGGCCGATGGGCGCCAAACATGGCTCGGGCAAGAACCGTCCGACATGGAAGGAAGAGCGCGAAAAGGAGGCCGCCGAACTCGGCTTCAAGACGCAACCCTATACGGTCATCATCGGCGGCGGCCAGGGCGGCATCGCGCTCGGCGCGCGGCTGCGGCAACTGGGCGTGCCGACGATCATCATCGAGAAGAACGAGCGCGCCGGCGACAGCTGGCGAAAGCGCTACAAGTCGCTCTGCCTGCATGACCCGGTCTGGTACGACCATCTGCCCTATATCGACTTCCCCAAGAACTGGCCGGTCTTCTCGCCCAAGGACAAGATCGGCGACTGGCTGGAAATGTACACCAAGGTGATGGAGCTGAATTACTGGTCCTCGACCGAGGCCAAAAGCGCTTCCTATGACGACAACAAGAAGGAATGGACCGTCGTCGTCCGCCGCGACGGCAAGGACATTGTCCTGAAACCCAAGCAACTGGTGCTGGCCACTGGACAATCCGGCAAGGCCAACATGCCGAAATTCAAGGGGATGGAAGATTTCAAGGGCGATCAGCATCACTCCTCCAAGCATCCCGGACCCGACGCTTATGTCGGCAAGAAAGCCGTTGTCATCGGATCCAACAATTCCGCCCATGACATCGCCGCGGCACTTTGGGAGGCCGGTGCCGACGTCACCATGGTGCAGCGCTCGAGTACCCATATCTCCCGATCCGACACGCTGATGGAAATCGGACTGGGTTCGCTCTATTCGGAGCAGGCGGTGCAGAATGGCATCACCACGGCCAAGGCCGACCTGATCTTTGCTTCACTGCCCTACAAGATCCTGCACGAGTTCCAGATCCCGGCCTATGCCGAGATGAAGAAACGCGACGCGGCGTTCTACAAGGGACTGGAAAACGCAGGTTTCATGCTTGACTGGGGCGACGACGAATCCGGCCTGTTCATGAAGTACCTGAGGCGCGGCTCTGGCTACTATATCGATGTCGGCGCATCACAGCTGATCATCGATGGTTCGATCAAGCTGAAGAGCGGCGTAGACGTCGAGGAGATCAAGCAGCATTCGGTTCTGCTCAGCGACGGGTCGGAACTGCCCGCGGACCTCATCGTCTACGCCACCGGCTACGGCTCGATGAACGGCTGGGCCGCCGATCTGATCTCCAGGGACGTCGCCGACAAGGTCGGCAAATGCTGGGGCCTCGGCTCGAACACCACCAAGGATCCCGGCCCGTGGGAAGGCGAGTTGCGTAACATGTGGAAGCCGACGCAACAGGAAGCGCTATGGTTCCATGGCGGCAATTTGCACCAGTCACGCCACTATTCGCAGTTCCTGTCGCTGCAGTTGAAGGCGCGGCACGAAGGCATCGCGACGCCGGTCTACGGCCTGCAGCAGGCCCACCACAAAGGCTAATCGACCGCCATTCCAGTTGAGCATCATGAAGGGGGCACGGCTTGCACCCTGCCTCCTTCCTCGATTGGATGACCTTACGAGATTGGCCCGATACGCTTCCAGTAGATCAGCGTGCCCGTCAGCCCGCCATGCGGCTTCAGGGCATAGTCCGGTATCTCGCCGGTCAGCGTGAAGCCGAGCTTTTCGTAGAGGCCTGAAGCGCCCTCGTCAGCGGCCGTATCGAGAACCAGCAGCGTCCGCCCCTTCTCGACGGCAAGGCTCTCGGCGGCCCTCATCAGGCGCATTCCCACACCCCTGCCCCGACGATCGACCCGCGTCATCAGCTTGGCGATCTCGGCCCGGTGCGGCTGGTTGGGCGGGCAGTCGAGCAGCAAGGTTACTGTGCCGACCAGGACCTCGCCGTCCCAGGCGCCAAGCACGGCTCTTTCCCCTCTTTCCGCCGCGGCCAGCGATTTCTCCCAGAAGGCCCTTGCTGTCTGCGGCACCAGTGGATGCATGAAGCTCACCGATCCGCCGGCCGCCACCGTCGCGACCAGCAATTCGGCCAGCTTGTCTTGCGTCTCGGCAGTCGGGGTCAGGGTTCCGATCTCGATGGAGTTCATGCTTATGAGGTCCTGTGGTTTGCGATAGACGTGGCACATTGCCGTCAGTCCAGGTGGCGCACGCGGCGTCGCTTTCGCGCCGCCTTGATGGCGCTGATGCGTTCGGCGTCTTCGTGCCCGAGATGCCGCCCACGCTCCAGAATCTCGAGCGTGTACTCCTCATAGGTCAGGCCCAGCCGCTCGGCCCGGTCCATGCGCAGCAGCATGACCTCGCGGCTCGGCGCCTTCCATGCCTTGGCATGGGCGGCCTGCCAGGCAAGGAAGATATAGGGGTCGCCCTTGCCCCATGGCGGGCCCTTGTACTCATCAAGAGGCGGCCCCCCATTGTGGGGGCGCTTTGGTCTCGTGGCCATGATGTCAGGCCCTGACCAGCGCGACGAGATAGTCGGCACCGCGTTCCAGGGCATGAAAGGTGCAATCAGACGGCGGCCCGAGCGCCAGGCAATCGCCTGGCTCAAGCCGGTGCACCGTCTCACCTTCAACGAATTCGAGCCGCCCGGAAATCAGCCATATCTGCTGCTTGATGAAGGCGTAGGAAGCGGCCGGAAAGCTGACTTTGGCGCCCGCCGGCAGCTGCACCCTGATGAGTTCGAGCGGTATGTCGCCAGCCGGCGACAGGTGCCGTCTTACATAGCCGGTGTCGGGGTCGCGCCACACCGGTTGGTCGGCCTCGCGCAGCAGCCCGCCGCCTTGCAATTCCGCGCGCGCGATCAAGGTCGACAGCGTCAGGCCGAAGGCCGCCGCGATGCGCACGAGAAGGGCCGCCGTCGGACTGGTCTTGCCGCGCTCGATCGTGCTCAGCATCGCCTTCGAGACGCCGGAACGCTCCGCAAGCTCGGCCAGGGACCAGTCCCGCATGACCCTTTCGGCGTGTATCCTTCGGCCGATCGTCGAGGAAATGTCGTTCGCTATATCATCCATACGTCTACTATAGCGAAATATTGGCGTCGCAAAAGAGGTGCCTCGCGACAATTTTCATGCGGCCATTAAGCCTCTCTACACCATCCGACCTCATCGGGCCTTAACCCCATTCCTGTAGGCTCGATGCTCCAGGGGAAATGGGGATTGGCCTGTCCATGTATGTCGAACGCGCAGCTTCTGTTGGAGAACCGACATCGCAGGAGCGCCGCGACGCCGAGCAGAACGACAGGCGCATCCTGGGCAATGTCGTGCAGTGCGACGGCGCACGCGCGACCATCAGCGCCTATGCGGACGATGTCGACGGCGCGGTGACCGGCCTGTGGACGGTCGGCAAGATGATTTCCATCAATCTCGGGCCCACGCGAACCGTCGGCCTGGTCTACGGGATCGGCAAGTCGGATCGCGCCTGGAGCAATGAGGGCCAGAACGCCATCGAGGTCAGCATCGAGCTGATCGGCGAAGTACGTGATGCAGCAGAGCCCGGCGGCAAGCCGGTCTTCGACCGTGGCATCACCACCTACCCACATATCGGCGCCGTTGCGCACCGCATCCGCACCCGTGACCTGCAGGCTGTCTATGACCTCGCGGGGCGTCATTCGATCACCATCGGTACGCTCGCGCAGGACGAAGCTATTGCCGCCAACATCGCCATCGACGATACGCTGGCGCGTCACTTCGCCATTGTCGGCACCACCGGTGTCGGCAAGTCCACCGCCGTCTCGCTGCTGCTGCGCAAATCGATCGCGGCGCGACCCGACCTGCGCATCCTGATCCTCGACCCGCACAATGAGTTCGCGGCGTCGCTGCCCGAATATTGTGTCAGGGTCGATTCCAAAACCTTGGATCTTCCGTTCTGGATGTTCACGCTGGAGGAATTCGCCGAGGTACTGTTCCGTGGCCGCGAGACGGAGCCGGAAGAAATCGATGCCTTGCGCGACCTCATCCCGGCCGCCAAGAACCTTTACCGCAATCCGAATTCCGGTGCCTATCTGCGGCGCGGCAACGATGCGCTGACCGCCGATACGCCGGTGCCTTACCGGATCGCCGACCTCCTCAAGCAGATCGACGAGCGGATGGGCATGCTCGAAAGCAAGGCCGATCGCCCGACGCTCAGATCGCTGAAGACTCGCATCGAATCGGCGGCGGCCGACCCACGCTACCGCTTCATGTTCAACTCGCGCCTGATCGAGGACACCATCCACGAAACGATCGGCAACATCTTCCGCGTGCCGCATCATGGCCGCCCGGTGACCTGCTTCGAGATGGCCGGCATGCCCTCCGAAGTGGTCAATTCCGTCTGCTCGGTTCTGGCGCGCCTGGCTTTCGATCTCGCTTTGTGGAGCGAAGGCAAGCTGCAGCTTCTGTTTTTGTGCGAAGAAGCGCACCGCTACATGCCGGCCGATCCGCGCCTCGGCTTCGCGCCGACCAGGCACGCGCTGTCGCGCATCGCCAAGGAAGGCCGCAAATATGGCTGCTATCTTGGCGTCGTCACCCAGCGCCCGGGCGAGCTCGACCCGACCATCCTGTCGCAATGCTCGACCTTCTTCGCCATGCGGCTTGCCAATGAGCAGGACCAGGCGATCATCCGTTCGGCGATTGCCGACTCTTCCGCCTCGACGCTTGCCTTCTTGTCCTCCATGGGCCAGCGCGAAGCCATCGCCTTCGGCGAAGGCGTGGCGTCGACCATGCGGCTGAAGTTCGAAAAACTGCCGAGCGAGTTGCTCCCGGGCACGGCCAAGCGCGAACAGGCCGCCTCTGCGAAGTCAGGCGACGATGTCGATCTGGTGGCAATCGTCGAACGACTGCGCAACGTGCCGAAACCAACGCAGCAGGCGATGGCCTTCGCGGAAGTCGTCGATTCAGGCCGCCAGGCTGGCGATCCCGACTACCGCAAGCCACCCACCACTCGCGCGTCATCGGACGACGATTTCGACATGCGCTACGGTCTCAAGCCCGCGACCTTCGGCCTGCGCCCGCAAAACGACTGAGCCTGCGGGCTCTGCTGTTCTGCCGGTTGAGTGAGAACGGCGCCAAGGTTCCAGGGCTCAGCTTCGTTGGCATGCCTGGGTAAATCCCGAAAGAGAATTCATCAGGCCGAGTTGCATGATGTGGCTTTTGAGAAGCCGGAGCGGAACGGACATTTAGTCCGTGAGCACCGGAAGTCGAGAAAGCCGCGTCAGGCGACCGGCCTCATGAATTCTTCTTCGGGATTCTAGGCGCAGACGCGGTTGCGGCCTTGCCTCTTCGCCTCATAGAGCTGGCGGTCTGCCCGGCGATAGAACTCCTCCGCCGTTTCGTTGCGGTCCCAGACGGCAAGCCCGACGCTGGTGGTGATCTTGAGGCGGACATTGCCCGACAGCACCGACATGTTGGCGATCGCCTTGCGGATCCGCTCGGCAAACTTGCCCAGAAGGTCGGCGTCCATGTTGGGCGTGACCACGGCGAACTCCTCGCCACCCAAACGCGCCACCACGTCGTGGTAGCGTGTCATATCCTTGAGACAGTTCGCGACGGCCTTGAGCACCTCGTCGCCGACATCATGGCCGTGAGTATCGTTGACCTGCTTGAAATGATCGAGATCCAGGATCATCAGCCCGACTGGTTTTTCGATGCGCCGGAACTCCTCGAGATACTCCTTCAGCGCGTCATCGAAATAGCGCCGGTTCTGCATGCCGGTCAGGCCGTCGGTCAGCGCCGCATGCTCGAAAGTTTCCGAGCGTGCGCTGAGCGAGACCGTCATGGCACGTAGCTTGCCTTCTTCTGTCGCCTGTTTTCGGATCAGCGGGTAGATGAAGAAAATGCCGAAGAACAGCGCGGTGGCCAAAAGCACACCGGTCGCGAACAAAAGCTTGTTGAGATAAATGACCTTGTCCAGACCCGAAGCCGTATGCAACTCGGTGGCGAAGGATTGCAGAAGGCCATAGGCATGCAGCGTCACCAGGCCGGCGGCCAGGATCACGAAGATAAAGACGAAAAATGCTGATTCCGCCTTGTGGAAACGCATCTGCTCCCCGCTGGAAAGTACCCCACTGACCTTATGGCATGGGAGGGCTTACGGAGGGTTAATTTGGACAACCGCAACGAGAACCTTTCCTTGCAGATAAACTTTTTAGGTTGCAATTGAAACAGCCAATCAGATCGTGGTTTCCAGATCATCACCGGGGCGCAATCTCAGCCATTCCGGCCCCAGTTGATGCCTGAACCAGGTCGTTTGCCGCTTGGAATATTGCCTGGTGGCGATCTTGGCGCGTTCGATCGCCTCGGGAAAGCCAATCTCTCCGGCCATCGCGGCCAGCAGTTCACGAACGCCAATCGCCTTCATTGCCGGCAACTGGGGATCGAGGCCAAGCGCCGATAGCCGTTTGACCTCGTCCAGCGCGCCCTTGTCCAACATCTGGTCGAAGCGTTTTTCGATGCGGTCGACCAGCGCCGCCCGGTCCGGCTCGATCACGAAGAAATGCGCGGTCTCCCTGTCTATGAGTGGCCGGCCGCGTTCTGCCTGCCATTCCCGGATCGAACGGCCCGACGCGTCGAGCACCTCCAATGCCCGCACGATGCGCTGGCTATCGGTTGGCTTGAGCATCATGGCGGCCGCCGAATCCTCGCGCAGCAACAGGCTGTGCAGCTTGACGGCGCCCTGCTCCTTCAGTTCGTAGCGCCAGCGGTCCCGAATCCGCTGCGGAATATCGGGCATTTCCGAAATGCCCTCGGCCAACGCACGGAAGTAGAGCCCGGTACCGCCGACAAAAATTGCGGGCCGTTCGGAAAGCGCGCCGTCGTCGATCAGCTTCATCACGTCGCGCAGCCATGCGCCGGTGGAATAGGCTGTGGCCGGGTGGACATGGCCGTAGAGAAAATGCGGCGCGCGGGCGAGGTCGGCCGCCTCCGGCCGGGCGGTCAGCACATCGAGCACCGAATAGCCCTGCATGGAATCGGCATTGACGATCACGCCGTCCTTGCGCTCGGCCAGATCGAGCGCCAGCGCCGACTTGCCGCTGGCGGTCGGCCCGGCTATCAGGATCGCGTTCTTCACGCGGCCCTCGTCCGCATGTTCGCCGGAATGTTCCATGCCGCTCATCGCCACGCTTGTTTCCCATCCCGCTGACCGCGCCTTGTCGCTGTCGCTTGCGAATATGGCGTCACGGTCAGTCGGCGCAAGCGCTGTTGTCTGGCTTGCCGAAGGAATTGCCTGCGATCTTGTGCTGCCTGAGATTGCTGACGCCGCCGACACGACTGCCGCATTGCGCACGGCACTCGCCACCGAGGCGGTCGACGTGATCGTCCAGCAGGCCGAGACCCGCCGCAAAAAGATCCTCATGGCCGACATGGACTCAACCATGATCGACCAGGAATGCATCGACGAACTGGCCGACGAGATCGGCGTCAAGGACCGTGTCGCCACCATCACCGCGCGATCGATGAACGGCGAGATCGCTTTCGAACCGGCTCTGCGCGAGCGAGTGGCACTGCTGAAAGCCCTCGACGCCGCCGTGGTCGACCGCATCGTCGCCAATCGTCTGACGCTGGCCTCAGGCGGCCGCGCGCTGGTTCAGACCATGCGCGCCAACGGCGCCTGGACGGCACTCGTGTCCGGCGGCTTCGAGGTCTTCACGACGCGAATCGCGGCCATGCTTGGCTTCCACGAGAACCGCGCCAACCGCCTGCTCGAACAGGATGGCCGCTTCACCGGGCTGGTCGGTGAACCGATCCTCGGCCGCGCCGCCAAGGCCGAAGCGCTGATCGAAATTTCAGCGCGCCTTGGTCTGACGCCCTTTGACGTCATCGCCGTCGGCGACGGCGCCAATGATCTCGACATGATCCGCCTGGCCGGCACCGGTGTTGCGCTTCATGCCAAGCCGACGGTGGCGGCACAGGCAAAGGTTCGCATCGACCATGGCGATCTGACCGCATTGCTCTATTTGCAAGGCTACAGGCAGGAAGAGTTTGTGCAATGAAACCAATGCGTACCGAGCGCCTGATCCTGCGCAACTGGGAGGATCGCGACCGTGAACTGTTCCACCGGATCAACTCCGACGCACAGGTGATGGAATTCTTTCCGTTCCGCCACGACCGCGCCGCCACGGATGCCAAGATGGACGAGTTGCGAGGCGTGATCGACCGCGACGGCTATGGCTTTGCCGCCGCCGAGATCATCACCACCGGTGAGTGCATCGGCTTTGTCGGCATCACCGGAACCGACCATATGCCGTTCCTGCCGGCGGGTACCATCGAGATCGGCTGGCGGCTGGCGCCCGAATACTGGGGCAAGGGCTATGTCACCGAGGCCTCGGAAGCCTGGCTGGACTACGGCTTCGAAACGCTCGGCCTTGGCGAGATCGTCTCCTTTGCTGTCGGGAACAACCGCCGCTCCACGGCCGTCATGGAGCGCCTCGGCATGACTGCCGACCCGTCCGCCGACTTCGACCACCCCGGCATTCCCGCAAGCCAGCCCGCGCTCAAGCGACATGTGTTCTACCGGCTCTCCCGCGCCGCTTGGGAGCAAAGAAGAAAAAGGGCGGCCCGCTAGCCGCCCTTCCATTCTAGATGAGAATTCTGCCGGATCCTTCCGGACTTCAGTCCATCCGGATCGTGACGAACCTGAGCTCGCCGGTCTTCGACGCCAGCATCAAGAGCGCATTCTTGCGTCCCTGTTCCTTCAAGGCGCCGATCCGGTCCATAACATCCTTGGGCGTAGCGACCGATTCCTGTGCGATCTCGGTAATCACTTCGCCCGGCTGGATACCGCGTTCGGCGGCAGCAGAGTCCTTGGTGACGTCGGTGATGACGACGCCGGAAACATCGCCCGCAATGCTGAACTTCTTGCGCGTCTCGTCGTTCAGTTCGCCGACCGTCATCCCGAGCACCGAGGCTGTGGAAACGGCCGGGGCCCTTTCACTCTTGTCCTGATCGGTGTTGCCACCCTGTTCGCCGCTGGCGAGCTTTTCGCCGTCCTCGAGCCGCCCGAGCGTCACTTTCACGGTCTGCTCGACGCCCTTGCGCACAATCAGCACGTCGACCGCCTTGCCGACCGGGCTTTCGGCGACGACGCGCGGCAGATCGCGCATTTCATGAATGTCCTTGCCGTCGAATTTCAGGATGACGTCGCCGGCCTGAACTGTGCCATTGTCGACCGGACCACCCTTGATGACGCCGGCAACCAGCGCGCCCTTGGCAGTCACCATGCCGAGGCTCTCGGCGATGTCGTCGGTCACCGGCTGGATACGCACGCCGAGCCAACCGCGCCGCGTCTCGCCGAACTGGCGCAACTGGTCGACCACGCCCGAGGCGAGCTGCGAGGGAATGGAGAAGCCGATGCCGATCGAGCCGCCGGACGGCGAAATGATGGCGGTGTTGATGCCTATGACCTCGCCGGCGCTGTTGAACAGCGGGCCGCCGGAATTGCCGCGATTGATCGCGGCATCGGTCTGGATGAAGTCGTCATAGGGGCCGGAATTGATATCGCGGTTGCGGGCCGAGACGATACCGACCGTCACAGTGCCGCCGAGGCCGAACGGATTGCCGATCGCCATCACCCAGTCGCCGACACGCATCTTGGTGGAATCGCCAAACTTCACCGCCGTCAGCTTGTGTCCTTTCGGATCGACCTTCAGCACCGCGACATCTGTCTTGGTGTCGGTGCCGACCAGCGTTGCCTTCAAGGTAATGCCGTCGGAGAAATTGACTTCGATGTCGTCGGCGTCGGCGATCACGTGGTTGTTGGTGACGACGATGCCTTGCTCGGCATCGACGACGAACCCGGAGCCCAGCGACTGCACTTTCTGCCCGCTATTGTCCTTGTCGCCGCCGCGGTTCTTGAAGAAATCGTCGAAGAAGTCCTGGAAGGGCGAACCCTCTGGCAGCTGCGGCATCGGCACGGCACCCGGACCTTCGGTACCCTTCACCGTCTGCGAGGTCGAGATGTTGACCACCGCGCCGAGCAGGCCTTGCGCCAGATCGGCGACCGAAGCAGGTCCGTCAGCGGCAAATGTCGGTGTCACGAAGGACGGGACAGCGACGGCGCTGACAAGAAGTGCCGCAGCGCCCGCGATGAACGTCCGCCGTGCCGCGCGCAAAATAATGTTGGATGTCATCGAGAAGCCTCCCGGTATTCCTGAAAAGAAAAGCGCTTCGACGAAAACGCCGCGTCGCGCCATGTTGGCAAAAAATACGGCACGTTTGCGGCTATGACTATCGGCAGAGGATAAATCATCCGTTATCCCCGGGATCGAAGCTCGTATCGCGGATCGAAACCAGTATCCCGAAAACCGAAGCTCACCGGCCTCATATACCTCGCACCAGCCAGACGATCCCGACGCCGATGGCGATCGCAGCCAGCCCGGCAATCCGCAACGCATTCTCGGGCAGCGACAGCACTTCGGTTGCAAGCCTCCTGGCAAGGCCGGGAAAGCCGCCATAGACCAGGCCCTCTATAACAAGGACGAGGCCAATGGCGGCGAGAAAATCCTGCACCGGCCGCTACTGGCCGGTGCTGGGCTGTACCGCCGGGGCGGCAGGTGCCGTTGGCGGCGCGGTTGGCGCAGCCGACCCCGGCTTCGCCGGCGCCTCCTTGCCGTCTGGATCGCGGAAGAAGCGGAAGAACTCCGAACTCGGCGACAGCACCATCGTCGTCCCGGTGTTGTCCAGCGCCGTTCCATATGCGTTCATCGACCGGTAGAAGTCGAAGAAGGCAGGATCGCGCTGATACGCTCCCGCGAAGGTGGCACTGCGCTGGGCTTCGCCCTCGCCGCGCAGGATCTCCGACTCTTTCTGAGCTTCGGCAACGATCTCGACCACTTCGCGATCGGCGCGGGCCGTGATGCGCTGTGCCGCTTCATTGCCCCGCGCCCTCAGCCGCGCAGCCTCAGCCAGACGTTCCGCCTTCATGCGGTCGTAGGTTTGTTGCGAAACCTCGGCGGTGAGATCGGTGCGACGAATGCGGACATCCTCTATCTGCAGGCCGAGCGACGTCGCGTCTGGCCTAAGCTGATCGCGGACTTCGCGCATCATCACGGCACGCTGTTCGGAGAGCGCGGCCTCGAAATCGCGCAGACCGTAGACGCGGCGCAAGGCAGCGTCGAGACGCGTCCTCAGTCGCGCTTCGGCCAGTTCGATCTGACCGGACACGGCGGAGCGGAAGACGCGCGGATCCGAGATGCGGTAGGCGATGAAGGCGTCGACCTCATAGAACTTGCCGCCCGACACCTGGACACGAATGTTGTCGAGATCAAAGCGCAGCACCCGGTTCTCGATCAGTTGCACCGTATCGGCGTCGAAGAACGAGAACGGCGCCTTGAAGTAGATGCCGGGCTCGCTTTTGACGTCGACGATCTCGCCGAACCTGAGCACAAGCGCCTGCTGGCGCGCATTGACCACGAAGACCGACGAATAGAGCAGGAACAGGATGACGGCCGCTGCGACGACGATGACGGGAAGACGGTTGGCCATCATTGGTTACCTCCCGTAACGCCACCAGGCGCGGCCGGTGCCTGCGCCTTCGGCTGCAATGCCGGCAGTGGCAGATAGGGAACGACACCTTGGCCGTTGCCCTGCTCGACGATCACCTTGCTAGAATCCTTCAGAACCCTCTCCATGGTTTCCAGGTAGAGGCGCTTGCGCGTCACGTCGGGTGCCTTGGCATATTCGTCATAGACCGAGATGAAGCGCTGTGCCTCACCTTCAGCCTCTTGCACGACCCGGTTCTTGTAGGCGGCCGCGTCTTCGCGGACCTGTGCGGCTTCGCCGCGCGCCTGGCCGAGCTTCTGGTTGGAGTACTGGTTGGCCTGTTCGACGAATTTGTCTTCGTCCTGCTCGGCGCGCTGCACCTCGTCAAACGCATCGGCGACTTCGCGTGGCGGTGCCGCATCCTCGATCGAGACGGCATTGACGTTGAGACCGGCCTTGTAGCCGTCCAGCGTCGTCTGGATGATTTCACGCACCGAGGCGGCGATGCCCTGGCGGTCGTCGCGGAAGATGTCCTGCGCCGGCCGGCGGCCGACGGCTTCGCGCATGGCGCTTTCGGCAACCTGCCGCAGCATTCCGTCGGGGTCGGACACGTCGAACAGATACGACCTCGGGTCGGAGACCTGATAGGCCACCGAGAACTGCACGTTGACGATGTTCTGGTCGCCGGTGAGCATCAGCCCGGAGGTGTTGCCACTCGTCGCGCCACCGCCGCCGATATCGACGAGTTGCTCGGAGATCTTGGCCGTCTCGACCGTTTCGAGCGGCCACCAATGGAAATGCAGGCCCGGCTGCGACAGCTCGGCCTTCGGCTTACCGAAGCGCAGTTCGACCGCGACCTCGTCGGGCTGCACGGTGTAAACCGCCTTGAAGGCCCACAGCACCACAAGTGCCGCCGCGATCAGTGCGAAGATAGCCGGGCTTGCGCCGCCGCCACCCGGCAGGGCGCGCCGCAGTCGGTCCTGGCCGCGGCGGATGATGTCTTCAAGATCGGGAGGCGAGCCCTGCGGGCCGCTCGGTCCCTTTGGTCCCTGCCCCCAGGGTCCTTGATTGCCGCCGCCGCCCCATGGGCCGCCGCCACCGCCACTTTTATCGTTCCAGGGCATAAATGTCCTTTCGCTTGGAATTCCCTCAAGCGCCGGCATTTCGGCGCAAATCCATTATGTTCTTCTATAGGGACGCCGCGAGGCGCTTTCAACGCGATGCGCTGCCAGTTCGTCCGATTTGGTCCGGTCGCGACCCTTTGTCTTCCTTCGATGCCCTTTTTGTCATTCAATGTCTCGCGCGCCGGCGCTCGTAAACCGAATAGCGCGTCGCGTGACTGTCCTTTTCCCCGGCCGGAACCTCCTGGGAGCTGACGACGCGCCAGGAATCCGGATCGATCGGCGGGAAATGCGCGTCGCCGTCGACCGTTGCCAGTATATGGGTGACATGCAGCCGGTCGGCCAGCAGCAGCGCCTGGCTATAGATTTCGCCGCCGCCGATTACACAGACCTCGTCCACCCCGGCCATGCAGCGGCCGCGCACCGTTGCCAGCTGGATCGCGGCTTCGAGCGAATGCGCGACCTCGACGCCGTCGGCGCGCCAGGCCTTGTCGCGGGTGACCACGATGTTCAGCCTGCCGGGCAGCGGCCGGCCGATGCCTTCATAGGTCTTGCGGCCCATGATGATGGGTTTGCCCATCGTATCGGCCTTGAAACGCTTGAGATCGGTGGAAAGTCGCCAGGGCAACCCGCCGTCTCGCCCGATCACGCCGTTCTCGGCAATGGCAACGTATATTGCGACATGCATCAGTTGGCGTTCCCATCATTGCGATCCGACGGTTCGAGCAGAAGAATGTCGATGTCGTGCTCTGGATCGAAATCATCCGCCGTCATCTCGAATGTCGTCGGCCCGACCTTTTTGACATTGTCGCCGCAGAACGAGACCAGGGCCCTCGGATTGCCCTTGTCGACCGTCAGTTTGAACTTGCCGATCGAGCCCGCTGCCCAGTTGCCGCCTGTGGTCAGGATATAGGCGATCCGATTTTCATAATATTTTGAATAGCCGTCGGCGTCGTCCTTGGCCGCCTTGCGCACCGCGTTCTCGAACGTGTCGTCCATGCAGTAGCGCGTCTTGTAGGTCGCGTACTCCCCCTGGAACTTGCCGTCGTAGAAAAAGCTGACCGAGGAGGTGCCGCCCACGCTCGGCTTGTAACGGTGGGAAACGTGGACGTCCTTGTTGGCCGGAAAGGTTGAGCGCCACCAATAGGTCGAACGCAATTGCCAGAATGGCGTGTAGACCTTCTTCGCCTCCGTACCGTCGCCGCCGGTGTCCTCGATGATGATGCCGCGGTTGACCCAGTCATCGGTAACCGCTTGAGGCAGCTTGGCCAGCGCCGCCTTCGCCGCGTCGCCGAAAGGATAAAACGGCACGTTCTGCGCCTTCAGATCGGCGCTGATGTCGATGCCGAGCGCGAACACCTTCTGCTCGAGCTGCGGCTTTGCCGGCGCGCCATCGATCGTCACCTCAAAGCCGAGGAAATTGTCGCTCTGATCGTTGGGCAGTGCCGGCCTCTCTTCGGGGTCGCCTTCGATGTCGGGCATCGGGAAGGCAACGATCGCGTCGACATCCCGATCGGTGTTGTTGTGGAAGACGTAGTCGACCGTCACCTTTTCCGGCGAGATGAAAAGATCCTCGCTTTGCATCGCCACGGCATCGCTGCGCGACAGGATCAGGCCGCCGGTGCCAAGCTCGGCAACTGAATCATTGGCGAATGCGGGCGCAGCCAGCAGGGCCAGCGCGGCGGTCAGAACATATCGCAACATGAAAGCCTCCTCGGCTGGAATGCTTACAGACCCTAGCCGTTTCACCGTGGCGTTTCAAAGCCCTTCCGTATCCGCGGGTAAGCCCAAGCGGTCTGGACTAACAGGTTCCGATCGGGCAGGAGTTCGCTCCATGCGCAAGCTTCTCGTCATCGGCATCGGCGCCGGCAATCCCGACCACATGACTGTGCAGGCCATATCAGGCCTGAACCAGGCGGACGTGCTGTTCATTCCCGATAAGGGCGCGAAAAAGAACGAGCTCGCCGACCTGCGCCGCCAGATCTGTGACCGCTTCGTTACCAACCCGAAGTCACGCCGCGTCGAATTCGACGTGCCAGTGCGCGACCTGCCAATAGAAGATGGGCCAGTAGAAGACGGGCCGGTCACCTCCTATCGCTCGACGGTCGATGACTGGCATGAAGCCATCGCCTCGATCTACGAGGACCTGATCCGCGACGAGATTGCCGGGGATGGCTGCGGCGCCTTCCTGATCTGGGGCGATCCCTCGCTCTATGACAGCGCCTTGCGCATCCTCGAGCGGGTGCGCTTGCGAGGTAACGTGGCGTTCGAACTGGAAGTAATACCTGGCATCACCGCCATTCAGGCGCTTGCCGCCAGCCACCGGATGGCGTTGAACCGGATCGGCGATTCCATCCACATTACCACCGGCCGGCGCCTGACCGAGGAAGGCCTGGCCGACAATGCCGGCAGCACAATCGTCCTGCTTGACGGCAAATGCGCCTTCAATACGCTGGAAGACAAGGACGCGGTCATCCATTGGGGCGCCTATCTCGGCACGCCGGACGAGATTCTCATCTCTGGCCGACTCGGTGACGTCGGCGCCGAGATTGAGAGAACCCGCGAAGAAGCCCGCCGGCAGAAAGGCTGGATCATGGACACTTATCTGCTTCGCAAGCCTAGTGAACAGGACTAGTCCCTACTGCCTACTGCCTACTGCCTACTGCCCTCCACTCAGCCAGCATCAATCTCCGCCTGTAACGCCTCCATATGTGTCGCTGCAGCGGCAGAAGCCGCACGCTCGATGGCGCGGAAGCGGCTGACCACGGCGAGCCCCGCGCCCGTCAGTTGCGCGCCGCCGCCCTTGCGGCCACCGGTCTGTGCCGCCACCAGTGGCTTGCCGAACACCCGGTTCATGTCCTCCACCAGGTCCCAAGCGTGCTTGTAGGACATTTCCATGCCGCGTGCGGCGGCCGAGATCGAGCCGAAGGCGGCGATCTGCTCCAGGAGTTCGATCTTGCCCGGTCCGATGCGCCCGTCTGGATCGAGATTTATCCGCAAGCTCAACGACGGCATTTTTTCTCCTCCGCAGTCACGCCCAATCCCATACTAGAGACTTCCCGGCGAAACCGCTATTCCAAAAAGACATAGCGACGATCATCCGTCCGCCTCACCGGGCAGGCCGGCGCTGGTGCTGGCCCGGTCGAAGCTCACCGTCTTGACCACCGCGAAAACCTTGCCGCCGAGATGAAGCTTCAGTGTCCGCCGCGACTGTTCGGTGATGCGGGCAAGCACGGTTGCGCCGTTGCAGTCGATGCCGACATCGACCGCCGGGCTCTCACCGGAGTTTATCGCGGTAATGGTTCCCGGCAGGATGTTGAGTGCGCTGAGCCCTGCCGGATGTTCGGTGGCGATCATCACATCGCGGGCACGTATACGGATGCGCACAGCCGCCCCCGCCTTCATCGCCAGCCGCGGCACACGGATCTCACCGGCCGCCGATCCGAGCACGGTCATGCCGAAAGTCTCGTCGTGACGCAGCACCTTGGTGTCCAGCACGGCGCCCCCCTCGCCGCGTTCTTCCGCCGGCAACAGGTCGAGCCTTTGCATGACTGCCTCGGTCGGACCATTGGCGATGACATGGCCTTGCGCCAGCATCACCACGTCACTGGCCAGCCGCGCCACCTCGGCGACCGAGTGGCTGACATAGACGATCGGGATTTTCGTCTCGTCGCGCAGCCGTTCGATATAGGGCAGGATCTCGGCCTTGCGCGCCTCGTCGAGCGAGGCCAGCGGCTCGTCCATGAGCAGCAATCCAGGGCTGGCAAGCAGCGCCCGGCCGATTGCCACACGCTGCTTCTCGCCGCCCGAGAGCTTCGCCGGTCGCCTGTCCATGAGCGGGCCGATGCCAAGCAGGTCGACGACGGCATCCATATCGGCATAGCGCTCCGCTGGCGGCGTGAACCAGCGGCCGTAACGCAGATTGCCGGCAACACTCATATGCGGAAACAGCCGCGCATCCTGGAAAACCACGCCCATGCGGCGCTTGTGCTTCGGCACGAAGATGCCAGCATTGGTGTCGACCAGCACGCGGCCGTCGACCTCGATGCGTGCCTTGTCGGGCCGGATCAGCCCGGCGATCATGTTGATCAGCGTCGTCTTGCCCGACCCCGACGGTCCGAACAGTGCCGTCAGCCGTCCGGCGCTTTCGAAGCGGGCGTCGATGGCAAAGCCGCCCAGCCGATGGCCGATATCGACGAGAACGCTCATTCGATGTCCATCCGCCGGCCGACACGCCGCGCCAGCACTTCCGAAGCCACCAGAGCGGCCATGGAAATGACGACGGAAATCAGCGTCAGCCGCAGTGCCCCTTCATCGCCACCCGGCACCTGAGTGAAGGTGTAGATCGCCGACGGCAATGTCTGCGTCTCGTTGGGAATGTTGGAGACGAAGGTGATGGTCGCGCCGAACTCGCCCATCGCCTTGGCGAAGGATAGGATGGCGCCGGCGATCAGCCCAGGCAGGATCAGCGGCAAAGTGATGGTTGCGAAGACCCACAGCGGATTGGCGCCGAGCGTTCCCGCCGCCGCCTCCATCTTGCGGTCCACCGCCTCGATCGACAGCCGGATCGCCCGCACCATCAGGGGAAAACCCATGACGCCGCAAGCCAGTGCCGCACCCGTCCAGCGAAAGGAGAAAACAATGCCCAAATGGTCGGCCAGGAAGGCACCGGCCGGCCCGCGCCGGCCAAAGGTCAGCAGCAGCAGATAGCCGGTCACCACGGGCGGCAGGATCAGCGGCAGATGCACCAGCCCGTTGACCAGGGTCTTGCCCCAGAACTGTGCACGGGCAAGCAGCAGTGCGATCAGTATGCCTGGCGGCAGGCTGGCGAGCATCGCCACCGTTGCCACCTTGATCGACAGCCGGACCGCATTCCATTCGTCGGGAGTGAGGTCCAGCAGCCAGTTCATATTGCGAGATGAAGCCCCTTGGAAACTCAGTTGCTCGGTGCGAGCACAGTAAAACCCTGATCCTTGAACAGCCTACCGGCCTTCGGCGACTGCAGGCATTTCAGGAAAGCCGGCGTATCCTTGTCCTTCGAATCGGCGGTCTGGGCAACTGGATAGATGATCGGCGGATGCGAATCCCCCGGGAAGGTGCCTACCACCTTGACGCCCTTTTCGGCGTGCGCGTCGGTGGCATAGACGATGCCGAGGGCTGCCTCACCTGTTGAAACCAGCTTGAGCGCCGCGCGCACATTCTCGGCCTGCGCCACCTTGCCCTCGACCGAAGACCAGACGCCGAGCGATTCGAGCGCGGCCTTGCCGTATTTACCGGCCGGCACCGCTTTGACGTCGCCCATGGCGAGCCTGCCATCGCCGATCAGCTTGGCGAGGTCAAAACCTTTCTCGATCTTGGTTTCAACCGCCGAGTCCTTCGGCGCCACCAGCACGATCTCGTTGCCGAGCAGCTTTACTTCGGTGTCCGGTTTGGTCAGCTTCTTGTCGGAGAGATATTTCATCCAGTCGAGGTCGGCTGAGATGAAGACGTCGGCTGGTGCCCCACTCTCGATCTGCTTGGCAAGCGCCGAGCTTGCGGCATAGGAGACCGTCGCAGCCTCGCCGACATCGGCCTCGCAGGCCTTGTTCACCGCATCCAACGCGTCCTTAAGGCTGGCCGCAGCAAACACCACCACCTTGTCTTCCGCATGTGCTGCCGGAACTGCCATCAACGTCGCCGCAAGACCGCCGATGGCGATCGCCCTCAATCCAGAACCTTTGCGCGTCATGGAAAGTTCTCCCTGGTTCGAATCCGATCTGCTCGAAGCCTGCCTACCGATATATCCGCATGAATATAACAAGGGAAGGCCTGGTACCCCGCGAAAGCGCCTGTGCGACATCGATTGTTCTGGTAAGACGGGCAAAAGAAATCTCGGAAAGGAAGCTCCGATGAAGGTCAGCGCCCGCAACATCCTCAAGGGAACGATCACCGAGATCGTCAAGGGAGCCACCACCTCGCATGTCAGGATCGACATTGGCGGCGCCATCGTCACCGCCTCGATCACCAACGACCCTGTCGCCGATCTCAAGCTCGAAAAGGGCAAGCAAGCCTATGCCGTGGTCAAGGCCTCGGACGTGATGGTCGGCATCGACTGATCGCCGCGTCCTAAGAAGGTCTAGGCGGCAAGCCTATGAATCAAGGCATCTTCGACATAGATGCCATTGATGGTGTTATGCGAAAATCGTACCTCTCCTAGACCATCAACTCGCATGGCGATACCTAAGCCCGCGATGAGCCGGTCGTCCGCTGATGTGATCTTCACCTTGCTAAGATCTAAAATAGGCTCTTGAGGACGTTCCTTGCGCCAGTCAGCGGCAAAGGTTGCTGCATCAAGATATTTCTTCTCAAGATCCTTTCGTGGACCTCGATAGGCGATGATCATGCGCCAGTTGTCGACGTCACTGTTGTACAACCATAATGCGGCTGCAACTCCAAATCCCTTTTCATCAAGAGCACGAATTAGGTTGATGCCGGCATCGATGTCGGTCCTTACCAACGATCCTGAAGCCATCTGAATATTCCTTGCCCTTCGTCGACCATCGCGTTTCGCATGGCCGTGGCCTCGAACATATCTATCATATCGTAACGCGAAGCCTCATTCCAATCTGAAACCGCCGACCAATGGCCATCGAATACAGGCGACGCCGTCCGGCTTTCGTTAAGGTCCGCAGACAAGCCAGCCAACGCCACAAGCCTGTTGAGGTCATGGCTGTACACATCTTGGACGAATTTCTTGTCAGGAATGGTATCTGACTGAAAAAGTCGCGAAATTCGTGACTTGATGGCAATTTCCGCAGCGTACCCGAAAAGATAGTAAGCATTCGAATAGCGTTCGTTTTGAAACAAAAGTTCTGCGTCTTGCAGCTTCGCATTGGCTATGGCTTGAAGCGCGGTCCTCTCTAGCGTCATACCGCGATCGGCGCCTTGATCGACGCGTCGGCGACGTAGTTTTCCAGCCGGAAATCCTCGAAGCGGAAGGCGAAGAGGTCCTTCACCTCTGGATTGATCCACATCGTCGGCAACGCCCTCGGCGTGCGCCGCAGCTGTTCGCGCGCCTGCTCGAAATGGTTGGAATAGAGGTGCGCGTCACCAAGCGTATGGACGAAATCGCCGGGCTTCAGCCCGGTCACTTGCGCCACCATAAGCGTCAGCAAGGCGTAGGAAGCGATGTTGAACGGCACGCCGAGGAAGATATCGGCCGACCGTTGATAAAGCTGGCAGGAAAGCCGCCCTTCCGAGACGTAGAACTGGAACAGGCAATGACAGGGCGGCAGCGCCATCGCCTCCACCTCGGCTGGATTCCATGCCGAAACGATCAACCGCCGCGATTGAGGGTTTTTGCGTATCTCCTTGAGAAGGTTTGCAATCTGATCGATCGAGCCACCATGGCCGTCCGGCCAGGAGCGCCATTGCCTGCCGTAGACGGGGCCGAGGTCGCCATTCTCGTCGGCCCATTCGTCCCAGATCGAAACGCCATGGTCGGTCAGGTATTTGATGTTGGTGTCGCCGGCCAGGAACCACAGAAGTTCATGGATGATCGACTTGAGATGCAGCTTCTTGGTGGTGGTGACGGGAAAACCGCGCGCCAGATCGAAACGCATCTGGTAGCCGAAGACGGAGCGCGTTCCGGTGCCGGTGCGGTCGCCGCGATCGGCACCGCTGTCCAGCACGTGCTGCAGGAGGTCGAGATACTGGCGCATCGGTTCCGGCTCGATTCGGTTGTCCAGCCATCATAGCTGATGGACAGGCGGCCGAACACCAGAAAGCAGCGCAAATCCTGCTCGAAGGTCGCCAGTCCCCAACAACATCATCGGCTGGCGCAAGGCTCGCGCCAGCCTCCGCAAATTGACGCGCGATCGTCAGAGGGAGCCGAGCTTGCCCAAATCCTTCGCAACCAGATAGTAGAAAGTCACCCGGCTTTTGGTGTTGTCGGCGGACATTGCCTTGCACGTCTTTTCGATGGCCGCATCGGCCTTCGCCGAGTCGCTGATGCCGAGTTTCTTGGCAACCCAGTTGTCCCTGACGCGCCCAAGCTCCTTCGGATCGGTGCAGGACACCAGCGAGGAATCGCGGTTCCTGAGCGCAATCCCCAGATGCTTTACGATCTTTTCGACCGCATCCGCACTGGCGCCAACGTCGTATTTCTTCACGTCTGCAAGATAGTCGGCCATCAAAATTCCCCTCGTCGGCGCCACGGATCCGATCGATGAGGGTTGTGGCGCGCTGCTGCAACGTGTGCGCTAGGTCGGCAACTCCTCACCGTAGCAAAGCTTCGGTGGAGACCGCGCCCAAGTCAACCCTTTGGAGACGCGGTTTGACACGGGACAAAGTGCCATTGCGGCCTTTCATTTCTCGCGATGGGCCCCTATATTCAGTTTGTCGGCTTGACCGACTATGGCGATAAATGGGCGATGAAATAAGCCGTTCGGACCCGGGGGCGGTACCCGGCGCCTCCACCAAAAGCCGCTGTTGGCGACAGAGCGGTTTTTGCTGGGGGCGAAATAGGATCGACGAAGGTGTAAAGATCGTACTTTTGCCCGGCATAGTACCACCGTTATCGGGCTAAACCTGTAGTTGCAAACGACAACTATGCGGAAGCACGTCTCGCCGCGTAAGCGGTGCGATAGCTTCAATTCAAGCCCTAGGGGTTCGCACTTCTAGGCGGGGTTCGGAGGTACCTGGCAACAGAAACCTCCACTTCTCCCCTCCTCCTTCGATATGCGTCACGTGCAACGGCAGCTTCCGGTTGAGGAGCGTGTCCGCTTCATCCTCGGCGTAGCTGGTCTGCGGGCATGAAAAAAGGCCGGACGAACCCGGCCTTTTTTATGCGTTTGCGCTCGCCTATTCCGCCGGGGCCTCGACCGTCTCGCGCGAGCGGCCGAGCGTGACCTTGGCCAGTGTGAACGAGATCACCGCGCAGAGCGTGATGCCGGCGACCATCGGCAGCGGCGTGCCGTCGAAGAACACCCCGGCGACGCCCATGGCGAGCGCGCCGATGGCGAAGTGCAGCGTGCCCATCAGCGCCGAAGCCGTGCCGGCGATCTCACCATGCTCTTCCATGGCAAGCACCGAAGTGGTGGGGATGACCAGACCGAGGAAGCCGTAGCCGACGAACAGCAGTGCCGCCATCACGTCGAGCCGGTCGATGCCGGTCGCCATCACCGCAAACAGCACCACCATCGTCGTGGCGTAGCCGGTCACCGCGACGCGCACCACGCGCCGCAGCCCGAACCGCTCGGCCAGCAATCCCGTCAGCTGCGACATGCCGATGAAGGCGACCGCATTGATCGAGAAGAACACGCTGTAGACCGAAGGCGACAGCCCGTAATGGTCGATCAGGATGAAGGACGAACTCGACAGATAGACGAAGAAGCTCGCAATGCCGAAGCCCGCGATCGCCACAAGGCCAAGGAAGTTGCGGTCGCCCATCAGGAAGCGGTAGCCGGCAAGCGCGGTGCCGAAGGAGGAGCCGACGCGTTCTTCCGCCGGCCGCGTCTCCTTGAGGGAGGTTGCCAGAAGGATGGTGGCCAGCAGTGCCGCACCCGTCACCGTCCAGAACACGGCGCGCCAGCCGAAATTCTCGATGATCTGGCTGCCGGTCAGCGGCGCCAGGATCGGCGATACCGAAAACACCAGCATCAGCAAGGACATCAGCTTGGCGGCCTCATTGCCGGTGTGCAGGTCGCGCACGATGGCGCGCGGAACGGCCATGCCGGCGCTGGCGCCAAGCCCTTGCAGGAAGCGGAAAGCGATCAGCCATTCGATGGTCGGCGCCATTGCCGAACCGATGCCGCCAACCATGAACAGCGCAAGGCCGCCATAAAGCGGCAGCTTGCGGCCGACCATGTCCGAGATCGGCCCGACGACGATCTGGCCGAAGCCCATCGACAGGAAGAAGATCAACAGGCTCATCTGCACGGCGGCGGTGCTGGCGTGCAGGTCCGCGCCGATTGACGGCAACGCAGGCAGATACATGTCGATGGCGAACGGGCCGATGGCGGACAACAGGCCGAGCACGACCGCAATGCGGAGGAATTTGGGACTCATGATAAGGGCTTCTTTCAAGACTGGTTGCCGCCGCGGGCGACGTCTAACCTAGGACGTTCCATCCCCATGAGATTCCGACACCTCAAGAGCGAATTTTGTTCGTCTCTGCGGGCGAAATCTCTTCATTGTATGTCCACAAATTTAGACAGTCTTGTCTAATTCGTCAATCATCTCTATATAGATTTTTATGAAGCTGCACGTCTCTCCTGACACTTTCCCGCCACGCGGCCATGAGGCCAAGCGTCTGTCGATCGTCGACTCTGCAGCTGCCGTGTTTTGCCGCGAAGGGTTCGCAGGCGCCAACATCGATCTGATCGCAGCCGAAGCCGGCGTCTCGCGCCAGACCATCTACAATCATCATGGCGACAAGGAGAAATTGTTCGTCGCGGTGGTTCGTGATCTGACCGAACGCTGCAATGCCGGCATCTTCGCCACCATCGCTACCTTCCCAGATCAGCCCAAGGATCTCGAAGCGGATCTGATCGGCTTTGCCGTTCGCTTGAACCAGAACTGCATCTGCAGCCGCGACGGAAAGTTCCTGCGCAAGTTGATCCAGACCGAAGGCGAGCGCTATCCCGAACTGTTTGCAGAGTGGCGCGAACAGGGACCGGGCAGGACATGGCCGGCGATCGCCGCCCGCTTTGCCCGCCTCGCCTATGGCGGTTACCTCGCGATCGAGGACCCCGACGTGGCGGCACGCCAGTTCCTTGGCCTCGTCAATGCCGAACTGCAGACGACCTTCATGCTTGGCGGCTCGCCGCGCGAGGATGAAGTGGTGCAATCCGCGACAAATGGCGTTCGCACCTTCTTGCGCGCCTTTGGCAAGCGCCGTTCCGCGGTATCGGTTGAAAAGCAGACCGCGCTTGCCGGCGCCTGAGCGATCAAATCGTTGGCAATAGTCCTCGTATCGGTTCGGTGGCTGTCTATATCAGGTTTACGCCGCCCTAAAGCTTGATTACAGCTATGCGGACGATTCAACGGAACCCGACCACCACATGGCCGACGACCACATTCGCTATGACATTCTGGCCCAGGAGGCGTTGCGCGGCGTCATGCGCAAGGTCCTGGCCGAAGTCGCGCGTACCGGCCTCCCCGGCAACCACCACTTCTTCATCACCTTCCTGACCGGTGCACCGGGTGTGCGCGTGTCATCGCGTCTGCGCGAGCGCTATCCCGAGCAGATGACCATCGTCATCCAGTTCCAATATTGGGACCTGAAGGTGACCGACACCGGCTTCGAGGTCGGCCTGTCCTTCTCCGACGTGCCGGAGAAGCTTGAAATCCCGTTCTCGGCCGTGCGCGGCTTCTACGATCCCTCGGTCAATTTCGAGCTCGAATTCGACGTCAAGACCGATGCTCAGCCCGACGAAGAACCGGCAACACCGACACCCGAGCCGCTGACCATCGTCTCCGAGAAAAAGCCCAAGGCCGAAAAGAAGGCTGCCGCCGAGGCGGAGAAGAAGCCCGCGGCGGCGGACGCCGCCACCAAGGGCGCCGAAGTGGTCTCGCTCGACGCCTTCCGCAAGAAATAAGCCCGCAGTTAACGCCATGGCCGACATCGTCAATCTCCGCCAGGCCCGCAAGCAGAGGGCGCGGGACGAAAAGGTGCGGATCGCCGAACAGAACCGGGTGCTATACGGCCGCTCCAAAGGTGAAAAGCAACGCGACCACCTAGTTGCCGACCAGGCCGAGAAATTCGTCGCTGGTCACCGCCGCGAGCCATCCGGCGGCGAAAGCGAGCAATGAGCGCTCCGCAGTGAGCGCGGTCGAAAAGCGCTCGGTGACCATTCGCGGCCACCGCACCAGCTATTCGCTCGAAAAACCCTTCTATGACGACCTCGTCGCGATCGCGGCCACGCGGCAATTGACGCTCGCGGCTCTTGTCGCCGAAGTCGACGAGACGCGGCCTCGCGACACCAACCTGTCCTCGGCGCTGAGGCTTTATGTGCTCGAGTGGGTGAAACGCGGAACGAGTTCCTAGAGGCCCTCGATCGTCGCTTCCTTTTTCCCGCGCCTGGTGCGGAATCCGAGCAAGGTCGAGCGATCACGCTCCTCGGCCTGCTTCCTCGACCGCACACGCATCAGATCCTTCCAGCCGACATAACCGACCAGTCGCAGGTCTTCACGGCTAACGACGGGCAGGTGGGAGACATTGGCCATCAGCAGCTTGTCGGAGAGGCCTTCAAGATACTCGTCCGGATAGGCCAGCGTCACCTTGCTACCGGCCAGCAGCTCGCCAAGCGTCGTGGTGCGGTGCCTACTGGCGCGTCTCCAGCGCAAGATCGCCGGCGGATCGATGAGACCCAGCACATGGCCGTTCTCATCGACCACCGGAAAACTCGGATGCTGTGTTTCTGGCGCGGTCAGGAAGGCTGCTGCGCCATGCAGCGTCATCGTCGCCGGCACGCTTTCGACCTCAGACGTCATCACCTCGCGCACCCTGGTCAAGGCGAAGGGATCGACGCGGTATTCGCGAACCAGATGGTGTCCCCTTCTGGCGATCTTCTCGGTCAGGATCGACCGCTTCATCAAAAGCACGGTGACGGCGTGCGCCGCGGCGCAAGCCGCGATCAGCGGCACCAGTATATGCGTATTGCCGGTCAGTTCGACGGCAAAGAAGGTGGCCGTCAGCGGCGCGCGCGTCGTGCCGCCCATGGTGGCGGCCATCGCCAGCAGTGCCCAGAAGCCCGGATCCGCCGCGGGCAGAATGCCGGCCAGCACCGCCCCCATCGCCCCGCCCATGATCAGCAGCGGCGCCAGCACGCCTCCCGACGTTCCCGAGCCAAGCGCAACCGACCAGAAGATGGCCTTCACCACCAGAAGGAGGAGTGCCGCGGTCGCGATCATGCGGCCGTCCAGCATGTCAGTGATGTTGTCATAGCCGACGCCGAGCGCGTGCGGCTCGATCAGCCCGCCTATGCCGACCACCAGACCACCCAGCATCGGCCACCACATCCAGTGGATAGGCAGCTTCTGGAAGCCGTCCTCGCAGGCGTAGACCATCTGCGTCAGCAGCCCCGACAACAGGCCTGCCGCGACCCCGATCGCCACCCAGCCGGCAAGGCCGACAAAGGATACCTCCATACCGCCCTGAAACGGAAAGATCGGTCCGGGCAGATGCAGCACGGTGCGCTCGACCTGGGCAATGATTGCCGCGACCGCCACCGGAATAAAGCTGCGCGGGGTCCATTCGAAGAGCAGCAATTCGACGGCCAGCATGATGGCGGCGATCGGTGTCCCGAAGACCGTGGTCATTCCCGCCGCCGCACCCGCAACCAGCAGCGTCTTGCGTTCGTTGTCGCTGACCGGCAGCATCTGCGCGATCAGCGAGCCGATCGCTCCGCCTGTCATGATGATCGGGCCCTCGGCGCCAAAGGGCCCGCCGGAGCCGATCGAAATCGCCGACGACAATGGCTTCAGGATCGCCACCTTGGCATCGAGCCTGGAGCGCCCGAGCAGGATCGCCTCAATGGCCTCGGGGATGCCGTGACCGCGGATTTTCTCGCTGCCGAAGCGCGCCATCAGGCCGATGATCAGCGCGCCGATCACCGGGACGATGATGGAGGCATAGCCCAGCGGCGTGTCTTCGAGTTTCAGGTCGGCGAGCGTGAACTGGCCGAAATAGGCGATGTTAGTGGCCAGCCGGATCAGCTTCAAAAGCGCGATACCGGCAACCAGTCCGGCCGTCGCCACGACCACCGCAATGGCAGCAACAAGCAGCACCCTGGCATCAGTCGTGAAATCACGCAGATGCTCCGGATTCGAGTGGTGGATCTTCATGGCGGGCTTTGCTTCCTGGCTGCGGGCCGTACGTGGTTGCGGCACGGTCGAAAAGGCCAGCCGGGGTTTGTCGGTGGCTATGTATCGTAACACGATATATTTGTTCAAGCCGGTTTCGCCCGAAATCCGTTTGAGTTTTCGTCGGAAAACGAACACATGTCTGAATATGTCGCCGCCACAAAAACCACGCCCCGCCATCAGCCAGGCCGACTACCAGCGGCTTTCCGAGTTTCGATACCTGATCCGCCGCTTTCTCGAATTCAGCCAAATCCAGGCGGAAGGCGCCGGCCTGACTCCGCGCCAGCATCAGGCGCTGCTGGCAATCAAGGGTTTCCCCGGCGGCGGGCCGGTGACGGTTGGCGATCTGGCCGAACGCTTGCGCACTCGCCATCATAGCGCCGTCGAGCTGGTCAACCGCCTTTGCGAGGCAGGGCTGGTCGCTAGAAATCAGGACAAGGACGATCATCGCCGCGTGCTGCTGCAGCTGACCGAGCGCGCCGACGATTGTCTGGCCGAGCTATCGGCGGCACATCTCGACGAGCTGTCGCGCATCGAACCGATGTTGAGGCGGCTGCTCGATCGGGCGTGAAGCCCAGATGCACGGAAAGAGCTATTTTCCCGTCACCCGGAATCCTTTGGCTTCGCCGCAACGTCTCGGACATGAGCATGGGGCAACGAAGAGGAACAACTGCGATGAAACGCCTCCTGATACGCTACAAGACGAAACCGGAACGGGCCGACGAGAATGAACGGCTGGTCAAGGGCGTATTCCATGAGCTGCGGGAAAAATCGCCGGACGGCGTTCGCTACATGACATGGCGTTCCGACGACGGGACCTTTGTCCATCTGGTCGAGACGGAAACCGAGGCCCATGCCGATATCATCACCGGGCTGGCGGCATTCGAGGCCTTTCAGATTGGCATCAGGGATCGCTGCATCGAGCGTCCACACAGCGAGGAAATGACTGTTGTGGGCAGCTACCGTATGCTCGACCAGTAGGTGGAACACGGTACGCATGAACATCACCATTGACGTCCAACAACGCGAAGTCTTCAGCCGCCTGTTCGGCGAACTGCGTCCAAAGCTGCACCGCTACTGCGCCCGCATGACGGGCTCAGTCATCGACGGTGAAGACGTGCTGCAGGAAACCCTGGCCAAGGCATTCGAGGCGCTGCCGAATACCGGCCCGATCGCCAATCCGGAGGGCTGGCTGTTCCGCATCGCCCACAATACGGCGCTCGACTTCCTGCGCCGGCGAGCCCGTGAAAAGTCTTTTTCCGATGAGGACCCGGACATGATCGTCGATCCGGCAAACCCCACTGCCGCCCGTCAGGCCGCGGCGGCCGGCCTTCATACCTTCATGCGCCTTCCCGTCACGCAGCGAAGCAGCGTCATCATGATGGACGTTCTGGGCTATTCACTGCAGGAGATCAGCGCCACGCTCGACACCAGCATCCCCGCCATAAAGGCGGCGCTGCATCGTGGTCGTCATCGGCTGCGCCATCTTGCGGACGAACCGGACGACCGCCCTGTTCCGAGATTGAGCGGCGCAGAGCGTCTGCTGCTCGATGCTTACATCGATCGCTTCAACGCCCGCGATTTCGACGCCGTGCGCGACATGCTGGCCGATGAGGTGCGGCTGGAACTGGTGGCAAGGACGCGGCTGAATGGTCGCCAGGAGGTCGGCACCTACTTCCACAACTATTCCCAGGTGCAGGATTGGCGTTTCGTGGCGGGCTTTATCGAGGGCAGGCCGGCAGCCCTCGTCCGCGACAGCGATGATCCAGCGGCGCGGCCATCCTATTTCATCCTGCTGGCCTGGCAGGACGGCAAACTCTTGACCGTCCGAGATTTCCGCCACGCCCGCTATGTCACCGACTGCGCCGAACTGCTCGTTCTCTGAGACTATCCCAGGACGGGAAAAGCCTCCTGCTGCCTACTGCAGCGACTTCAGCAGATTGTCGATGGTGAACGGATTGGACTTCGGCTTGGCCGGCGGCGGGTTGTCGCGAGCCTCCGGCAGCGGCGCACGCTCCACCTTCGGAGCCTGTGCGGCGTTGCGTTTAGCCTCGAGCCTTGCCTTCTCCTGCGGCGAGGCAATGCGCATCGCCTCTTCCGCCTTCTGCCGCTCCTGATCGGCCTGCGCCTTGGCGGCCTCGTCGGCAGCCTGCTGTTCGGCCGCGGCCTTCGCGTCGGCATCCGCCTTCGCCTTCGCATCCGCTTCAGCCTGGGCCTTGGCGTCGGCCTCGGCTTTCGCTTGCGCATCCGCTTCAGCCTGGGCCTTGGCGTCGGCCTCGGCTTTCGCCTGCGCATCCGCTTCGGCCTTCGCCTCAGCCTCGGCCTTAAGCCGCGCTGCTTCCTCCTGCTTGCGCAATTCCTCGGCGGCCTTGTCACGCTCATCCTGCAGCGCCGCGTAGTAGCGTACCTCGCGCCGCAGCCGCTGCTTTTCGAGCAATTCGGCCTGCATCGCCTCGACACGCTGCTGCTCCCTTTCCAGCGCGCGCTGGGTCAGGAACTGCGCCAGCGGCTCGCTGTCGAACTCTCGTTTCACCGCGCCGAGGGGCCCCTCGGCGGTGAAATTCACCGTCGGCTCGGAGCCGACCAGGGCTTCATCGCCCGGCCGATAGGCGATCGTCCCCTTGGCGGAAATCTTGCTGGTATTGAGATCGGCCTCAATGTCGGCGGACAAGGTCGCTGCCGGATTCTCGAGGTTGACCGGCGGCGCCCTGAGCATACCGCCAGCAACCGTGAAGGCGACATCGGTGTCCTTGGCGGCAAAACTGCCGTCGGCGGCGATTTCAGGCGCGAAGCCGGCGGTCTTCGCCGCATCGATATCGCGCCCGATCGCATCCGCCTTGGCGAGGAATGCACTGAACGCATCGGGATTGACGCCGGCGACCTGCAAGCCCCTCAACGCCGCCGTACCGGAGCCGGACAAGGCGGCCACCATCCCTTCGACCGATTTGCCGCTGCTTGACAGCGCCGTCGAGAAATCACCATTGCCCCTGATGCCGGCATCCGGCAGCATGGTCGCCAGATCGGCGCCGGCCAGTTTCATCTGCCCAGTGAAAAGTCCGGTGCCATCGTTGTTCTTCAGCTCGAACAGGCCGGTCAGCGCGCCACCCAGCAATTTCGCCTTGAGATCCGAAACGCGAATACCTTCCTGGTCGAGCTTGAGCGAAAAGGCGGCATCATACGCGGTGGCGAACCGACCGGCGGCAAGGGCTGCCGTCGTCAGATCGAGGTCGGCAGTGAACGGCAGGCTGGATTTCTGGCTGATCGGCGTGGCCGGCCCCGGCCCACCCTTATCGGCCCCTTCCTTGTCGGCAAGAAAGGCGGAATCGCCAAACAGCGCCACCGCCATCGGATCGAGATCAAGTTCGTCGAGCACCAGCGCTCCGGCCAGATGCGGCACGCCGTCCTTGACGTCGACATTGACGTCGCCGGACACCGCCGCTTCGTTGATGGCGCCGCTGAGTTCGTCCAGCACCAGCAGCCCGTTGCCATAATCACCCTGCGCGGAGAGCGACGTCGACATGCCAGCCCCCATGCCTGGCAGGCCGATGCCTGATGTCATCAGCCATGGTTCGATGTCGGCGGCGTCGAGGCTAAGCTTGCCCTTGGCGGCGAGGCCTTGCGGCGTATCGGCGATCGTCCCCTCGAAACCGGCCTTGAAGTCGTCACCGGCAAGGCTGAAACTCGTCGCCAGGCCGCCGCCAAGCGTGCCCTTGGCTTGGATGTCCGTGCTTGCCTCGCCCAGCATGCCAAGCGGCAGCGCCGGCAGGCCGTAGAGCGCCAGCAGCGCAGTGGCGTCAGGATTTTTGGCGTTGAAGGTCAACGCCACCGGCGCTTCGAGAAGCTTGTCCCCCGCCCCCCTTCCCGACAGCGACGCGGAAAAAGCCGACCCGCCGGCCTTCCCTTGCCCGCTCACCGCCAGGCCCGAGGTGCCATCGCCATTGTCGGCGGCACTCGCCACCAGGTCGACGCGCGCATCCTGGAACAGCTCGGGATAGGCGGCGGCACGGCTTGCCAGTCCCTTGAGCACGGCGCTGTCGGGATAATGCTGGGCGGCGACGTCGATCAGTGGCTTAAGGTCGACGGCAACCACCGAGGCGTCGAGCTTGCCGGTCGGACGTGCCGGGAAATCCTTGATCCTGCCGGTGGCGCTGATCGAGGCGCCGGCCAGCCCGCCCACCGACAGCCGGTCGATTTCGAGCAGCCCGTCGCGCAACCTCAGCGCGGTATCGACCGTGTCGGCGGTCAGCCCGCCGGCGCTGACCGGCCCTGCCTTGATCTGGAAATCGAGGTCGCGGTCGGCAAATCGATTGGCGCCCTTGTCGCTGACGAAGATCGAGGCAAAGGCCGCCAGGCCGTCGACATCGAGCTCGCCGCCTTCGAGCCGCATCAGCACCGACGGCTTGGCATCGTCAGGTTGGCTAGCATCGATGCGGCCGGAAAACTTCGCCTTGCCCAGGATCAGTTCGAGGTCACTGAAGGCCTGCCGCTTTTCCGAGAGGTCGACCTTGGCTTTGAAGCCGGCGGCGGGCAAACGGCGGACCGCCTCGTCGACGTCCTTCGACAGCCACGCTGCAAAACCCGAAGGCTGAGCCACGGCCAGCAGCAACGAGCCGTTGAAGCCGAAATGGCCCTCCACATTGAGCAAGACCTTGCCATCGGCTTCCAACCTGGTGCGACCGGGCAAGGTCGCTGCAAGCGATTTCACCGACCAGCCGCCATCGACCGGCTCGGCGGAAAGATGAACGTCGCGCACCGTGGTGTCGCCGGCCACCACCGCTGGCAGCTTGACCTCGACGGTACCGGGAATGGTCGGCTTCGGCAGATCGAGCAAAGCCTGCTCCAGCCCTGCAATGCGCTGATCCAATGTCAGGCCGGCACCAGCTTGCGCACCCACGGCCTCGTCGAGCTGCACCTGAGCGCCACTGGCTTCGATGGCAAAGCTCGGCTTTAGCCCGAGATCGACCGAGGCCTTGCCGTCGGCGGTGTAGGGATTGTCGAGCGGCCCGGTCTCGAAGCGAAATTCGTCGACGCCCAACTTCTGATGGTCGAGCGAAAACTTGCCGTTCAGGCGAAAGCCCGGATCGGGCTTGCCGCCAGAGACCTTCACCGTCTCGCCATCGGTGCCACGCAGCTCTGCGCTGTTCTTGTCGGCGCCATTCTTGTCCTGATTTGAAATCTTGAACTGGCCCGAATAGACGGCCGCCCCATTGACGATGCCGGCATTGCCGTCGGTCTCGATGACCAGCGGATAGGCATCGGGATCGGCCTTCAGCCGAAGCCGCATCTGTCCGGTGCCTTCTGCCTTGCCGGTGGAGGCCGCGACCGCGGTGCGCAATCCGTCCAGCCGAAGCGTGCCGTCCATGCGCCACGGGCCGGCCAGCGACTTGGCCGAAATGGTCGAGTTGATCTCGGACATGAGATGGCTGCGCCCGCCGGCCGCATGGCGCAGCTCGACCTGGCCTTCCGTCACCGTCAGCTTTTCGATCGAGATCTGGTTGAGATCGAACGGCGAGGACGGCCGCATCGCCCAGTCGACCGTGCCATCATTGGCGATATCGATGGTCGCTTTCGGCCGCACCAGCCGCATGTCGAAGATCAGCACTTCACCGCGCAGGAAGGGTGCGAGTTCCGCATCCATCGAAAACGTCTCGACGGTCATGGCCGGCTGGCCGTTGGGGCCGCCGGCGACGGCGACATTTGCGAAGGTCACCGACGGGAACGGCAACAGCCTGGCCGTGGCGTCGCCCCGCACGGTCACCTTGCGGCCGAGAATGGCGCTTGCCTCGCGTTCGAAATCGGCGCGGTAGCTAGTCCAGTCGACAAAATACGGCACCACCAGCGCCGCACAGAGCACCAGCACAAAAAGGCCACCGAAGGTCACGAACAGGCGAGCGAGCATCAGCTCCGAACAGGTTGATTGAAATTCTGCCGCACTCTACCCGCATCCGCGTGTCGATAAAGAGGCAATTCATCCGGTGTTGCGTGATGTCCGGTGATCTGAAACAAATCCCGGCGAAGTGGAGAATCTAGATGTCGGGCAAGAACTGGGATCGCGTGCCGATCGATGCGCAAAGTATCGACGCTCCGCTGTCGCTTTCGGCGGTCTTTCTTGTCGTCAATGTCGCCAACGAGCGGAGCGCGCTCGCCAAGGTCGCCTCCGTGCTCGGAGAACTTGATGATCTGGTGAAGAATGTCGGATTCCGTGACCTTTCGGGACGGCTTTCGTGCATTGCCGGCATCGGCCGCGATCTCTGGGATCGTCTTTCTCCAGATCGGCGGCCGCTGGAACTGAAACCGTTCGCGCCGATCAAGGGCGCTGTTCATTCGGCCCCTTCGACCGACGGCGACCTTCTTTTCCACATCCGCTCCGAACGTCCCGACATGTGCTTCGAGTTCGAGCGCATTCTGCTCGACAATCTCGGTGACGGCGTGAACGTCGTCGACGAAGTCTCGGGCTTTCGCTATTTCGATGCGCGCGACCTGCTCGGCTTCGTCGACGGCACGGCCAACCCGACCGGGCTGGATCTGCCGGCCTCAGCGCTCGTCGGCGATGAGGATGCTGACTTCGCCGGAGGCAGCTATGTCGTCGTTCAGAAATACCTGCACGATCTCCAGGCGTGGGCGCGAACCCCGACACCGCTCCAGGAAGAGATCATCGGCCGCACCAAGATCGATAACATCGAAATCGACGATGACGACGCCCCGCGCAAGTCGCACAAGTCGCTCGCCACCATCGAAGATGCCGACGGCAACGAATACGACATCCTGCGTGACAACATGCCCTTCGGCCGGCCGGGACAGCAGGAGTTCGGCACCTACTTTATCGGCTATTCCAGGTATCTCTGGGTGACCGAGAAGATGCTGCAGCGTATGTATGTCGGTGAGCCGCCGGGCGCCTACGACCGGCTGCTTGATTTCTCCACGCCGCACACCGGCACGACTTTCTTCGCGCCAACCCGCCCTATGCTGCAAACCCTTGTTCAGGGCGCACAGGAGAAGTAGGCAATCACTCGGTTCGTCGCTGGATCGGATCCCCTTCAGTCTATCCCCGGCAATATCTTGCCCGGATTCATGATGTTTTGCGGATCGAGAGCCTGCTTGATGGTGCGCATGATGTCGACGCCGTGGCCGAGTTCATGGCGCAGGAAGCCGATCTTGCCTTGGCCGATGCCGTGCTCGCCGGTGCAGGTGCCATCCATGGCGATCGCCCGCGTGTTGAGCCGCGCGACGAATTTTTCCGACTGCGCGATCTCCTTGGGATCGTTAACATCCATCAGCACCAACACGTGAAAATTACCGTCGCCGGCATGGCCGACGATCGGCGCGATCAGGCCCATCTCGGCGATATCGGCTTCGGTTTCCATGACACATTCGGCAAAGCGCGAAATCGGCACGCAGACATCGGTCGACAGGCCCTTGGCGCCCGGCCGCAGCGTCAGCGACGACCAGTAGGCGTCGTGCCTTGCCTTCCACAGTTTCGTCCGTTCCTCGGCGACGCTGGTCCACAGGAACGGCCCGCCGCCATTCTCTTCGGCGATCATGCCGAAAGTCTCGGCTTGTTCGGCCACACCGGCATCGCTGCCGTGGAACTCGACGAACAGGCACGGGCTCTCGGGATAGTCGAGCTTGGAATAGTTCTTCATCGCCCGCATCTGCAAAGCATTGACCAGTTCGATCCGCGCCACCGGGATGCCCATCTGGATCGTCGCGATGACCGCGTTGCAGGCCGCCTCGACGCTCGGAAACGGACAGACGCCGCCGGAGATCGCTTGCGGGATGCCTTGCAGCTTCAAGGTCAGCGAGGTGATGATACCGAGCGTGCCTTCCGAGCCGACCAGCAGTCGCGTCAAATCATAGCCGGCCGAGCTCTTTTTCGCGCGCTTGCCGGTCGTCACCGTCTCGCCGTCGGCCATGACGGCCGTCAGCGAAAGCACATTCTCGCGCATCGTGCCATAGCGCACAGCATTGGTGCCGGATGCGCGTGTCGCCGCCATGCCGCCAAGTGAGGCATTGGCACCGGGGTCGATCGGAAAGAACAGGCCGGTGTCGCGCAGATGCCGGTTCAGATCCTCGCGGGTGACGCCGGGCTCGACCGTGCAATCGAGATCCTGCGGATTGACCGCGAGAATGCGGTTCATGCGCGAGGTGTCGACCGATATGCCGCCGCCCGGTGCGTTGGTGTGCCCCTCCAGCGATGAACCGACGCCGAAGGCGATCACCGGCACGCGGTGCGCGGCGCAGGCGCGCACGATCTCCTGCACCTCGGCCGTCGTCTCCGGGAAAGCGACGCCGTCCGGCGCCTGCGTCGGAATATAGGTGGTGGTATGCGCGTGTTGCGAGCGGATGGCCTCGCCGGTCTGGAACCGTTCGCCGAGCCGCTGCTTGAGGATGCCGAGCACGGCAGCGATGCCTTCCTCGTTGCGTTCGACCGGGTTGAGGTCGCTCAAAGCCATGAATTCCTCCGCGAATGGACCAGCGCCCATGCTTGTTATGCGTCTATGGATGCCTAAAGCAATTCCAGGAAAAGTGCGAAGCGGTTTTCCCGGGAAACCGCGTAGCGCTTTCCCTGAGGAATTGCGTCAGAATGAAGACACTCACCGGCCACGCTCTGTCCAGCACCAGAACAAGGAAGTTTCGATGCCCATCCCCGCCCCCTTCGTCTCCAAACCCATGGACATCGAGAAGGACTGGATCGACTACAACGGCCATCTTAACATGGCTTATTACAACGTGCTGTTCGACCGCTGCTCGGACAAAGCCTTCGAAGCGATAGGCATGGGGCTGGATTACGTGAGTCAGCGGCGGCTCACCATCTACACAGCCGAAGTCCATGTCTGCTACGTGCAGGAGCTGCATCTCGGGCACAAGGTCACGGTCTCCTTCCAACTCCTCGACCATGACGACAAGCGGCTGCGGGCCTACCAGGAAATCCGCCACGTCGACGGCTGGCTCGCCGCAACCTCCGAGACGCTGTCCCTGCATGTCGACATGTCGGGGCCGAAGGTCGCACCCTTCCCAGCCGATGTGCTTGCCAAGGTCGAAGCCATGCGCGCCGCCCATTCGGCACTGCCGATGCCGGAGCGCGCCGGCCGTTCAATCGGGATTCGCCGCAAGTCCGCTTGAAGCCGCTCGGCGCCCGCGTTAACCTTACCGAGGTTTTAACGGGAACAAGCCAATTGAGCCGTTGAACGACTCAGCGGAGCGGTTGAAAACGATCGCATTGGGTTGCGATGCGGGCGGCGCGGCGAAGCCGGTTCGAGGAAAGTGCATGAAAACCGACATCAAGGTCGAAGTGGACAAGCTGGCTGCCGATCCGCGCATCACCGACTATGATTTCTGGCGCTCGCTCAAGAATGTCGACAACGAGATCTTCCATATTGCCAACAACAACGAGCCGATCCCGTTCGACATGATCCGCTGGCGCACCATCCTGAAGCGAGCCCGCCTGAAGCGCGGCCACGCATAAACGTTCCTGCTCGCTCAAACCGTACGCTTCACCGCTGCCAGTGGTGAGCGCGCCACCACCGGCGACGACTGGATGATCGCCGTATTGGTCATCGCGTAAGGGATGATGCAGTCGATCACACGCTCAAGTTCGGCCACCGAGCCGACATGCGCCAGCGCGATGAAACAATCTTCGCCGGTCACCCGGTCGCATTGCGCGATCTCAGGCAGATCGCGGATGATCTCGGCCACGACGGCCAGTTGTCCCGGTACCGGACGGATGCGCAGCCACGCCGACACCGGCAGGCCGAGTGCCGCGGGATTGATCCTGACCGAATAGGCCTCGATGACCCCGCTCTCCTGCAACCGCTTGATGCGCTCGGCCACGCTCGGCGCCGACAAGCCGACCGAGCGCGCAAGCTCCGCCGTGCTGATGCGCGCGTCCTTTTCCAGCAAGCGCAGGATTTTCATATCCGCGGCATCGAGGTCGGCGCTTTCAATCCGAAGGCGTTTCATGGAAAGATCCTTGCTTCCGTGAGGATACCGGCCGGAAAGGCCAATCATCACCCATATGAACAGGCAAAATCGCCTGCGATACTGATCCGATGGATGATCAGACGCAAGCTCCTGCGGCAGACCCCGCTGTTGCCGGCCTTCCCTTCCGCAGCCTGGCGACAGCACTGCCGCCGCATGTCTGGTTCGGCGTCAGCGCCGTCTTCCATTATCTCGGGCCGGCATTTGCCGTGCTGCTTTTCCCGCATGTCGGCGTGCTTGGCATGGCCTGGCTGCGCATCGCTACCGCCGCGCTGATCTTCGCGCCATCGACCCGTCCATGGCGAACGCTCGCCCGCGCCGATCGCTCGAGCCGGCTGCTGTTGCTGGCCTTCGGCGCCTGCCTGGCGGTGATGAACTGTTCGTTCTACCTGGCGCTCGACCGCTTGCCGATCTCGCTGGTTGCGGCGATCGAATTCGTCGGCACCATCGGTGTCGCGGTGATCGGGCTTAGGACCCCGCGCAATCTCGCCGCCCTTGCCGTTGCCGTCACCGGCACCTTGCTGCTCATCGACGTCAAATGGTCGAGTGATCCCCTTGGGCTGTTCTGGGCCTTCCTCAACGGTACTCTGTTTGTCGGCTACATCGTGCTCGGGCACCGCATCGCAGCTTCAGGCGCGGGCGGCGGCATCGCCAGTCTTGGCGCCGCCATGGCGATCGCTTTCATCATCGTGCTGCCGATCGGCTTCAGAGATGCGCTGCCGGCCTTTTTCTCACGGCCGCTGCTGCTCGCCGCCATCGGCGTCGGCATCTGCTCCTCCGTCATTCCCTACATCTGCGACCAACTCGCCATGTCGCGGCTGCCGCGCGCCAGCTTCGCGCTGATGCTGTCGCTGCTGCCGGTCACCGCGACGCTGATCGGCGTCATCGTACTGCGCCAGATTCCAAGCCTCACCGATTGCCTCGGCATTGCACTGGTGGTCGCCGGCGTCGCCTTCCACAAACCGGCTCGCTGAAAGCTACGCCAGCTTCTCCTTCAGGAAGGCGATCGTGCGTCCCCAGGCGAGATCGGCCGCTTTCTTGTCGTAGCGGGCGGCCGAGGTGTCGTTGTTGAAGGCATGGTTGGCGCCTTCATAGACATAGACCGTGTATTCGACATGCGCGGCGTCGAGCGCCTTCTTGAAGGCATCGATGCCGGCATTGATGCGCTCGTCCAGTCCGCCATAGTGCAGCAGCAAGGCCGCCTTGATCTTCGACACATCGGCGGCGTTCGGATGCAAGCCGTAATAGGCGACGGCGGCATTGAGATCTGGTGCGTTGACGGCGAGCATGTTGACCGTGCCGCCACCCCAGCAGAAGCCGACGGCACCGACCTTGCCGTTGCCGTCCTTGTCGCTCTTGAGGAAAGCGACGGTCGCCACACCATCGGCAATGGTCTGCGCCGAATCTAGCTTGGTGAACATGTCGCGCGCCTTGTCCTCATCGGCCGGAGTGCCGCCGAGCGGCGACAGAAAATCCGGCGCCAGCGCCACGAACCCTTCCAGCGCCACGCGTCGCGCCACGTCGCGGATATGCGGGTTGAGTCCCCTGTTCTCATGCGCGACGATGACCGTGCCGAGCTTGCCCGCCTGATCCGCCGGCTTGACCAGATAGCCCTTCATCTCGCCGCTGCTGCCGGGATAGCTGATGTCCTCACCCTTCACCCGCGGATCGTTGTCGGCAACGATTGCCGCCTGGGCGGAATTCGCCGCCAGAAGCGGCGCGATCGCCGCAGCCGCCGCGCCTGATCCGGCAAGCCGGGTCAGTTGCTCCATGAAGCGGCGGCGGTCGAGTGTCAGATGCGTGTACTCGTCATAGGCATCGATCATCGCCTGGGTGATGGCGGGTGTCGGGGCAGCTGATTTCGTCATGGTGCACTCCTCGGCTTCGAGCTTCGATACCTGAGCTACATAGGGACCGAGCCGGCATGATCCAGTCGAGCGCATACTCGCGGTCGCGCAGGTGAGGCCGGCAAGGCTGGCGCCGCGGGCGTCCATGTCATCACTTCTTGGCCATCGGCGATAATCCTGCTGGCGCTGCCACAATAGTGAAAGAAGCTGTCCGCTATCGATGGCACCTTGACCGGCATGCCTTCACGCGTCCCGACCCGAAAGGAGCGAGCAATGACCATGCCTCACCCGATCCTCGCCAGCACGATCGTCCTTGCCGCCGCTACGGCTCCGGCACTACTCTCGGCGGCTGTGGATGCGGGCAGACGATCTTTGGTCTGCGTCCGCCGTGACCGGAACCGCTCTACAAACGCGAAACCCAAGGTTGAGGTGAGACCATGAACGTCCAGGATATCGTCAACACCGTCTCGCAGAAAGCGGGCCTCGACCAGGCGACGACGGAGAAAGTCGTCGGCACCATCTTCTCGGTGCTCGAACATGAGGCGGAAGGCACCAGCGCCTCGGCGTTTTTCGCCAAGATCCCCGGCGCCGACGACCTCGCCCACCAGTATGATGTCATGGCCCCCGCTCCGGCTGGCGGTAGTGGCGGGTTCCTGTCGTCGTTGCAAGGCGCGCTTGGCGGGGTTCTCGGCGAAAAGGCCGGCGCGCTGGTCAACGGCCTCGCGGCGCTCAAGGCGTCCGGGCTCGATTTGGCTCAGATCCAGAAGGCCGGCGAAACGCTGGTCCAGCAAGCCGAAGCCGCCGCCGGCCCTGACCTCACCAACCGCATACTCGGATCGGTACCCAGCCTGAAAAGCCATCTGGGGCTCGGCTAGCTCATGGGTTGCGCCACCCTCACTTCGGCAGCGCGTAGGCCATCACATAGTCCCCCGGCTTGGTGCCGACCGAGCCGTGGCCGCCGGAGACTATGACCACGAACTGGCGGCCGTCGGCCACCGTATAAGTCATCGGCGTCGATTGCCCGCCGGCAGGCAGCCGTGCCTGCCACAGCTGCTTGCCCGATGTCAGGTCATAGGCGCGCAGATAGTCGTCGACCGCGGCGCCCAGGAAAGCGACGCCGCCGGCGGTGATCATCGGCCCGCCGATGCCAGGCACGCCGACCTTCAGCGGCAGCGGCAGCGGCGTCATGTCGTAGACGGTGCCGTTGCGGTGCTTGTAGGCGATGGTGCCGGTCCTGAGATCGACGCCGGCGACATAGCCCCAGGGCGGCGCCTGGCAAGGGATGCCGAGCGGCGACAGGAACGGCCCCATCACCACCGCATAGGGCGCGCCCTCGTTGCGGTTCAATCCCTGCTCGCTGCCGCGACCCTCGTCCGGCGGCGGCACCTGGTCGCGCGGAATGAGCTGCGACTTGAAGGCCAGGTAGGTCGGCATGCCGAACATCACCTGCCGGACCGGGTCGACAGCGACGCCACCCCAGTTGAAGGTGCCGAAATTGCCGGGATAGATCAGCGAGCCCTGGACGGAAGGCGGTGTGTAGCGGCCTTCATAGCGCAGGGCCTGGAATTCGATCCGGCAGGCCAGCTGGTCGAACATGGTGAGGCCCCACATGTCGGCGCCGGTAAGCGGCTTCGGATTGAAGGTAAGATCCGACACCGGCTGCGTCGGCGACGTATGGTCGCCCTCGATGGCGCCGCCGGGTGCCGGCACTTCCTTGACCGCGATCACCGGCTCGCCTGTGCGCCGGTCGAGCACGTAGAGGTCGCCCTGCTTGGTCGGCCCGACCAGCGCCGGCACCACCGTGCCGTCTGCCTTTGTGATGTCGATCAGGCTCGGCTGCGCCGGCACGTCCATGTCCCAGAGATCGTGGTGGACGGTCTGCCGCACCCAGCGCAACTGCCCGGTGTTGAGGTCGAGCGCGGTGATCGACGACGAGAACTTCTCGACATTGTCACTGCGCCCGGCGCCGAGCTGGTCCGGCGTCTGGTTGCCAAGCGGCACATAGAGCAGGCCGAGCTTCTCGTCAGCGCTCGGCGTCGACCACATGTTGGGCGAGTTGGCGGTGTAGGTCTGGCCGGCCGCCAGTGGCGTCGTCTGGTCCGGATTGCCGGAATCCCAGTTCCACAGCAGCTTGCCGGTGGCAGCGTCGTAGGCACGGATGACGCCCGACGGCTCCTGCGTCGAATAATTGTCGTTGACCGCGCCGCCGACGATGATCTTGCCGCCTGATATCAGCGGCGCCGAGGTCGAGTAATAATAGCCCGACTTCGGATAGGGCATGTTGGTCAAAAGGTTCAGCGTGCCGCCCTCTGCGAAGGCGGGGCAGATCTGCCCGTTGGCGGCATCGAGCGCGATCAGCCGGGCGTCCGAGGTCGGCAGGTAGACGCGGGCAGCACACGGCTGGCCGGCGGCGATGGCCGCATCGGCATAATAGGACACGCCGCGGCAGGTTTGGTGCTGGCGGTCCTTGTCGAGCTTGACCTTGGGATCGTAGCGCCATTTCTCCTTGCCGCTCGCGGCATCGATGGCGATGGCGAAATTGTGTGGCGTGCAGATGTAGAGCGTGTCGCCGATCTTCAGCGGCGTCACCTGATAGGTGGTCTCGCCGACGTCGTCCGGTCCCTTGACGTCGCCGGTGCGGTAGGTCCACGCGGGCTGCAGCTTGGCGACATTGTCCGGCGTGATCTGGTCGAGCGGCGAATAACGCTGGCCGAACTGCGTGCGTCCGTAATAGTGCCACTCGCCGGCCGGCACATCATTGCCGAGGTTGGCGTTCGCGATCACCTTGTCGGTGCCGAGTTCGCCGGCAATGTCTTTCGGATCTGCCGTCATCGAGTAGCCGGCGACGGCAAGCGATGCCAGCACGGCAAGAATGAGCGGCGCGCGTGCATCGGGACCGGCAAGGCCCCGTCTCGCCCGCGGCGTCAGCAGCCAAAGCGCCACCAGCACGATGATGCCGCCGCGGGGGCCCAGTTCCCACCAATCGAACCCGGTCTCCCAGACGGCCCAGGCAAGCGTGCAGAGCACGATCGCCGCGTAAAGCCACAGCGCGGTGGACCTGCGCCGGTAAAGCAGCCAGGCTGTGATCAGGAAGGCGAGGCCGACTATGATGTAATACCAGCTGCCGCCCATCGACGCCAACCAGATGCCGCCGCCGCCGAGCGCCAGGCCGATGAGCAGGAGAATGAGGGAGGTGGTGGTGACAGCCAAGATGATACTCCTTCGACTGTTGCGCGCTCTCACACGCGGCCCTGGGCAACCGGCGTTACCTTCCTGCCCTGGGCACACTTTCTCCTGCCCCGCGCGCCTGTCAAGCGCGCAGCACACGCCGAGGTAGAAATCCATCTTGCCTGCATCAGGGTTTTCCAGCAGTCTCGGCGCCGTGATAAGCGACAAGGTGCGCTCGTTCGGACATCCATCTTTCGTCGCTCTCGGTTACCGCGAGGCCTGAACGGCGATATCAGGCACTTTACCGGAACAAAACGTAGACACTTCTGGTCTTTCGCTCCCGAATCACTACATTCGGGGCAATGTCCGGCTTTTCCGAAGACATGCCTTTTTTCGACGAACCCAATGCGCGGCCTTCGGCCCCGTCGGGCATTGCCGCGCGCGCCATGGCCGCCCGCAGCGGCCACAACAATGCGCCCGACTACCTGAAGGGGCTCAACCCGGAACAGCGGCTGGCTGTGGAAACCACCGAAGGTCCGGTTCTCGTCCTGGCCGGGGCCGGCACCGGCAAGACCCGCGTCTTGACCACCCGCATCGCTCACATCCTTGCCACCGGCAAGGCCTTCCCCTCGCAGATCCTGGCGGTGACCTTCACCAACAAGGCCGCGCGCGAGATGAAGATCCGCATCGGCGTCCTGATCGGCGAAGGCAATGTCGAGGGCATGCCCTGGCTCGGCACCTTCCACTCGATTGGCGTCAAGCTGCTGCGCCGCCATGCGGAACTCGCCGGATTGAGATCCGACTTCACCATCCTCGACACTGACGATGTCGTGCGGCTGATCAAGCAATTGATCCAGGCCGAGGGCCTCGATGACAAGCGCTGGCCGGCCAAGCAGTTCGCCCAGATGATCGACGGCTGGAAGAACAAGGGGCAAGGCCCGGCCGACATCGCCGAGGGCGACGCCCGCGCCTTCGCCAACGGCAAGGGCCGCGAACTCTACAAGGCCTATCAGGCGCGGCTGCAGACGCTGAACGCCTGCGATTTCGGCGACCTTCTGTGCCACCCGATCCGCATCTTCCGCGCCAATCCGGATGTGCTGAAGGAATATCACAAGCGCTTCAAATACATCCTCGTCGACGAGTATCAGGACACCAACACTGCCCAGTACATGTGGCTGCGGCTTTTGGCGCAGCGGCCGCAGTCCTCCCCCCTCGAGGGGGAGGTGCCCGCGAAGCGGGCGGAGGGGGTCGCCGCAGAAGGCACCTCCAGAACGTCGAGCACTGCCGCGAGGACCCCACCCGACCGGGCTTCGCCCGGCCACCCTCCCCTCAAGGGGGAGGGATATCAGCGCAGCGCCACCGTAAACATCTGCTGCGTCGGCGACGACGACCAATCCATCTATGGCTGGCGCGGGGCCGAGGTCGACAACATCCTGCGCTTCGACAAGGATTTTCCCGGCGCCACCATCATCCGGCTGGAGCGAAACTACCGCTCGACCGCGCACATCCTTGGTGCCGCCTCCCATCTTATCGCCCACAATGAGGGCCGCTTCGGCAAGACGCTGTTCACCGACCGCGACGAGCCGGAGGACGGCAAGGTGCATGTCCACGCCGCCTGGGATTCCGAGGAGGAAGCCCGCGCCGTCGGCGAGACCATCGAGGCCTACCAGCGCCAAAAGCACAATCTCAACGACATGGCGATCCTGGTCCGCGCCTCCTTCCAGATGCGCGAGTTTGAGGACCGCTTCGTCACGCTCGGCCTCAACTACCGTGTCATTGGCGGCCCGCGCTTCTACGAGCGCATGGAAATCCGCGATGCGCTGGCCTTCTTCCGCGTGGTGGCGCAGGGTGCCGACGACCTCGCCTTCGAACGCATCGTCAACGTGCCGAAGCGCGGCCTGGGCGAAGCCACTATCCGGCAGATCCACGACACCGCCCGGGCGCTCCGCATCCCGATGCTGGAAGCCGCGGCAAAACTCGCCGAAAGCGACGAGTTGAAGCCGAAGCCGCGCGCGGCATTGCGCGAAGTGGCCGCCAATTTCGAGCGCTGGCAGAAGGCGCTGGAAACCACGCCGCACACCGAACTCGCCGAGACCATTCTCGAAGAGAGCGGCTACACTGACATGTGGAAGAACGACCGCTCGGTCGAAGCGCCCGGCCGGCTGGAGAACCTGAAGGAGCTGATCCGCTCGATGGAGGAGTACGAATCGCTGCGCTCCTTCCTCGAGCATGTCGCGCTGGTCATGGACGCCGAGCAGAATGCCGAGCTTGACGCCGTCAACATCATGACGCTGCATTCGGCCAAGGGCCTCGAATTCGAGACCGTCTTCCTGCCCGGCTGGGAGGAAGGCCTGTTCCCGCACCAGCGCGCGCTCGATGAAGGCGGCCGCTCCGGGCTGGAGGAAGAGCGGCGGCTCGCCTATGTCGGCCTGACGCGCGCCAAGAAGAACCTGCATCTGTGGTTCGTTTCCAACCGCCGCATCCACGGCCTGTGGCAATCGACGATCCCATCGCGCTTTCTCGAAGAATTGCCGAACGCCCATGTCGAGGTCGCCGAAAGCGGCAACTCCTATGGCGGCTATGGCAATTCCTATGGCGGCGGTTCTTTTGCCTCCGGCCGCGGCGGCCAAGGCGCGGGAAGACAAAACCCCTATGGCGCCTCGCGCTTCGACAATGTCGGCGCCGACACCGAAAAATCCGGCGCCTTCTCCAACACCTATGCGACGCCGGGCTGGCAGCGCGCGCAGGCCAACCGCACCGAGGCGACCGATCGCAACTGGGGCTCGCGCTCCGGCCATCAGGTCGAACGCATCGGCTATGGCGAAACGGACTCCGGCTACGGCGCTGGCCGCACCTCGGTCAAGGGCCGCACCATCGACGGCGAGCTGGTAGCCAAGTCCGTCGCCGACAAGCCGTCCGCCTTCAGTGTCGGCGACCGCGTCTTCCACCAGAAATTCGGCAACGGCAACATTTCCGCTATCGAAGGCAACAAGCTGACCATCGACTTCGACAAGGCCGGCCAGAAACGCGTGCTGGACGGGTTCGTCGCGGCGGTGTGAGCGTCCGCTTGCCCCATCGTCCTACCATTCTCTGGCGGAAGCCCCCATCTTCGTCATCCACGGGCGGAGCAGGAGCGAAGCGACGTCGCGGAGACCCGAGGATGACGAAATGATGCGCGTCTGCGCCAATCGTCAGGCTTGCTGTCCGCCAACGAAACAGCCCCTCACCTATACCGCGCCTGGTTCCACTTATGGCCGAGCAGTGACAGGATGATGATCAGGCCGTTGAAGAACTGGACATAAAAGCCGCTCAGGCCCGCCGCGACGACGCCGGTCTGGATGAAGGACACGGTGACCGCGCCGATCGCGCCGCCGACCACGGTGCCGATGCCGCCCCAGGTCGGCGTGCCGCCGACGAACACCGATGCCAGCACCGGCAGCAGATAGCCGTCGCCGGCTGTCGGCCACCAGGTGAAGTTGATCATCACTGAAAAGGTCCCCGCGATCGCCGCTCCGATGCCGACGAAGACGAACACTTTCACCCGCACGCGCTTGACGTCGATGCCCATCTGCTGGGCGCTGTCGGGGTTGTCGCCGACTACTCTCACCTGCGCGCCGAAGCGATGGCGGTTGTAGAGCATCGCCGACAGCACGACAAAGGCGATGGCCCAGAATATCTGCACCGGAATGCCCATGAGCTCGCCGGAGAAGATCGTGTAGGCCCAGCTGTCGGCAAGGCTGGTCAGCGCCATCGACTTGCCCTCGTTGATGATCTGGATCAGGCCGCGCAGCAGGAAATTCATGCCAAGCGTGGCGATCAGCGACGACAGACCGCCATAGACCACCAGCGAACCGACGAGGAAACCAAGCAGCAAGCCGGTGATCAGCGCCGCAATGATACCGAGGAACGGATCGTAGCCGGCCTGCACGACCAGCGCGAAGACCCAGGAAGCAAAACCCATCGTCGCCGGAAACGACAGGTCGATCTCGCCGCAAGTGACGACGAAGACCAGCGGCACGACCACGAACAGCGCCACCGGCAGCGTCGTCAGCACTGAACGGTAGAGATACCAGGTGGTGAAGACAGTCGGGTTGGCGACCATGAACACCGCCATCATGATGATGAACACGCCGAGCGTGCCAAGCGAAGCGCGGTTGTCGAGGATGAACCCCCGCATCCAGTGATCGGATGGGTGCTTCCACTCCTTCTGGGGACTGGGGCGAGGAATGCCGGCCGCCGGTTCGTGCAGATCGGGTTCCATGGTCTTGCTCATCGTGCTCTCTGCTCCGCGTCGCCGGCATCGTGCAGTCCGGCCAATCCGCCCGGGTGTGCCACGTCTTCCATGAAGTTGATGAGGTCTTCGGCCGATTTGACCTCGCTCCGATCGGCGGTCAGCGCCACCTTGCCGCGGTCCATCACCACGAAGCGGTCGGCAATGTCGAAGACATGGTGGATGTTGTGGCCGATGAACAGGATCGAGCGGCCGCTCGCCCGCACCTGGCGCACGAAATGGAAGACCTTGGCGGTCTCGGTCAGCGACAGCGCCGTCGTCGGCTCGTCAAGGATGATCAGCTCCGCCTGTTTGTAGATGGCGCGTGCGATCGCCACGCCCTGGCGTTCGCCTCCCGACAGCTGTCCGACGATCGAGTGCGGCGTGAACACTTTCGAGGTGAAGCCGATCTCGCGCATCAGCCGGCTCGCTTCCTCGATCTCCTTGTTGACCTTCAAAAAGCCCATGAATCCGGTGAGTTCGCGGCCCATGAAGATGTTGCGCACGATCGTCTGCTGGACGGCGAGCGCCCGGTCCTGGAACACCGTCTCGATACCGGCATCGCGCGAGCGTGCCGCACTCCATCCGGTCACCGGCTTGCCGCGCACCAGGATTTCGCCGCTGGTCGGTTTGACCACGCCCGACAGTATCTTGATCAGCGTCGACTTGCCGGCGCCATTGTCGCCAATCAGGCCGACCACCTCGCCGCGGTCGACGCTGAGATTAACCCCGCCCAGCGCATAGACCTGACCGTAGGATTTGCTGATGTCGCGCAGTTCGATGATCCGTTCGGCCATGGCGATCCTCACTTGGTTGTCTCTTGCCGGCTTTGCCAGCGGTCCCGGGGGCCCGACTTGATCCCGGCGCACGGCTTGGGAGGTCAGCGCAGCGCCTGCTTGGCAAGCTCGGCGACGATCTCGTAATTGTCGGGCGTGACGAAACCGGCACCGGTGTCGACATTCATTGGCGCCAGACCGAGCACCACCTGCTGGCAGAGGCTGAGGATCGGCAGATAGCCTTGCAGGAACGGCTGCTGGTCGGCCGTCAGCTGCACCCAGCCGCCCTTGAAACCTTCGACGATCTGAGGGCTGGTGTCGAAGCCGAAGTTGAAGATTTCACCCGCCTTGCGTCCCGCCGCCTGCATGTATGTCGGAACATTGCCGAGCATCTGCCCGCCGGGATAGCCGACCGCCTTGACATCGGGATTGTTGAGCAGGGCCGCGGTGATCACCGGGATCGCCAGATTGGGGTCGGACGCCCATTCGCCGCTCGGCGGCGAAGACAGCTGGATGACCTTCACGCCGGCCTCCTTGAGCGCTGCGACCGTGCCACGCTCGCGCGCGCCGCGGTTCTCGTTGTCGAATGGGCCGATCATGATCGCCTTGTCGCCGGCCTTGAGCTTGCCCAGCTTGAACGCCTCGGCGCCGAGCGCGCGGCCCTGTTGCTCCTGCTGGGCGCCGATATAGCCGCCGCCGAACGCCGCCGTCACCGTCGGCACTGGCACATTCTGGTACATCATCTTGATGCCGTCCTTATGCGCCTGTTCGGCGAGCGGCATGATCGACGCATCTCCCGGATGACCCATCATGGCGATGCCGTTGGGCTTGACCGCGACCGCTTCACGCAATTGCTGCACCATCTTTTCGATGTCCCAACCGGAGAAGATGTAGTCGACCTTCGGCCCGAGATCGGCCGCCGCCTGCTTGGCGCCATTGTAGACGATGGTGCCGAAAGCGTCGCCCTCGGCGCCGCCGACAAAGAAACGGATGTGGACATCCTTGCACCATTGGGCGTCGAGCGCCTGTGCGGGCAAGGTGGAAATTGTGGCGCAAAGCGCCGTGGCGGCAGCCACGACGGTCGAGCGCAGAAGTGTCTTTCTCTTCGCGATGCTCATGCACTTATCCTCCCTTTTGTCCTCGCAATCCGAGGGTTTTCAACATTCGTTCCGGCAGTATCCAGCAGACTTTCCGGCTGGCTCCCCCCGCCGGTCTGCTCTCACACCGGATTCGGCAGGTAGCTGGCGCCTCCCCGGCATTGCTTCAGATATTCCAGCGCCCGCACCTGCCCGGTGATCTCAAGATCGCCGCGATAGACCGGATCGTGCCAGCCCTCGATGTCGATGGCGCCCTTGTAGCCGGCCAGCCGCAATTCGCTGATCACCCGCGTCCAGTCGCTGTCGCCGAAGCCCGGCGTGCGCATCTGCACGAACGGCAGCCGGCCGAACACGCCATGCTCGCGGATGACATCCCAGCGCACCGTCGCGTCCTTGCCATGGACGTGGAAGATGCGCGGCGCCCATTTGCGGATCTGCGGCATCGGATCGATCAAATAGACAAGCTGGTGGCAGGGCTCCCATTCGAGACCCAGATTGTCGTCGGGCACTTCGTTGAACATCAGCTCCCAGGCGTCGGGATTGTGGGCGATGTTCCAGTCTCCTTGAGCCCAGTTGCCATCCATCGCGCAATTCTCGAAAGCGATGCGCACGCCCTTGTCGGCGGCGCGCCTGGCCAGCGGTCCCCAGACCTCTTTGAAGCGCGGCAGGCTGTCGGTCAGCGGCTTGCCGCGCAAGCGGCCGGTAAATCCGCTGACCATCGACGTGCCGAACAGATGCGCGTTGTCGATCGCCGTTTCCCAAGCCTGGAGCACGCCGCGGTCGACATCGCCGCTCTCGAGCGGATTGCCGAACACGCCGAGCGAGGACACGGTGACATCGGCATCGCCGATCGTCTCTCGGATCTGTCCGGCAAGGCGCGGCAAGTCCTTGCCGCCCAGCGTCTGCCAGAAGAAGGGCTGGATGCTCTCGAAACCGAGCGGCAGGATTGCCTTGATGTAGGCCGCCGGGTCGTCGAGGTTGGCCCGCACCATGGTGCCGATCCTGATGTCGAGAAGCGGGTTTAGCGTCATTGTGGGTCCTCTGCGATCGTCACCCGGCGGCCGGTTTCGGCGCTCTCGATGGCGCCAAAAACCATGGCCAGGCTCTTGATGTTATCGGCGCCGCGCGTCTCCGGCTCGGTGCCGGTCTCGATGGCGCGGATGAAATCCTGGATGATGCCGAGATGGCCGCCGACGCGGTCGGCGGGATCGAGCGGCGGCACGTTGATTGGCTGGGTTTTGTCGAAAAGGCCGTCGCGGCCCGGCGCCACGACCTCTGCCTGTAGCACGTCATGACCGTCCCAAATGAGGCTGCCGCGCTCGGCAACGATGCGCCAGCTGCCCTCCCAGCTTGTGCGTAAACCGGCGCCGCACCATGAGCCGGCATAGGTGAACAGTCTGCCACCGCCGAGATCGAAGACCGCGCTGGCCGACGATCCCTGCCGGTACCAGGAATTGGCCGGCTCCCATTCCTGGCAATAGACGCCGGCCGGCTCGCCGGCGACCATGTAGCGGGCGGCATCGAAAGTGTGGATCGCCATGTCGAGCAGCAGGACATGAGCCATTTCTTCGCGAAAGCCGCCGAAATGCGGCGCGACGAAGAAGTCGGCATGAATGCTGGTGGCGGCACCAATGGCGCCGGAGTCCAGGAACCTCCGGATGCGCCTGACATTGGCGACATAGCGGCGGTTCTGGACGACGGCATGGATGCGCCCCGCCTGGCGAGCGGCCTTGACGATGGCCCGCGCATTCTCAGGAGTGTCGGCGAGCGGCTTTTCCGTCAACAGATGGCAATGATGGGCAAAGGCGGAAAGCGCGACCTGTCGCCGGGCGGCGGGAACCACCACGTCGAATACCGCGTCGGGCCGGGTCTGGTCGAGCACGGCGTCGAGATCGGTTCCAATGACGGCACCGGTGAGATCGTATTCGTGCGCCCTCGCTCGCGCCCTGTCGGCATCGAGGTCGACAAGGCCGACGATAGCCAGCTGGTCGATCTGCCGCGCGGCATCGAGCCAGGCCTTGCTCATGGCTCCGCAACCGACCAGGACGACATTGACCATCCAGTACTCCTCCCTCTCGGTCCCTCCAGACCGATCGTCACGGCATTCACGGCATGGCCGTAAACGTTTTTCCGTAAACGTTTACGAGAACACACCCGAAGGCGTAGAATGTCAATTGGTCGCTCGCGAAAATCGTCTTGTCGTCTTGGCCTCGGCGGCTGCCGGTGCTAGCCAGGCAAGGGGGAGAACAGTCACTTGGCATCCAGCATTCACGACCTTGCCCGTCACCTGAACATTTCGATCGGCACGGTGTCGCGCGCCCTCAACGGCCGCGCCGACGTCAATGCCGACACGCGCCAGCGCGTGCTCGAAGCGGCAAGGACACTCAACTACTCGCCGAACCAATCCGGCCGCAGCTTGCGGCAAGGCGCCACCCATTCGATCGCCTTCATGATGCAGCCACATCCGGGCGACCAGCAATATGGCGAGCCGTTCTTCATTCCGCTCCTGATCGGGCTGCAGGCGAGGCTCGCCGAAAGCGGGCTCGACCTGATCGTGGTGATGGGCGCTCCCGGCGACTACCAGCAGGAGCGCCTGCGCCGTGTCGTCGAGACGCGCCGGGCCGATGCGGTGGTGCTGGCCTGGACGCGGCGCGAGGACGAGCGCATCGACTATCTCACCCAGGTCGGTTTCCCATTCGCCACGCTCGGGCGCAGCCGCTCCGGAGCCAAGTCCTACCCTTCCCTCGACCTCGATTTCGAAAAGGCCGGAGCCGATGCGGTCGACCGCCTCGTGGCGCGCGGCCACCGCCGCATCGCCGCCATACGCCCGTCGCTCGACCTCAATTTCGGCTATCTGTTCCTGACCGGCTACCGCAAGGCCTTGCGGCGGCATGGCATCGAGGTCGACCCCGGGTTGATTGCTTCCGGCTTCATCAACGAGGCTGCCGGCTACGAAGTGACGCCGCAGGTGATGCGCTCCAAGGACCCGCCGACCGCCATCATCTTCAACAATGACGCGATGGCGCTTGGCGGCTGCAAGGCGCTGGCCGAGATGGGCATCAGGCCGGGTCACGACATGGCGGTGACCGTTATCGTCGACACGCCGCTCTGCCGCTACTTCTCGCCGGCGTTGACCGCTTTCCGCCCGGCGCTGGAGCCGATGGGACAGCGGCTCGCCGAAATGCTGCTGGCGTCGCTGCCCGGCTTCGCCGGCCCGGATGGTCCGCGAATCATGCGCGAGGTCTGGCCGCTGGAGCTGGTGGCGCGCGACAGCGATTGATGCTGTGCGCTTCGATCGACGCGTTCGGTCAACCGGCTTCTCGCCAGCCTCGGCCAATTCCATGAATGTCCGGGAATGACAAGTCTCGTGCGAGGACTGCGCATTCGAGATGTCGGCCGTCGGCCAGAGCCTGGCGAAGCATCGTGCGCTGTCACGCAAGCATCATGTTCGCGCCGTAGACCGCGTTTCGGGAGCGCGCGGCATCATCGTTGCACCTCTTGCAGCTTTTCGTCCTGCGGCCGCTTCGGCTCATCTGTCTCAAAGAGGTTCATCCATGAAACACCTGCACCGAACCGCGTCGCTCGGCGTCGCGCTGGCCTTGTTCACCGCCTTGACGCCGGCTCTCGCCGACAGCACCGCGACGATCGGCGGCCTCGTCAACAAGGGACTGGTCGGCGTCGGCCGCATCCCGGCCGCCCAGCGCGACAAGTTCGGCGAGACCTTCGGCTCAGGCTCCGGCATGTCGATCGATACCACCAGCTGGACGCGTGATGCAGGCCGCTACAAAGGCTCGCTCTGGCTGCTGCCGGACCGCGGCTACAATGTCGTCGGCACCACCGACTACCGGCCGCGCCTCAACACGATCGGGATCGAGTTTACCCCGGCAGCACCAGGCACCGCACCGGCTGCCGGCCAGGAGCAGACAGGCGTCAAGGCAACGCTTGCCGACACCATGCTTCTCACCGACGACAAGGGCGCCAATGCCACCGGCCTCGATCCGCTCAACGGCGTGCGCGCATCAAGCGGCGACATGCCGATCCTGCCCGAAGCCAACGGCAAGCTGGCGCTCGACAACGAGGCGATCGCGCGCCTGCCCGACGGCACAATGTTCATCTCGGACGAATACGGCCCCAACATCTACCGGTTCTCCGCCGACGGACATCTGCTGTCGGCGACCCAGCCGCCCGCCGCTCTCGTGCCGATGCGCCACGGCGCGCCGAACTTCGCCTCCGACAATCCCGGCCCGGGTGCCGCGGAGCCGGATCCGAAGGATCCCGACACCGGCCGCCAGAACAACCAGGGCCTCGAAGGCATGGCTATGACGCCCGACGGCAAGTTCCTGATCGCCGTGCTGCAGTCGGCGGCAAGGCAAGACGGCGGCGATTCCGCCTCTACCCGCCAGAACACAAGGGCGCTGGTCTATCACGCTTCCGACCTCGCCCACCTAAAGCTGGCGCATGAGTATGTCGTGCCGCTGCCGGTATTCAAGGATGCCAAGGGCAAGACCAAGATCGCGGCGCAAAGCGAGATCGTGGCATTGTCGGATCAGGTCTTCCTGATGTTGGCGCGCGACAGCGGCAACGGCCAAGGCGTGAAAGGCGACACCTCAATGGTGCGCCAGATCTTCGTCGTCGACGTCTCGGCCGCGACCGATATTGCCGGCGGCGCCTTCGATGCCGCCGACAAGCCGCTGGCGCCTAAGGGCCTGCTCGACCCGTCGGTGACGCCGGCAAGACTGACGCCGTTCATCGACATCAACGACACTGCCGAACTCGGCCGCTTCGGCCTGCACAACGGTGCGCCAAACAACAGGAACAACCTGTCGGAGAAGTGGGAGGCGATGTCGGTGGTCAGCGCGCTCGATCCGAAACTGCCCGACGACTATTTCCTGTTCGTCGCCAACGATAACGACTTCCTCGCCCAGGACGGCTTCCAGGTCGGCGCGCCCTACAAGGCCGAGGACGGCGCCGATGTCGACACCATGTTCCTGGTCTACCAAGTCACGCTGCCGGGTCTTGCCAAGAAGTAGCGACAACACAAGGGCGGGCGCGCCGAGCGCGTCCGCCTGAGCAGATCGCGAAGGCTTGGTTCAATATCTCCGCATTCCCTCGGTTCGCCCCGCATCGATCGGCTCGGCCGTCCTGTTCGACACCGCGTTGATCTTGCCGTGGCCGACGGATTGGACGCACGAAGACCGGCGCACATCGGGACATGCCCCCCGGCTATCCAAGATCAGCAGGAATGCAGCCCAGGTACCAGGGATCAATATGCCATTCCTGGAGTTTTGAGAAAATGATTGTATCAAGCATGACCTGTCCCGTGGAATCGGCGATCATCGTGGACCGGACTTGAGATAAACCTTCGCCGAGTTGCCCGACATGGACGAAATAATGCCCTCGCGCCGGCGCACCGGCGACCTGACCAGCGGGCCGATTGCGCGCACGCTTCTGCTGTTCGCACTGCCGGTGCTCGGCTCCAACGTGCTGCAGTCGCTCAACGGATCGATCAACGCCGTCTGGGTCGGCCGTTTCCTCGGCGAATCGGCGTTGACCGCCACCTCCAATGCCAACCTCGTCCTGTTCCTGATCCTCGGCACGGTGTTCGGCATCGGCATGGCGGCGACCATCCTGGTGGCCCAGTCGGTCGGCGCCCGCGACCTGCCGGAGGCGCGCCGCATCGTGGGCACCAGCGCCACCTTTTTCTTCCTGGTCTCGGTGGTTTTCGCGGTCTGCGGCTGGATCTGGGTCGACGCCATCCTGGGCGCGCTGGGCACGCCCGCCGACGCCCTGCCGCTCGCCCGTTCCTACCTGCGCATCATCTTCATCGCCGTGCCGATGATGAACCTTCTGTCCTTCGTCATGACCGTGCTGCGCGGTGCCGGCGATTCACGCACGCCCTTCTTCTTCATGGCGCTGGCCGTCGTCCTCGACATCGTCCTCAACCCGCTGCTCATCCGCGGCATCGGGCCGTTTCCCGAACTCGGCATCGCCGGCTCCGCTACGTCCACGCTGATTGGCCAGACGGTGAGTGTGATCGCCATCCTCATCGTGCTCTACGTGCGCAAGCATCCGCTGCGGCTGGCCGGCGCCAATCTCGCTTTGCTGCGGCCCGACCCCACCTTGCTGCGCATCGTCGTCTTCAAGGGCGTTCCGATGGGGTTGCAGATGATCGTCATCTCGGCAGCAGCGCTAACGGTGATGGGCATGGTCAATTCCTACGGTTCGCAAGTCGCTGCCGCCTACGGCATCGCCGCGCAGCTATGGACCTACATCCAGATGCCCGCGCTCGCCATCGGTGCCGCGGTTTCCTCGATGGCGGCGCAGAATGTCGGCGCCGGGCGCTGGGACCGGATCGGCCGCATCGCGGCGTCCGGGGTCGGCTTCAACCTGGTCCTGACGGGCGCACTGGTTGCCGTGCTTTCCGTTTTCGACCGCCCGGTGCTGAGCCTGTTCCTGAGCAGCGATAGCGCTGCGATCGACATCGCCAGCCACGTCAACACCATCGCGTCGTGGTCGTTCATCCTGTTCGGTGTCACCATCGTGCTGTTTGCCACGGTGCGCGCCACAGGCGCCGTGATGCCGCCGTTGATCATCCTGGTGATCTCGGTGCTGGTCGTACGCACCGGCTTTGCTTATTCCATGCGCGGCGTGCTCGGTGAGGAGGCGCTGTGGTGGAGTTTTCCGGCCGGCTCGATCACCTCGCTGGTTCTGGCAGCGGCCTACTACCGCTTCGGCGGCTGGCGCACCTTGCACATGATCGAGAACAGGCCGGCTGCCGGCGAGCCACCGGATACCGGGCTCGGCGTGCCGCGCCAGCGCGCCAACATGGCGCCCGAAATGCCGAACGGCTGAGCCCGAGCGTCGCCTCGTCTCAACGCCTGTGTTTCAACCCGAAGGCCAGCGCCACCACCGCAAATATGATGATCATGCCGGCGAAGGCCAGGCTTGCGGCGATAGAATTTGCGTAGGTCGAAACGATGCCGATGCCGATGACGGGCAAGGCATTGCCGACAAAGCAGCAGATGAAGAAGCTGGACACCACCTCCGCACGGCGATCCTGCGGCGCGATCTCGTTTACCACCTGCAGGCCACCACGGTAGCCGAGCGCCGCCGCCACGCCGCAGCAGGCTGTCGCCGCGATCATCAACGCCAGCGAAGCCAGTATTTGCGCCGCCACCACCGCCAAGACGCTTGGGATCATCAATGCCAGCGCGGCCAGCATGGCTTTGTTGCTCGTCATGTGCATCAGAACCACGATGCTGATCGCGGTGACGATCGCCAGTTCGAAGAACAGCGCGCCGGCGACGGCGTGGTTGGTCTCATGAAGCTGCTGCGCCAATATGCTCGGCGCCACTGCCGCATAGAAGCCGACGAGCGCCATGGCGCCAAAGCCGGTGACCGCCGGCGCGACGAAGCGCGCGCGGATATCCTCCGGGACGGAGAGTTGCGGCCGGATGGAAACGTGCTTGAGGCCGCCCGGCTTCGCAACGGTTTCGCGGGTGTGCCAGACCAGGATCGTCACCACCGCGAGTGCCGCCAGATAGACGATGAAGACCAGCCGCAACGGCCATGGCTCGTACTCAGCCAGAAGTCCTGAAATCAAGGCGCCAAGACCGAGGCCGAGGAAATTCGTGCTGGTGGCGATGACGCTGGCGCGCGACTTGTCCGCGCCCGGAAGAAGCTCGGCAATCCATGCGGTTCCGGTCCCCGCGCCAACCCCGATGCCGAGCCCGCTCAGAATGCGGGCCATGCCCAGCGAGACGACGTTTCCGGCAAATAGGAAGACAACGGCGCTGATGATGGCGACAAGCATGGCCGCCAGGCTCGCGGGCCGGCGCCCGACAACATCCGAGACGCCGCCCAGCATCAGCAGTGCCGCCAGGTTGCCGACGACATAGACCGCGTAGATCAGCGTCAGCGTGATCTGTGAAAAACCGAATTGCTGCTTGTAGATGATGTAGAGCGGCGTCAGCACGGTGCTGCCGGCAAACAGCACCGCAATCATCGCGGCGATCGCCGGGATTGCAAGCGCATCGCTGCGAGTTTCATTGTGCGTACGGGCCAAATAGCGAATGGCCATGGGTCAACCTCATTACCGGTTTCGGGGATCGCGATCTTAACGCACGTTCATCCGCGACGTTCCGGCCGGCAGGCAGGTCTCCTGACGGCACGGTGAGCGTTGCCCGAGCGACAAGCTCGCTGTTGAGCACTCCATTCGAGAGATGGCGTCTTTGGATTTCGTACCGTAACCTGTGCCGGGAGGAGGGAGGACTTATGGGCAAAGGCAGGGTCGAGGCATTCACCGATGGCGTCGTGGCCATCATCATCACCATCATGGTGCTTGAGCTGAAAGTGCCGCATGGCGAGGATGTCGCAGCCTTGTTGCCATTGTGGCCGGTCTTCTTCTGCTACGTGCTGTCCTTCATCAATGTCGGCATCTACTGGAACAACCTGCACAACATGTTCCACACCGTGCAGCGTGTCGACGGCCGCGTGCTGTGGGCGAACCTCAACCTGCTGTTCTGGCTGTCGCTGATACCGGCGACGACGGCCTTCATGGGCGAGAACCACTTTGCGCCGGTGCCGGTCGCCATCTACGGCATCGACTTGGTGCTGTGCGCCATCGCCTATACGATTTTGGCCGCCGCGCTGCATCGCCTGCACGGCAACGACACCGCCTTTGCCAAGGCATTGGGCCGTGACCGCAAGGGAAAGATCTCGTTGGCTATCTACGTCGTAGCCGTCGTGCTGACCTTCGCCAGCCAGTGGATCGGCGTCGCACTGTATGTGCTGGTCGCAACGATATGGCTCGTTCCGGATACGCGTTTCGCACGGGTGCTCGAAAAGTAGTCTCTACTTGCGCATCGCTTTCAGTTTCTCCGCCACCGATGCGGCAAGGTCGGCATAGCGCTCCTCCAGCTGTTCCGCCGCCTTGATGATCGAAAAATCATGGCCGAACTTTTCCAGCGCCATGCGCAGCTTCTCGACGAACTCGGCCTGTTTTTCCAACGCCGAGAACAGCGTCTTCACCTGGGCTTCGCTGATGTCGGGGTTGGCCAGCATCTGCGGCACCTCGCGCCCCATCTGGTCACCGATGGTGGTCTGTTCCCTGAGAATTGCGACCCAGTCCGTCAATCAGGAAATCTCCGTTTGCCCCGGGCAAAAGCTCCTTTTGCCGGGACAACATGCGCAGCCTCGACCGGACTGGTCAACCCAAACAGGGCGATCAGAGGCTTGCGCAAGCCCGTTCGGGCGCTAAGTTCGGCGCCATCGAAAGAAGGAACCATCGCCCATGATGACCGACGCCGAGATCCAGACAGTCCTGCCCGCGCTTGGCCGAGGCAACGCCGCCGTCATCACTGGCGCCGCCAGCGGCATCGGTCTTGCGGCCGCCAAGCGGCTTGCGTTGATGGGCATGAAGATCGTGCTGGCCGACATTGGCGGCGCGCGCCTTGACGACGCCTCGCGAGCCGTCGCCGCGATTGCCGGAGATGATGCCGTGCTTGCCGTCGCCGCCGACGTTTCGAAGGCGGATGAGGTGGACCGCCTCGCCGAAAGGGCGTTCGGCGCCTTCGACGATGTGTCGCTGCTGATGAACAATGCCGGCGTCGGCGACAATCCCGGAAAGCCCTGGGAAAACCGCAATGCCTGGAAACGACTGCTGGACATCAATTTCTGGGGCGTCGTGCATGGCGTCGGGGCCTTCGCGCCGCGTATGCTGGCCTCGGCCAAGCCAGGCCTGATCGTCAACACCGGCTCCAAGCAAGGCATCACCACGCCGCCCGGCAACCTCGCCTACAATGTCTCCAAGGCCGCGGTGAAGACCTACACCGAAGGCTTGGCGCATGCACTACGCAACGAACCCGGCGCCCATGTCGCAGCCCATCTGCTGATCCCCGGCTTCACCTATACCGGCCTGACCGAAGGCGCGACGGAAAAACCGGCCGGCGCCTGGACCGGCGAACAGGTCATTGATTTCATGCTGGAATCGCTGACCAGGGGCGACTTTTACATCTTGTGCCCGGACAATGAGGCGGCGCGGCCGTTGGATGAGAAGCGCATGGCGTGGGCGATCGGCGACATCATCGAAAACCGCCCTGCCCTCTCGCGCTGGCACCCGGACTACAAGGAGTCGTTCGCGGCGTTCATGAAAGGCTGATCTTCAGGCCGCGTGCTTTTTCGACCCGCGCTTCTGCTCCACGGCCTTCTTGGCCGCCATGGCGGCGATATTCTCGTCATGCCGCTTCGCCGCACGCTCGCATTTTTCGCGGATTTCCTCGACTTCGGATTCGGTCAGGTGTTCGATACCGATGAAGTGGTTGTGGCCCTTGCCGACCCGGATCAGTTCGTCGAGTTTGGCCTGGATCGCTGCGCCGTCGCGGTTCTGGGTGTTCTGGATGAGAAACACCATCAGGAAGGTGATGATGGTTGTGCCGGTATTGATCACCAGTTGCCAGGTATCCGAAAAGCCGAAGAACGGACCGGTCATCGCCCAGACGACGACGATCAGGCAGCAGACGGCAAATGTCAGCGGCAGGCCGGCTACATGAGCGACCCAGTTGGCGATCTTGGTGAAATGCTTTTCCATCTATCGAAGTCCCTTGCCGCGCGATGAGAAACAATCGGCGACCGCTCGAGGTTCCCCGCGCAAACAATACAATTTAATGCACGCATATGGAGAATTGCGGCAAAGCCACACTTTATTGGTTTACTGGCACAGTAACGGTGCAGGCAAGAGTGCCTGTTCCTCCCGCTTCACAGCGGCCCCTTCCGCCGCGCCACCCCCGCATGGCGGAAGGGGTTTCACTGCGGAGAGTGCGCAGAGCGGTTCCCCTGAAGCGCCGGACGGCACCACGACCGCCAGATCCCGATGCGTGGTACCGAGCGATCTTCCCAAAGCACCATCATCTGCCCGCCTCCATTGTCTCAAAGTCGCAAGCTGGCGTGGCGGGCACGCTCGCGGATCTCTTCGCGAGAAATGCCGGCGTCCGCCAATGTGCTGTCCGGGGCCCGCCTCAAGCTCGCAAGCGTCCGGCGATAGGCAAGCCAGCGGGCGAAATGGAATCGAAGTTCATACAACATGATCGTCTCCTTTGGCGCGCAAAGTGGCCGCGCGCTCGGGTTGGTCGAAAGCGCAAAGCATCTGCGCGAAGCGTATGCGAGATCGAAAGGATTGCGCTGGCTCGTCAACCAGCCGACGCGCTTATCGCCATCCTGCCAAGCAGGATTGTCCAATGCTTCCAATGCCTGCATACTTGCGCGTGATGCCGGCTTCGCGCTACAGCCACGGTCGCAAGGAGTTTTTCATTTCTGCAAAATGGACATCGGCTGGGACGATCTAAGATTGTTTCTCGTCGTTGCGCGGCTGGGTGGCTTGAGCGCAGCGACAGGAACCACGCGCCTCAGCGCAGCCACCCTTGGACGACGCGTCACCGCGCTCGAAAGGCAAATCGGTGAACCGCTGTTCGTGCGTCAGCAGACCGGCTACCGGCTGACCCCGGTCGGTGAAGAACTGCTGCGGCGCGCCGAAGACGTCGAGGCAGCAATGCAGTCGCTGACCCGCTGGCGCGAAGGAAGCCTGCCCGACCGCATTGTCCGTGTGTCGGCCGGGCCGTGGACTTCGGCCTTCATTTCCACCCATATCGGCGAGATCTGGACGGTCGACGACGGCATAAGGGTGGAGCTCGTCACCACCACCGACCGGGTCGACATCGGTCGCCGTGACGCCGACATCGGTATCCGCAGCGACCGCCCGACCGAGCAGTGGCTGGCCGGCCGTCAGAGCGGCAAGGTCGCCCACGCCATTTATTCCGGGCGCCACCTGATCAACGGCATCGCCGCCGGGTTGTTCGTCGGCGTCACCGGCGAAGGGGCGAACATTGCCTCGGCGCGCTGGCTACAAGCCCATCACGGCGACCGCATCGCCGTGCGCGGCAACAACACCCATTCGGTGCGCGAACTGGTGGCCGCCGGCGCCGGCCTTTCGGTCTTTCCCTGCTTCGTCGGTGACGGCGACCCGCGGCTGGTTCGCGTCGCTCAGCCTATCCCCGAACTCGAAACCGACCAATGGATCGTCACCCATCATGAGGAACGTCACTCCCCGCCGGTACGAAAGGTCGCCGACCGGATTGCCGCCTTGATGCGGGCGCACCAGCCACTGTTTCGTGGCGAGACGCCGATCCGTTAAGCCTCGGGCGTCGATTGGCCGCCAACTGAGCCGCATCTGCGGAAGGTCAGGCCCCCTCGTTTTCCCAGCGGTCAAGGAATGCCTCGATCGGCATTGCCTGCATGTCGGGAACCGCTCTGGCGAGCTTTTCGACCGGCCAATCCCACCAGGCGAGAGCTTCGATCCGGGCCGCGATGACGGCCGGAAAGCGAGATCTGAGCGCCTTCGCCGGCACGCCTGCAACGATTGCATAGGACGCCACGTCCTGTGTCACCACCGCGTTGGCGCCAATGACGGCGCCATTGCCGATGGTGACGCCGGGCATGATCACCGCACCATGGCCGATCCAGACATCGTGGCCGATGGTGACTGCTTTCGCCTGCCGCCGTGCGCGGAATGCAGCATCGACGCCCAGCCAGCGAAAATACTCGTTCGGCCGGTAGCTGACCTTGTGCTGTGTCAGCCGCTCGATGGGATGTTCCAGAGCATTGATGCGGCTGTTGGCGGCGATCGAGCAGAATTTCCCGATCGTCGTGTAGATCGCTTCCGAGTGGCGCTCGAAATAGGAGAAGTCGCCGACGCTCACCTCACGCAGCACCACCCGCTCGCCGATCGAGGCATAACGGCCGAGCCTGCACGCCTTCAGTTCCGCGGTCGGATGGATGCGCGGCTCGGAATCCTTCGGGACGAGATTTTCGGAACGATCCATGCCGGCGGCTTTACGTCAGAGCGATTGGTCCCGCAAGCGGGACCAATCGTCCGTCTACCGGTTCCGCGAAAGAGCTGAAGCCCCTATTGAGGCTTGCCTTTGCTCCAGACCACGTTCTGGCCGTAGAGCGGCACGGTGGTGACCGACATTTTGGCCGAGCCGTTCTGCACCTGGCGCGAATGCGAGAGATAGATCAGCGTCTCGTTGGGCTTGTCGTAGATGCGGTTCACCACCTGCTTCTTCCAGATCAGGCTGATGCCTTGCTTGAACACTTCCTCGCCGCGTTCGCTCATGTCGATGTCGCCGATGATGATCGGACCGGTCTGGCGGCAGGAGATCGAGGAATCGGACGGATCCTCGAACCAGTTGCCCTTGTGCAGGCGATCGATGATGCCGCGATCGAAATAGGAGACGTGGCAGGTCACGCCGTCCACCTTCGGATCCTTGATCGCCTCGACGATGATGTCGTTGCCGAGCCAGTCGACGCCGACCTTGCCGACTTCTTCGGCAAGGGCCGCACCGGCGCCGAGGACAAGGCACATGGCTAAGGCGCCACCGACCAGTTTTCGCCCAATCGATCCTTGCAAGGTAGCCTCCGGGGTTCGAGTTTGCCGGTCTCAGGTGGGGCGAAGAGCACGGCATTGCAAGCGGCGGCACCGGATGAAAACGCCGCATCCGCCATGGCCGGTTGCGTCAACGCGGCACCTTTGCGTGTACCCGGTCAAACCGCTAAGACTGTTCGCCGAACCAAGGGCTCGCCTGGTTTTGGCCGGCACGCCGAAGAAATTGCAAGACGGACCTTACTGATGATGCGTTCTATCCTGATCGGCATTCTCGTCCTGATGGCGGCCGGCATCGGCTGGCTGACCTTCGACTGGTACCGCGGCCACTATGGCGGCGAGCCTTTCGGCGCCGCCTTTACCCTGGTCGACCAGAAAGGCGCGCCGATCACCGAAGCTGCCTTCAGGGGCCAGCCCAGCGTCGTCTTCTTCGGCTTCACCCATTGCCCCGAGGTCTGCCCCACCACGCTGTTCGAGTTGGCCGGCTGGCTGAAGTCGCTCGGCGACGACGGCAAGAACCTGCACGCCTATTTCGTCTCGGTCGATCCGGAGCGCGACACGCCAGCGGTGATGAACGCCTATGTCAGCAATTTCTCCGACCGGATCACCGGCATCACCGGCGATCCAGACAAGGTCCATGCGATGGCCAAGTCGTTCGGCATCTACTGGAAGAAGGTCGACACCGGCGACGGCGACTACACGATGGACCACACCGCTTCGGTGCTGCTGCTCAACGCCAAGGGTGACTTTGCCGGCACCATCGCCTATGGCGAAAGTTCGGAAACGGCCATCACCAAACTGAAGCGGCTGGCGGCGAAGAGCTGATCACGATTTCATGACCCAGACGCGCCTCTACTTCTCCATCGGAAAGATCGAGTCGATCCGCATTTTCGCGGCGCTCGAGGCGGCCTTCGAGGATGAAGGCCTGCCGATCGCCCTGCTCGAGGTCGACGAGGACAAGGACATCCACGAAGTGTCGCTCTACGCCGATGGCGACGTCGATGCGGTCGAGGCCCGCTTGAAGGACGTCCTTGCCGGGCTTTCGCTGTCGAAGCCGATCGAGCGCGAGAGCCTGCCTGACATCGACTGGGTGTCACGCTCGCTGGAAGGGCTGAAGCCGGTGCGCGCCGGCCGTTTCTTCGTCCACGGCGCGCATGATCGCAAAAAACGCCATAGCGGCGAGTTCGCAATCGAGATCGAGGCCGGCCTCGCCTTCGGCACCGGCCACCACGGCACCACGGCCGGCTGCCTGGAAATGCTGGAAAAAGTGGTCCGGCGCGAGCACCCGCGCAACGCGCTCGACCTCGGCACTGGTAGTGCTGTGCTGGCAATTGCTGTCGCCAAGCTGGCGCGTATTCCCGTGTTGGCCACCGACATCGATCCGGTGGCGGTGAGAGTGGCGGCCGCCAATGCGCGGCTCAACCAAGTCAAGGCGCTGGTGGAAACGGTCACCGCTCCAGGCTTTCACCACCCGATCTTCGGCAAACGCGCGCCTTTCGATCTCATCGTCGCCAACATACTGGCACGGCCGCTGATGCGGCTGGCCCCGCTAATGGCCGATCACATCGCCCTCGGTGGCTCGATCGTGCTGTCGGGCATCCTCGAGCGGCAGCGCGATGCCGTCGTCTCGGCCTATGTCGGCCAGAACTTCCGGCATGTCAGAACCCTGCATCGCGAAGGCTGGGTGACCATCCACCTCAAACATTGAAGCCGAGAACGAGCTTGGACCAAGGTCCGCCGGTTGTCAGTCAATTGATGCCGTAGCAATTTGCCGCTGCCGGAAATCGATTCCGGTTTCCGCGACCGTACGCTACGGTTGTACTGACTGCAGGAGGCCACCATGTTCCAGACCTTCGATTCCGCGGGCGACCCGGCCGTCGGCAAACCGCGCGTGGCGCTGCTGCGCCAATGGCTTGAAGCCAATGGGCTGGACGGCTTCATCGTGCCGCGCGCCGACGAGCACCAGGGTGAATATGTCGCCGAACGTTCGGCGCGGTTGAAATGGCTGACCGGCTTCAGCGGCTCGGCCGGTGTCGCCATCGTCCTGCGCGACCGCGCCTTCGTCTTCGTCGATGGGCGCTACACGCTGCAGGTGCGCGGCGAGGTCGATCTCGACATTTTTGCAATCGAAAGCCTGGTCGATAACCCGCCCGCCGTCTGGCTCAAGGACAACCTCGGCAAGAGCGCGCGGCTTGGCTTCGACCCATGGCTGCACACGATCAGCGACGTCAAGGCGCTGCAGGCCTCGGCCGACAAGTCAGGCGCCGTGCTGGTGCCGCTCGACAGGAACCCGATCGACATCGTCTGGAAGGACCAGCCCGAGGCGCCGATGGCCCCCGTCGAGCTTCACCCGATCGGCTTTGCCGGCGAATTGGCCAAAGACAAGCTGGCGCGGCTGGCAAGTGCGATCGCCAAGGACGGCGCCACCCACACCGTGCTCACCGACCCTTCCTCCATCGCCTGGGCCTTCAATATTCGCGGCGGCGACGTGCCGCACACGCCGCTGGCGCTTGGTTTCTCCATCCTCGCCGCCGACGGGTCGCACCAGCTTTTCATGGACCGGCGCAAATTCTCGCGTCAGGTCGCGGCCTACCTCACCCAGCTCGCCGAACCGCATGAGCCCAGCGAATTCGAAGCGGCGATCGTGGCCCTCGCCAAGGGCGGCGCGAAAATCGCGCTCGACCCGGTGCTGGCAGCAGACAGGCTGCGCATGCTGGTTGAGGCCAATGGCGGCACCGTGGTTGCGGCACCCGACCCCGCCCGCATCCCGCGGGCCACCAAGAACCAGGCCGAGATCAACGGCTCGCGCGCCGCGCATCGCCGTGATGGCGCCGCCGTGGCGAAGCTTTTGTGCTGGCTGGAGCGGCAGAAGCCCGGCTCGCTCGACGAGATATCCGTCGTCACCAGGCTGGAGGAGACGCGCCGGCAGACAGGTGAAGAAACCCAGATGCCGCTGCGCGACGTCGCCTTCGACACCATTTCCGGCGCCGGCCCGAACGGCGCCATCATGCACTACCGCGTATCGCGCGCCACCAACCGAAAGCTTAAGGCCGGCGAACTGTTCCTGCTCGATTCCGGTGCGCAGTATCAGGACGGCACCACCGACATCACGCGCACCGTGCCGATCGGCCAGCCGACTGAGGAGATGCGCGAGCGTTTCACGCTGGTGCTGAAAGGCATGATCGGCATTTCCACACTGCGCTTCCCCGCCGGCACGCGCGGCTCGGAAATCGATGCTGTCGCCCGCATGGCGCTGTGGAAGCACGGCTGCGACTTCGCCCACGGCACCGGCCATGGCGTCGGCTCGTATCTGGCCGTGCATGAAGGGCCGCAGCGCATTGCCCGCACCGGCACCGAGAAACTGTTGGAAGGCATGATGCTGTCCAACGAGCCGGGCTACTACAAGGAAGGTGCCTACGGCATTCGCATCGAGAACCTCATCCTGGTCACGCCGGCCGAAGCGATCGAGGGCGGCGACATCGCCATGCACGGCTTCGAGACGCTGACGCTGGCGCCGATCGATACCAGGCTGGTGCGATCGGATTTGCTGACGCGCGACGAACTGCATTGGCTCGACACCTATCATGCGCGCGTGCTGGCCGAGATCGGACCGATGCTCGACGGCGAGACGCTGGCCTGGTTGGAGAAAGCGACGGCGCCGCTGCCGCACGATCTCAAGCAGTAGTCGCAGTGGCTGTTTTGGCTGAGATTGGGGGGCCTTGTTTTGCAAGCATCTCCCGCAAAGCCTGAACATTGGGAGAACTGGCCCCCTTGCGCCAGAACAATACTGTGAGTGCATTGTCTTCTTCCGAAGGTAGTTCATGCAGCCGCAGCCTGCCGCTTTCAGGAAAACCCGAAAGCACACTTTTCGGCATCAGCGCTATGCCCATACCAGCAACCACGCAACCAAGCATGGCATGGTATGAACCGAGTTCAATGATTTGCTCGGCCATAAACCCTCGGCGCGTATACCATTCTTCCAGTCTCTTGCGATGCGGGCAGCCATGTTCAAAGGCAATCATGGTTTTGGGCATATCAAGGCGGTTCTCGACTGAAACGCGCGATGCCGCCGAGACAATGACCAATTCCTCTCGAAATGCAGGTTGTTTTTCGAACGGATTGTCGGCGATTGGCTCGGCTGCGAGCGCGGCGTCGAGTTCGCCGGCAAGCATTGCGGCCGCGAGAACCTGCGGGTTGCCGGTGCGCAGTTGGATCTCTACTTCGGGATAGCATGCGTGGTACTCGGCGAGGAGACCAGGAAGTCGAGCCGCGGCGGTACTTTCCATGGCGCCAAGCCGCAGAGTGCCGCGTGGGCGCGGATCAAGCACTGCTGTTCGGGCCTCCTCCGCAAGCGCCAACAACCGGTCCGCATATTCGATCAACCGTCGGCCGGCAGGCGACACGTGCAATCGCTTGCCCTCGCGGATAAACAACCGCACACCCAGATCTTCTTCGAGCTGCCGGACGCGTGTGGTCACGTTCGACTGCACACGAAACAGCTTTTCCGCCGCCCTGGTGATTCCGCCCTCGCGCACCACCATGCGGAAAATGCGGAGATCCGACAGGTCCATCCATCTCTCCTAGAGAATAAAGACATCTTGATTATTCATTGTATGTGATGAATCGCATCACGTAAATTGCCGGTGTTGGCACCGATCAAGACAGCCAGCCACGGAGATCGAAATGGTATCTGAACCCTTCGGCCGTCGGCCCATCGAACTTAACGCGCTGACGCCCAAACAGCGTGAGATCATCTATGCTGGCGCCGTACGCCGCGCCCATCAGGAGAGGTCGGAGTCGATCTGGCTGGGCGTGGTCCGGGTCGCTGCGATGTTCAGGAAGCGCCCCTGACGAGGGTTTGCGTTCGCCTGCTCGTCGGCGCTTAGACGAAGCGCATGCGTGGCTTATCGCGAAGGTAAAAGTCGATCACCCGACGATCTGCCGAGCGACGATCAGCACCGCAGCCCCCGCCAGGAACATCGACATCAGTCCGCCACGCAGCGAAACCACTGATGTGACGACCAACGCTGCCCATTCCGCCGGTCCGGCATTCAACAGCTCCGGCGCCACCAGCGTCGTCAGCACCGCCGCCGGCACGGCATTGAGGCCTGCCTCGACGCGCGGATGGATGGTGTCGAAGCGGGAGATGACCAGATGCCCACCAATGCGCGTGAGATAGGTGGCGATCGCGCCGGCGATGATGATCCAGAATGTCGTGCTCATGGCCGTGCCTTCACGCCGCTGTGGTGGGGAGGCAGGATGACCGCCAGCAGCACACCGGCAATCGCGCCGATCGAGACATGCCAGGGCGAGCCCACCGTCTTGTAGGCGATGATCGAGGCGGCGCCACTGGCGATGACCACCGGCAGCCACAGCGGCCGCTTGCGGAAGCCCAGCACCAGACCAAGAAAATAGATCGGCAGCAGGAAGTCGATGCCCAGCGCATGCGTGTCGGGGATAAGCTTGCCGAACACCGCGCCAAGCGCACTTTCGACGATCCAGAACAGGTAGACCGGCAGTCCAAGTCCCAGATACCAGGCAAAGCCGACCGTCTGGCCGGATTGCGCCCTCGCCTCGGCCACCGCGAACTGCGGATCGGTAAGGATGAAATAGCCGAGCGCTTGGCTGATGACGGGCCAGTGCGCGATGCGCCGGCCGATGCCGGCGGAATAGAGCACATGGCGGAAATTGACGGCAAAGATCGACAGCACGATCAACCACGGCGCCACATGCTGGCCAAACAGCTGGATGCCGACCATCTGGCTGGCGCCACCGAAGATCAGCGCGCTCATCAGGAAGGCTTCGAGGACCGAGAAGCCATTGTCGACGGCGAGCGCGCCGAACAACACCGCGAACGGCGCCGACGCCACCACGACAGGCATCGAGAGCCGAACACCTTGCCAGAAATCGCTGTTCACGGAATTCGTAGTCAAGGTCTCAGCCGACATGTCACATTCCTAACGTCGCGCCGGTATTTAGGGGTGCGCGGTTGAAAAGTCAGACGAATTCGCTTGAGCCAACAAATCAGCGAAACTGATATGTCCTGATCTAGCAAGGCCGCGATACGCGCGCCGTGTGATTCCCTGATTCAGTTGGCGCCCTACAGGCGCACTCGCCTGTGCTTCATCGGCTGTGCAGGACGGCGCCAGGACCCGAAACGCAAAACCCGCCTCTGCGGCGGGTTACTGGCGCAAATCAGCACCATGGCTAAATACATAGCATAACTGCACTCACAAAGCAACCAGGCCGTGCATCGGCCTTCGCTTCGACTTGAAAGCCGAAACGGCTATGGGGTGGCCCAATGCTCCGAAACCTTGCCCTCGATCGCTCGGCCCCAGTCGAGCAGCGGCTTGGCACGCAAGGTGAAATCGACGAGCTCGTCGACCAGATCAGCCTCATGAATTCCCTCCTGATCGATGAGGTGCTGGACGACAAAATGCCGGTTGCGGATAGCGGCGACCAGATCTGCATCGCTGATATGCTCGAAGCCGCGTGGGGTGCGCTTCATGCGGCCTTCGGTCTCGAGTTCAAGACGGTTCTTCTTCAACGCCGCCACCAGGGCGCGAAAATCGTCCGGCCTTGTCGCGATGGCTTTTCGCATCGCCAGCAGCAGCGCCGGCTCCGGCTGCCACCAGGCGACGCCGGCAAAGCAGCGCTCCAGCCCGATATGCACGTAGAACACCCCTTGCTCCATCTTGGTGCCGTCGGGCGACAGGATGGCCGACAGATGCCGGTTGTAGGGCCGCTTGTCCTTGGCGAAGCGCACGTCGCGATTGATCCGGAACAGTGATTTCTTGCGGTCGCCGCGCAGGCCGATGCCGGCCTTCGCGAAGCGCTCCGTCAGCGTCTCGACAAGATCGCCGAAGGGATCGCGCAAATCCTTTTCGAAAATGTCGCGATTCGCCAGGAACCACTCGCGGCTCTGGTGGAAATCCAGTGCCTTAAGGAACGGAATGGCTTTGGGGCCGAAGCCGGTGAACGATCCAGTCATGCCTTGCCGATCCGCGCCAGCCAGGCGTCCTCGTCGATCACCTCGATGCCGTGTTCGCTGGCGAGCTTCAGCTTGGAGCCGGCACCGGGCCCGGCCACGACGAGATCGGTCTTCGCCGAAACCGAGCCTGCAACCTTGGCGCCGAGACGCTCCGCCATCGCCTTGGCTTCGGAGCGTGTCATCTTCTCCAGCGAGCCTGTGAATACGATCGTCTTGCCGGCGACCTCGCTGTCGGCCGAGACGTTGACGATATAAGGCTTCGGCTTGACCTGCTTGAGCAGCGCGTCGAGCGCGTCGTCATTGCGTTGATTGCCGAAGAAATCGCGCAGCGCATTGATAACCGTGTCGCCGATGCCGTTGACCGACGGGAAGACACTGTGCGGATCGGCAGCGGCCGCTGTCTCCTTGCCGACGCGGATCAACTCCTCGATGGTCGAGAACGTCCGGGCAAGCACTGCGGCCGTCGTTTCGCCAATATGGCGGATGCCGAGTGCGAAGATGAAACGGTCGAGTTCCGGCTCGCGGCGCGAGTCGATCGCCGCGAACAGCTTGTCTAACCCTTCGTAATTGCGATCCTCGACGCTGCGTACATTCTTGCGCGTCTTGCCCGATGCGGCCTCGCGCTGCCTCGCCTGCTCCTCGCGCCGTTCAGCGAGTGCCCTGGTGACCGCCGGGCGCCGATCCCTGAGCGTGAAGATATCGGCGGCAGTCTTGATCAATCCCGCATTGAAGAAAGTGTCTATGTTCTCCGCCCCCAGGCCTTCGATATCCAGGGCGCCACGTGACACGAAGTGGCGCAATCCTTCCACCGCCTGCGCCGGACAAATCAGTTCGCCGGTGCAGCGCCGGCGGGAATCTTCCTTGCCGGTCTTCTCGTTGATCTCGCGCGTCGCCGGCGAACCGCAGATCGGACAGGTGTGCGGGAACTCGTATGGCACGGCGTCGGGCGGCCGCTTGTCGATGACGACGCTGACGATCTGCGGAATGACATCGCCGGCCCGCTGGATCACCACCGTATCGCCGATGCGCACGTCGATGCCGTCGCGGATCGGCTGGCCGGTGCTGTCCAGGCCCTTGATGTAGTCCTCATTGTGCAGCGTGACGTTCTCGACCACGACGCCGCCGACCGTGACCGGCGCCAGCCGCGCAACCGGCGCCAGCGTTCCCGTGCGGCCGACCTGGATATCGATCTTGAGCACGGTCGTCATCGCCTGTTCGGCCGGAAATTTGTGCGCGACGGCCCAGCGCGGTTCGCCGGTGACGAAGCCCCATCGGCGCTGCAGCTCCAATTGGTCGACCTTGTAAACGACGCCGTCAATGTCGTAGCCCAGCGCCGAGCGCTGCTCCTCGATCCGATGATAATGCTCGATCAGGTCATCGGCCGATTTCGCCCGTACCATCAGAGGACTGATCTTGAATCCCCACTCCGCGAACTTCTGTACCGAATCATACTGGGTCGGAGCAGGATCCGCTGTCGTGTAGCCCCAGGCATAGGCGAAGAATTTGAGGTTGCGGCTGGCGGTGACGGACGGATCCTTCTGGCGCAGCGACCCGGCCGCCGTGTTGCGCGGATTGACATAGTCCTGGCCGCCGACTGCCGCCGAGCGTTGCTTCAACGCTTCGAATTCCGCATAGGTCATGTAGACCTCGCCCCGGATCTCGATGATTTCGGGCCAGCCCGAGCCTTTCAGTTTCGCAGGGATGTCGGCGATCGTCCTCAAATTGGCGGTGATGTCCTCACCGACGGCACCGTCGCCGCGCGTCGCACCCTGCACGAACATGCCCTTCTCGTAGCGCAGCGAAGCCGACAGCCCGTCGATCTTCGGCTCGGCCGTGAAGGCGATGTCGAGGTCCTTGTCGCGGTCGAAGAACCGCCGGCCACGCTCGATGAAATCGATGACATCCTGGTCGGTATACGCCTTGGCGAGGCTGAGCATCGGCACCGCATGGCGCACCTTGGTAAAGCCTTCCGCCGGTGCCGCACCAACTCTGCGCGAGGGCGAATCTTCGCGCACCAGCGCCGGAAAGCGCTCCTCGATGGCGAGATTGCGCCGCGCCAGCGCGTCATACTCGGCGTCCGTGATAACAGGCGCGTCTTCGGTATGGTAGCGCCGGTCGTGCTCGGCGATCTGTTCCGCCAGGCGCTTCAGCTCGGCTTCGGCCTCGATTTCGGTCAGGGCATCAACTGGCTTCTCGGACATGGTTTTGCACCTGGCTGCTGTTGGCTCGGGACAATAGATCAGGATTCGGATGGACGGGAGCTGAAATTCTGACAAAACCACGCCTAAACAGCGGGATGGAGCCATATGCTGACTCTGTGGGACGCCGGATTTTGACCAGCTGGAAGCACTCCCGATCCCAAGCAGCGCCGTCAGGAAGCGCCGGTGTTCTCACGCAGAAGCCGCTCGGCGGCGGCGCGGGCCTCGTCGGTGATGGTGGCGCCGGCCAGCATGCGCGCGATCTCTTCCTGCCGCGCCGGCCGGTCCATCTCGGCAATGCCGGTGGCGACACGGTCGGTGGTACCGGATTTGGAGATCAGGAAATGGGTTGCCGCGCGCGCCGCCACCTGCGGCGCATGCGTGACCGAGAGCACCTGGACGCGCTTCGACAATCGCGCCAGCCGCTGGCCGATGGCGTCCGCGACGGCGCCGCCCACGCCGGTGTCGATTTCATCGAAGACCAGCGTCGGCGCCGAGCCACGATCGGCCAGCGCTACCTTCAGCGCCAAAAGGAAACGCGAAAGCTCGCCGCCGGACGCGACCTTCATCATCGGCCCGGGCCGCGTGCCTGGGTTGGTGCACACCCAGAACTCGATCTGGTCGATGCCGTCTTCCATGCGGCTCTCGGCCTCGCTTTTCATCTCCACGATAAAAGCGGCGCGTTCGAGCTTCAGTGCCGGCAATTCCGCCATCACCGCCTTCGTCAGGCCGATAGCCGCCGCATGACGAAGCGAGGATAGCTGCGCGGCGGCAATGTCATAGGTCTCGCGGGCCGCTGCGGCCTGCTTTTCCAGCCCGTGCAGGCGTTCCTCGCCGGCATCGAGATCGGCAAGGTCGGCAACCATCGTGTCGCGCAGCTGCGCCAGGTCATCGACGGCGACGCTGTGCTTGCGCGAGGCGGCGCGCAGCGAAAACAGCCGCTCCTCCGCCTTCTCCAGCCGTTGCGGATCATATTCGGTGGCGCGCAACGCTGCCTCGACGCCCGATTGCGCCGCGTCGAGCGACAGCATCGCCTCGTCGAGCGACTTGACCACGTCATCGAGCAAGCCCGGCGCCTCCGTCACCTTGCGCTGCAGCCGCCTCAGCAGGCTCGCCAATTGCGGCAAGGGCGAGGACGGGCCGGACAGCACATCCTGCGCATCATGGATTTCCGATGCGATCTTTTCGGCCCGCATCATCGACGCGCGCAATTCTGCGAGGTCGGTCTCCTCGCCCGGCTGCGGATCGAGCTTTGTCAGCTCCGCGACCGCTGCGCGCAAATAGTCGGCCTCGCGCGCGGCCGCCGCCACCTTGGCACGGTGTCGCGACAGCTCCTGCTCGCAGGCGCGCCAGTGCCGCCATGCCTCGCCCGTCGAGCGAACAGCGCCGAGATGGCCGCCGAAGGCGTCGAGCACCTCGCGGTGCGCGCCGGGATCGACCAGCGCGCGTTCATCGTGCTGGCCATGGATCTCGACCAGCGCGCGGCCGACATCGCGCATCAAGGTGACGCTTGAGGGCTGATCGTTGACGAAAACGCGGGTGCGGCCATCCGCCGTCTGCAAGCGGCGCAGGATGATGTCGCCGTCATCCTCGATGGCGTTGTCGGCAAGCAGCGTGCGGGCCGGATGGTTGCGCGGCACGTCGAAGACAGCGATGACCTGTCCTTGCGCCGCGCCATGGCGCACCAGCGATGCGTCGCCGCGCGCGCCAAGCGCCAGCGACAAGGCATCGAGCAGGATGGATTTGCCGGCGCCGGTTTCGCCGGTCAGCACCGAAAGACCCGGCTGGAAGTCGATATCCAGCTTCTCGATCAGGACGATATCGCGGATCGACAGTCTGGAAAGCATCAGAACCCGAATCTAGAACGGCACGCGACCAATTGCGGTCGCAGCGCCGCACTATCTTTTTGTTTGAGCATCGGATCAATCCGAAAAAGCGCCATGCACGCTTCGGGCCGAATGCTCTACGCAGGTTCCGCAAAGGTGTCGTGCGGTTTTGCGGCAAGAACCTGCGACAAGCAAAGAGAAGAAAACCAACCGGGCGTCGCGTTGCCGAAGCCCGGACGCCTGCTTAGCGTCAGGCGCCGGTGATCATCTTCCCGGCCTTGGATATCCACGAGCCGGCATTTTCGCGCGGTGCAAGCCCATTGCTCTGCAAGAGCTTGTAGGAATCCTTGTACCATGAGCTGTCGGGGTAGTTGGTGCCGAGCACGGCGGCGGCGGTCTGGGCCTCGGAGGTCAGGCCCATCGCGTAATAGCTTTCGGTCAGGCGGGCGAGTGCCTCCTCGACATGGCGCGTGTTGGAATAGTTCTCCACCACGGTGCGGAAGCGCTTGACGGCGGCGATGTATTCACGGCGCTCGAGATAGTAGCGGCCAATCTGCATCTCCTTGCCGGCCAGCTGATCGTTGGCGAAACGGATCTTTTCCTTGGCGTCGTCGACATATTCCGATGTCGGCCAGCGCGTCACCAGATCCTGCATCGTCTGCACGGTTTGACGCGCTTCCTTCTGATCCTGCGTCACATCCTTGATCTGCCGGTAGTAGCTCAAGCCGATGATGTACTGCGCGTAAGCCGCGTCATCGGTCGACGGGTAGAGCGTGAGATAGCGCTTGGCCGAGCCGATCGCCTCGTCGTAATTTCCCTGGCGATAGTCGGCGAAAGCGCCCATCACCATCGATTTGCGGGCCCACTCCGAATAGGGATGCTGGCGGTCGACAGCGTCGAACTTGCGGCTCGCCTCTTGAAGGCGTCCGGCGTTGAGGTTGGCAAGGCCCTGATTGTAGAGAACATCGGCCGGTTCAGTCTGGTCGACATAGGTCGACAGGTCGATGTCTTTCTCCGACGACATGCAGGCCGACAGGAAGAGCGATGGAACAACCACCGAAAGCGCCAGGAAAACAGCCCTCTGCGGCGCTTTCGATTGACCGACTCGCTTGAAGAACATGATTGGATTCCGCCCTTTCGGCGTTATTTAAATGTCTGATGCATGCCGTTGTCTCAAAACTGGTCCCCACTTTTGAGCGCCATGCACTAATCGACGGCAGCAGCCATAAACCATTACCGCCTTGCCCGGCAACGCTATCTCCGGCCAATCGCACATTTTTATGGCGGCCAGACACAGCTTGAACATCGGTGCAATTTCACCGACGGGTGGTGCATTCCTGCAACACTGGCCGGCTGTCATGGAACACGAAAAAATAAGAAAATCAGATCATCCAGGGCGCGTAGAGCGGCGCGTTGACAGCGTTCATCTCGGCGCTGCGGCCACGCTCCCGGCGTGTCGTCTCGACGATTTCGAACGCGGTGCGATCCGACAGCAGGCGGCGCAGTGCCGCGGCATTCATCCTGTGGCCACCGCGATAGGAGCGGAAGCAGCCGATGAAGCGGGCGCCGGCCAAAGCCAGGTCGCCCATGGCGTCCAGCGTCTTGTGGCGCACGAATTCATTGGGATAGCGCAGGCCGCCCATGTTGATGACGCGGTTGTCGTCACCGATCACCAGCGAATTCTCCAGTGAGGAGCCGAGCGCGTAGCCGGCGGCCCACAACCGCTCGACGTCCTTCATGAAACCGAAGGTGCGGGCGCGCGCAATGTCGCGGCGGAAAATATCGGCATTGAGGTCGGAGGCGAACAGCTGACGGCCGATTGCCGGGCTTTCGAAGTCGATCTCGATCTCGAAACGGGTGCCGTCATAGGGCCTGAATTCTGCCCACGAGGCGCCATTCTCGATGCGGACCGGCTTGATGACCCTGATATAGCGCCGTTTGACCGACAGCGTCTCGATGCCCGCCTGGTCGATGGCTTCGACGAACGCCATGGCGCTGCCATCGAAGATCGGAACCTCGGAACCATCGATCTCGATGGCGACATTGTCGATACCGAGCCCGAGCAACGCAGCCATGATGTGCTCGACCGTGGCGATGTGCTCGCCGGCGGGATCACCAAGCATGGTGCACAGGTCGGTGGCGCCGACTTCCGAGACCAAGGCCCGGAACTCGCGGCCCTGCTCCGCACCGCTGAAAAGCTGGAAAACGATGCCGGTGTCGGCATCCGCCGGCATGAAGCTGATGGAAACTTCCTTGCCGCTGTGGACGCCGGTGCCGGTAAGCGACGCGCGCGTCTTCAATGTCGTCTGATAGTCGTGCAAGACAATCCCCATAAGCCCGTAATGCCTAGGTCCGCTTCTCCAGCCCGAGGGCGCGGCTCTTGTGTGAATCGGCAAGCAGGGCGACTTCCCCCGAAATCCTGGCAAACCGACGATGGTAGGCGGCGAAGATAATGTCCCGTCAGGGAGACTCCAAATCACGGTTTCTTACTCTGTGTAACCACAAACTGGAATGGGCACGACTTTGTAAGTGATTGAAATCACATCGTTTAATACGCTAACAGGCAAGCGATTCCTCGCTTGCCTGTTAACAACTATTACAGTCCGTTTACCAATCAATTGGCCTGGCGGCGCAGGAACGCCGGAATCTCCAGCTGATCGTCTTCCTGAGTCGCCCTCACCTGCGGTGTCAGGCGGCCCTGGTCGTCGAGCTGACCACGACGCGGCGCGTAGAGCTGCGCATCCTGGCTGGCGAGACGGCGCACTTCGGGTGCGGCCTGGCGCAGCTTGGGTTCGCGTGGCTGCGCCGGCTGCAGCCGTGCAGGCTCTTCTTCGCGGCGGGTCAGTCCGTTGGTCAGGCGCTTCAGCAGGCCCATCGGTCCGCTGTTGTTCTCGTGGTCGGCCGGGCGGCTCTTGGCATCCACCTCGGCCTTGACGACGGGCGGAAAGTCCTCGACGCGCGGCATGCGCTGCGGCGCCATGGCAACCGGCTGCGGGGCTTCGCGCAGCATCTCGCGCGGCTGCGGAGCCGGCTGCATCTGCTGGACCACCGGCTGCGGCATCGGCTGTGCTGGCGGCGCCTGGAAGATCTTGCTCTGCGGGCGGAAATCTTCGGCGTGAGCGACCGGAGCCGGACGCGCCTGTGCCATGGCCGCGGCATTTGCCTCGGCCAACTGGATGGCTTCGGCGACCGGGTCGATGGCACGCGGTTCGTACGCGGTCTGCTGGACCGGAGCCGGGCGGCTTTCCGGTGCGGCAACGGCCGGGCGGCTGGCCGGCTTCGGAGGCGCGGTGCGGATCGAGATCGGCGCCGCGGCGATTTCAGCCGCCGACTTGTCGATGCCGGTAGCAACCACCGAGACGCGGATGACGCCCTCGAGTTCCTCGTCGAAGGTGGCGCCCAGGATGATGTTGGCGTCCTGGTCGACTTCCTCGCGGATACGGGTTGCGGCCTCATCGACTTCGAACAGCGTCAGGTCGCGGCCGCCGGTGATCGAGATCAGCAGGCCCTTTGCGCCCTTCATCGAGGTCTCGTCGAGAAGCGGGTTGGCAATCGCCGCTTCGGCGGCGGCCATCGCACGGCCCTCGCCCGAAGCTTCGCCGGTGCCCATCATCGCCTTGCCCATCTCGCGCATGACGGAGCGCACGTCGGCGAAGTCGAGATTGATCAGGCCTTCCTTGACCATCAGGTCGGTGATGCAGGCAACACCGGAATAGAGCACCTGGTCGGCCATGGCGAAGGCGTCGGCGAAGGTGGTCTTGTCATTGGCCAGCCGGAACAGGTTCTGGTTGGGGATGACGATCAGCGTATCGACGCACTTCTGCAGTTCCTCGATGCCGAAGTCCGCTGTCTTCATGCGGCGCTGGCCTTCGAAATGGAACGGCTTGGTGACGACGCCGACGGTGAGGATACCCTTTTCGCGCGCTGCGCGGGCAACGACCGGAGCAGCACCTGTGCCGGTGCCGCCGCCCATGCCGGCGGTGACGAAGCACATATGGGTGTTGGTCAAGTGATCGAGGATCTCGTCGATGCACTCTTCCGCCGCCGCACGGCCGACTTCCGGCTGCGAGCCGGCGCCGAGGCCCTCGGTGACATGCGCGCCGAGCTGGATCAGGCGGCCTGCCTTCGACATGGTCAGCGCCTGCGCGTCGGTGTTGGCCACCACGAACTCGACACCGCGCAACCCGGCGGTGATCATGTTGTTGACGGCATTGCCGCCACCGCCGCCGACACCGAACACGGTGATGCGCGGCTTAAGCTCGGTGATGTCCGGCTTTTGCAGATTGATGGTCATTGTCTCCGTCCTTTGCCTTTCACGCCGCTTCGCCGCCGCGGCCGCCTATGGGGCTGTCCCCGTCAATTAGAAACTGTCTCTCAACCACTGACTCATGCGATGCAGTTTTCCGCCCGTTCCAGTCATTCTGAGACCGGAAATTCCTTTTGCCGGATGGCTCTCGAAGCTCGCCATCTGCGGGTAGATCAGAAGCCCCACCGCGGCCGAGAACGCCGGCCCCTTTGCCGCTTCGGGCAGGCCGGCCACGCCGAGTGGACGGCCGATGCGCACATTACGCCCCAGGATGCGGCGCGCTGCTTCGGGCAGGCCGGCAAGCTGGCTGGCGCCGCCGGTCAGAACGACACGCTTGCCCACAGCATTGCCGTAGCCGGACTTGTTCAACCGGTCGCGCAGCAATTCCAGCGTTTCGTCGATGCGCGCGCGCACGATGCGCGTCATCACCGAGCGTGGGATCTGCAAAGGCACGTCGCCATCGTCGCCGATCGGCTGGATCGAGACCAGGTCGCGGTCGTCGGCACTGCCCGGCAGCGCCGAACCATGCATCACCTTCAGCCGTTCGGCGGCATCGAGCGAGGTCGAAAGCCCCTTGGCCATATCAAGCGTGACGTGATTGCCGCCGATGGCAATGGCATCACCATGGACGAACTTGCCTTCCGAAAATACCGAGATCGTCGTCGTGCCGCCGCCCATGTCGATGCAGGCCGCGCCCATTTCCAGTTCGTCGTCGACCAGGGCCGCCAACCCGCTGGCATAGGGCGTCGCCACCATGCGCTCGACCGACAGATGCGAACGGTTGATGGAAAGCTCCAGGTTGCGCATCGGAGCGGCGTCGCCGGTCAGCACATGCATGTCGACGCCGAGTGCGTCGCCGACCATGCCGCGCGGATCACGCACGCCACGCTCGGCATCCAGCGAGAAGCCGACGGGAAGCGAATGGATCACCTCGCGCTCGGCCTTCAGCGCCTGCTTGGCGCCGGCACCGAGAACGCGCTTGATGTCGGCCTCGTCGGCCTCGTGGCCGCCAAGATTGATGGTTGCCGAGAAGGCTTCGCTCTTCAGCCGGCCGGCGGTCATGTTGACGATCAGCGAATCGACGGTCAGCCCGGCCATGCGCTCCGCTGCGTCCACGGAAAGCCGGATGGCATGCTCGGCGCGGTCGAGATCGACGACGACCCCAGACTTCACGCCTTGCGATTTCTGATGGCCGATGCCGATCACCTGGATCCGGTGGGAGCGGCCACGCAGCAGCTTGCCGTCATCACTCGGCTTCAGCTTGGCCACCATGCAGCAGACCTTGCTCGAACCGACATCCAGCACCGTCAGGGTGCCGGACCGGCGCGACGAGGCATCGCCATGACCGCCAAGCCAGCTCATATCTTCGTCTCCGGCTTGTGCTTAAGGCTCTTGGGCTTTTCGTTGAGTGCGGCTTCGCGCTGCGTCGCCGCCTCGGGCGTCAACTGCACGACCAGCCGGTCGGTCAGACGCATGTCGACGGCGGCGATATCGCGCGACAACAGGCCCTTCTCATGATCCATCTTGACGAGTTCGGCGAGTGCCTGATCCTCGCCATCCTCGGGAAGCTTGACGGTGATGCCATTGTCGAGCTTCAGGTCCCAACGCCTTTCTCCGACGCGGACATAGCCTTTGATCCGGCTCGCGAGATCGGGATATTTTTCGATCTTGGCCAGAAAGTCGGGCGCGCTCGCCGGGGCGCCGGTGCCGATCAGCAGCGGCAGCAGCACCTGCTTGCCGCCCGAGAACGGCGCGATCACGGCGCCATTCCTCTCGATGACGGACAGCTCGTCACCCTGCTGCCAAAGCGCGAAGGCGGCGCGCTCCTCGACACGCACTTCCAGCGTGTGCGGATAGACCTTGCGCACCGCCGCGACCTCGATCCATGGCAGGCCGGAAATCCGCTCGCGCGCCGCCGCCGCATCGAAGCCGATCAGCGACGTCCAGCCGTCGAGTTCGAGCCTGTCGAGGATATCGATCTCCGAGGTCTGCCGATTGCCGACCACCTTGACCTGGTCGACGGCAAAGCCGGTGCGGGCGGTGATGCTCTGGACGATGCCGTCGACGTGGCCTCCGAGATAGGCGCCGTAGGCACTGCTCGAGGCGATCAGCACGGCCGACATCATCGCCGCGGAAAAGCGCGGCGCCTGGAATTCCCCAACACCGAGACGGGCCAGAATACGCACAGGGCGGCGAAGCACGCGCGGCAGCACGAAATGGCCTGATGACAACGGCAGGCCGAACAGCGCCGGCTCGGCCGCGCTCCTCTCCTTACCCTGTCCCCATTTCAACGCAGACACGAAGCGTCCTCCACCATCCAACTTAACAAATCGCCAAACGAGTGCCCGGCCTGGGCGGCGATTTCAGGCACCAAGGACGTCGGCGTCATACCCGGCTGGGTGTTGACCTCGAGCCAGACAATCTCGCCGTTTTCGGAATGCCGATCGTCATAACGGAAATCCGATCGGGAAACGCCCCGACAGCCGATCGCTTGGTGAGCCTTAAGCGCCAGTGTTTGTATTTTTTGGTAAATATTCGGTGAAACTTTTGCGGGGCATTCGTGCTTTGATCCCCCAGCGACATATTTTGAATCATAGTCGTAGAAGGAATGGCCGGTCGGGATGATCTCGCAGACCCCCAGCGCCACATCACCCATCACCGCACAGGTCAGCTCGCGGCCGTGGATGTAGCGCTCGACCATGACGGTATCGCCATATTTCCATTCGGAAGAGCCGATCACCTGCGGCGGATGCGACTGACCTTCATGCACGATGACGACGCCGAAGCTCGAGCCTTCATTGACCGGCTTGACCACATAGGGCGGCTTCATCGGGTGCTTGTTCTGAATGGCGAAGCGGCTGGCGACCTTCGATTCAGCGACCGGGATACCGACCGATTTGGCAACCCGCTTGGCCTGCTCCTTGTTCATGGCCAGAGCCGAGGCGAGCACGCCGGAATGAGTGTAGGGAATGCCGAGATACTCAAGGATGCCCTGGACGGTACCGTCCTCGCCGAAGGGACCATGCAGCGCGTTGAAGACGACATCGGGCTTGAGCTCGGCAAGCACGGAGCCGACATCGCGCCCGACATCGACACGGGTGACCGGGTAACCTTCCTGCTCGAGCGCATCGGCACAAGCCTTTCCCGAAGACAAAGACACGGGCCGCTCGGACGAAAAACCACCCAGCAGGACAGCCACATGCTTGCTTTTCATTCCCCGGTATCCCCTCTCACGGCGGACCAAAACCAAGATTTTCCGCAACATTGAGTCCGAGTCTCCCGGCAGGTTGCCCCCCAGACGGAAAACGCGGGTGACGCGTCGAACGACTCAAATCAGGAAACGCTTTCGAACAGAGAATCAGAGAGTTGATTCACTGGCAAGTACTTACGATTCCGAGAGATTCACTTTCTGAGAAAATAATGCGAAAAGCGTGTCGTTGAGTTCTTCGGGGCAACGGTTGCGGGCCGTTTTGGCAGCGTCGACCATAAAAGTTGAACAATAATGAGAACGGCGGGTTGATGTTTTTTATGGAGATAAAGGCGAAGAACAAATAAATAGTTGTAGAAAGAGCTCGCGGGAGGAGCTTAGGGGTCG